>NZ_UGSI01000002.1:641666-962500 GCF_900454495.1 Paenibacillus macerans
CCTGCAGCTCATTGATTTTGATGTTGCCGGAACCTAGCTTGATTTCCGCATTTCCCTGAACCTCAACCCGTTCGGCGGTAATATTCCCGGTGGTGGCGGTAAACTTCAGGGTTTCCGCTTGGACGGCATCGGCGCGGATGTTGCCCGAGGAAACGGAAAGCTCGATATTCTCAGCCTTTAAACCAGCGAAGCTGCCGTTCCCGTCGACCGACTTGTAGCTGATCGCCTTCAGTCCGCTGTCCTTGGCCAGGGCCACGGTAATATGCTGTTTGGTTGATTGGAAATTCATGCTGAAGAAGGACCAGTCCCATGGCTCCTCAAATTCCAGCTTAAGCGTTTGGCCGGATATCGCGGCCGCTTTTATTTTATCGATCGCTTCCTGCTTCATGTTGCCGCTGGCCTCGATATAACCGGCCCCGTCCGGGCTGTCGATAAACTCCACATCTACGTCATATTCGCCTTCGATGTGCAGATTTTCCAGCTCGCCTTCGCCGAAGGTCCATTTTTGCTGGTAGGCGGGCAGCTTCTCGCCGAAGTCAAACCGCTGGTAGGCCATCCCGGCCAGCCCCAGCACGATCAAAAACAATCCAAGCAGCGTCCATCTTTTGCTGTTCACGCCGCATCTCCTCCTTTTGCGATTCGAACGTTCCACTTCCAATATCCGGTGCTCAAGCGCAGCATTCCGATGAATAAATAACGTGAACCGACCGCCAGCAAGATGCCGATCCCTACGCAGGCAACCGCTGCAAAAAGCTTGCCCGGGTTAAACTGGTGATGCACCGCAAATTCCAGTCCGAGGGCGAGCGGGCTGATAATCCCGCCCAGCGCGATGGCCGCAAAACCGGCAAATGCCGACCATAAGGACAGAAGCAGCGGAACGACGATAAGGTTTAAGAAAAAAAGTCCGATGTATACCATCACACCGGCAAACACGCCGCGGCGCTTAACGGCCTTCAAACCCGGTCCGGTATAGGCCGGCGTATTTCCCGCCGGACGATCGTTTCCCGCGCGGGCGGCGGAGTTCGGTTCAGGCGCGTTGGCGCGGCCCGCCGGATCAGGTCCGTACCAATACACATGATCTTGGGGGATGTAGCGGTTGCCGAGCGCTTCTTTGGCCAGTTCCGCGGGTTCGCCCAGTTCCAGCACGATTTCTTCCTCCGTCTTCCCGCTTTGCAGGCCGAATTCGAAGTGAGCTTCGTAATCTTCCAGCAATTCGTTTTGTTCTTCCGGCGGAAGGACGGAGAGATGGGCTCTAAGAAGCGCAATAAATTCATTTTTATTCATAAATGGCTTCCTTTCTCGATTAATGTAGATACGCTCTGGACGAACTGTTTCCACTCGACCACCAGCCTGTTCGTATATATTTCCCCTTCGGGCGTCAACTTGTAATATTTGCGCGGCGGGCCGCCCGTGGATTCCTGCAGGTATGTCGTGCAGTAGCCTTCATGGACCAGTCTTCGCAGCAGAGGATAAAGCGCTCCTTCGGCCACTTCGATATGCTTGGAAACGGACTGGGCGAGCTCGTACCCGTAACGGTCCCGTTGCTGGATGAGCACGAGCACGCAAAGCTCCAAAGCGCCTTTCTTGAATTGGATGCTGATGTCCATACCGGTGTTCGCCTCATTTCAAGATATTTCTCCACTACTGAACAATAATCAGTATCACTGAAAGCATAATATCATACAGTACTGAACAAAGCAAGGTAGTGAACAAAAAACAAAACATCCGCCGAGCCTTTTTCAATTCAAAAAATAAGGATCTCAACGGATGCAAGCGCCATCCTAGCTTTTCATTTGTTCGGGCTGCCGGTGCAGCCGAGGTAAATCCTTGGTTGCGGGTCCCTCGATGACCGCGCCTTTATAATCAAACCGCGAGCCGTGGCAAGGGCAATCCCACGAGCGTTCCGCTTCGTTCCATTTGACCTCGCAGCCCATGTGAGTGCACGTTGTGTCCACAAGATAAAGCTGGCCCTCGTCATCGCGGTAGGCCCCTGCTCTTTTGCCGCGGTGCTTGACGACAGCGCCCTGGCTGGGGACGAGATCCTCGGGTTTCAGGTGGACAAGCTCCACCTTGCCGGTCACCCATTCTTTGGCCACATCGGCGTTTTGCCGGGCCAAATTTTTGATCGTGGGTTCCGCCTTGAACCGCGAGGGTGTAAACAAGCGCTCGTACCGGTTATCTTTTTCCAAAATCAGATCCCGGATCAGGTGCGCGGACACCGTGCTGCTGGTCATGCCCCATTTGGCAAAGCCGGTCGCTACATAAATGTTGCGGCGATCTTCCGTGAGGCGGCCGATATAAGGCACGTCGTCCATCGTGACCAAATCCTGCGTCGACCAGCGGTAGGGGATCGATTTAACGCCCAGCACCGACTGCCCGAATTCCGCCAGCGCCTCGTAACATTTGATCGTGCAGTCGTTTTTTCCGGTTTTGTGCGATTCTCCGCCGGCGATCACCACCGTTTTCCCGTTCAGCTCGGCCGAGCGCAGCGAGCGTTTAGGGTTCCCGCAGTTGATGTACATGCCTCCGGGATACGGCTGCTCGGGCTCGAAGGCGACCGCATAGGACCGCTCGGAATAGAGCCGGGCAAAGTACAACCCTTTGCCGTCGATGAACGGAAAGTGGGAGGCGGAAACAGCGTGGCGGCAGATGACCGTATGCCCATCCTCGGAGGATAGCTTGAGCCGGCCGTCTTCCAAATCTTCGGCTGGATCCCTCATGGTGGTGTTCTCGTAAAAGGTACCGCCGCTTTCGGCCACGAACTCGGCCAAATCGCGCAAGTAATGGAGCGGATGGAACTGCGCCTGGTTCTTCAGCACGATCGCCCCTTTGGCGGACAGCGGCAAGGACAGGGAATCAAGCCATTCGGCAGGCAGATCAAGCTCTTTGTAAGCCTTCCATTCGGCTTCCAGCTTCTTGCAGCTGCTCATCCGAATCGGCGTACAGATAAGCATCTTCGCGGCGGAATTGGCAGTCGATTTTCCGCTTTTTCACCGTGTCCGCAATAAAGCCGAGCGCTTCCTCGTTCGCCTCGTAATACAGCCGGGCGCCTTCCTTGCCGAAATGGTTCAACAGTTTGTCGTAAATCAGCCCGTGCTGGGCCGTGATTTTTGCCGTCGTATAGCCGGTCGTTCCGTCGAGAATTTTTCCGGCGTCGATCACGGCGACCTTCAATCCGGCCTGGACCAGCAAATAGGCGGTCGTAATGCCGACGATGCCGGCACCCGCAATGAGCACGTCGGTTTCGATATCTTCTTTTAATGGTTCAAAAGCAGGCAGGGCGGTCGTTTTGCGCCACATGGATTCCGGTTGCTGCGGCAGCCGGCCGGATGGGGAAGTATGGTTTGACATGCCTTGTTCCTCCTTGGGGAAATCATTTTTTTTCATTATTTCCATCACCGGGTAGTTAGAAACTCAACTTTCGCAGCAAAAAATCGGCAGGCAAGCCTGGATGTAGCTGGGCAAGCAGCAATCCATTGCCGGAGTTGACGCTCAATCAAAGACGGACAGTGTCTTTCCGGCTTTTGGGGCTGCTTCGTTGAGGAAGCGTCAACGATGTAGAGGCGTCACGATCCGGCGGGGCGGTGTATCTACCTTTTGCACCGTAGCCGTTTCGAGCTGCGTCACAAATCGACGCCAGGTGAGGGGGGCTGTCTGGATGGGACCATCTAAAGCGTTCGTGTCTTGGTGTCTCTGCCTGCTGCCTGCCTTTGCACGATTATCCCCTTCGTTAAGGAGCAGGGAGTGGGGTTAGAGCAAGTCAAGGGTTCCAAAAAAAGAGAAGAAAAAACACAAAAAAAGCTGAGGACAAAATGAGGCGGTTCAGGAGAGATTTTCGGCTTGATTAGAGAACACATGTTTGGTATAATGAAATAAATGGAATTTATGTTCGTATATTCTTGATTCGGGGGCGAGTAAACATGGAGATCAATGCGGGAACGGAACTTCAGCCATTCAGCAGCCGTTTTAACAGCGAGCAGGCCTGCATGGAAGCGCTAATCGCGATGAAGTGGCCAAACGGCTTCGTCTGCCCGCGCTGCACTTACACCCGCTGCAGCCGCCTGACTTCCCGGCACATCCCTTTGTTCGAGTGCGGAAAGTGCAAGCATCAAACATCCCCTTTGGTCGGTACGATTTTTGAAGGAACGCATCTCCCCCTGGTGAAGTGGTTCCAGGCGCTGGAGTTGTTCCTACTCCCTGATGGCATCTCGGCGCTGCGGCTGCGCCAGGTGATCCGGGTCGCCTACAAGACCGCCTGGTCGATGCTGCACAAAATACGTCATGCCGTGGGGGAGTTTGATGCCCGGGAGCTGCTCTCTGGAGACGTGAAAGTGAACAGCGATCAGTATGGGCGTAATCCATCCCGGTGTCAGCTTTCGCATCCGTACGCCTCGGCGGTCGTAGCCGGCTGCACGGCAACGGAGTCGGGCGAGCCGGAGCACGTCAAAATCCGCCTGGTGCCGCATAAGCGGGGAGGCGAAAAGAGGGCAAACCGTCACGAACTCGATGCGTTCATCAATGGGCATGTGGATGTCCATACATCGGCGGTACAGTTGTTTCCTCAGGCCTTTCGGCTGTATGCGCCCTTGCGGAAAGTAGTGAGAGAGGCGTGGGAATCGCTGAAGAGTACGTATGGAGCCTTGGGACTGAAGCATCTGCAGGCGTATCTGAACGAATACACCGTACGCCGCCGTCTGCGCCTGCCCGGAGCGGAAGAAACGATGCGGCAGAAGTTGCTGCGCATGTGTGTAGCGATTCCGGCGATCCCTTACCGTCGGCTAATCGCGCGCCAACCGAACCAGCCCCTTGCGGCTGCGGCCTGATCGTGACGCTTGAACCGTAGGGGTACTTGATGCAGATCAATTTAATGGGTCCTTGATTCCTATCTGATCTGTTTCACCTCCCCTAAACCTGATTCCTTCTCCTAAGCCCGTCTAAATTATCTCGAGCCTATCTGCTTCTCCACCAAATATTTCTTCTCCCGAGCTTGTCTGTTTCTCTGCTACCTGATCAAACGGGATAATCGTGCAAAGTATTCGGACAGCGAGCCGCCCTCCCCACTTTCCTAACCTCAAGCTGACTTTTGCTCTGCGAAAGATTAGATTTGACTGAAACTAAAATAAGACTTATACTAATTCTAAAAATAAAAACAATAGGGATTGATAATAGATGAAAACTTTAAATCTGACGACTCAGCGCAAAGCGGTGTACGATGTAGTGCGCAACGCGAACGATCACCCGACGGCGGCCGAGGTCATGAACCGGCTTGTGGAGCAGGGCTATAACTTCGCCTACGGTACGGTGTACAATTCGCTGCGCTATTTGACCGAAAAGGAATTGATCCGCGAGTTGAAGCTGGGGGAGTCCGCCAGCCGGTACGACGCCAAGATGGATGACCACCAGCATATCTTGTGCGAAGTGTGCGGGCGCGTGGATGAAGTGATGTCCGGGTTGCCCGAGGAATGGAGCAAGACCGTTGCCGAAGAAACGGGGTATGATGTCCATCATGCTCATATCGTATTTGGGGGGGTGTGTCCGTCGTGTCAGCAAAAGAAGCCAAACTGAAAGAGATCGTAAGCACGGTGACGCCGTTTCGCAGACCTGCCGGCCTGGAGGCCGCCGTTCATGAGGAGGAGAAGACGATAGGGCGGGAGGTTTGCCCGATTACCCAGCGGGTTATTCTGATCAGTCCCTTCCCCAGCGATGTTCATGAGCTGGTGCGGGATTTGTCGGAAGGCTGCTTCGACGTTCTGGTGTTCCATCACTGGGAGCAAGGGATTCGCAACGCGATGACCGCGGATTTGCTGATTTTCGATTTGACCTCCTATAAGGAAGGCGAGGAGTCTGCGGCAATCCGGTCCATCGTGCAGCAGGAAACCGGAGACATTCCTTCCCTCCTGCTGATCAAGGAGTCGATGCTGCCGCGCCTGGATCAGGGGCTGATGAATCAGGAACTGCTCGTGCTGCCCGCGCGCCCGATGGAGATCGTCTACCGCGCGCAGCGGATCATCCAAAGCAGCGGTGCGCGCAGGGCAGCCACGCGGCTGCTTCCCGGGAGCTCACCGGCGATCTTCAAGGATTTGTGGATCGACCGCAAGAAGATGGCGGTTTACCGCAACGGGGCTCAAATCGAGCTGACGAAAACGGAATACGAGCTGCTGATTAAGCTGCTGGAGCAAGAGGGCGGAGTTCTGTCCCGCGAAGAGCTGCTGGCGGAAGTGTGGGGAACATCGTTTCTCGGCGGCAGCAACGTGGTCGATGTTCATATCAAAAGCCTGCGCAAAAAGCTGGGCGACCGGGCCGCCAACTCCATGTATATCGCCACCGTGCGGGGCGTGGGCTACCGGTTGGCCGATTAACTTGCGGTTGTTCACCGGACCGTTCATCCATGTTTGGGTGGGCGGTTCTTTTTTTACGAAAGGCACGACGGCCGATAAATGTTTTCTTACGTAGCAGGAAACTTCGTTAAAATCTATAATACATACAGATATACCTACCAAATTTTGATAGAGAGAGGGTCTGTTCATTATGGCAAAGCGTGTTAGGTTAACTTTGCTGATCACGACGGTGCTGGCGGCGATCGTTCCGTGCGTGCTGGATCAAGTGCTGAGGGGCATCTTTGACTCCACTTCCTTGCTGATCGCGGGAATTTCCTTGGCGGTGGCCATCGCGGCCGCCTGGATCACGGTCCAAATGATCGCCGTTCCGCTGGACCGGCTGAGCGAAGCGACACAGCGCATCAGCGAAGGGGACCTTACAAGACGCATCGACTATTTGAACCGGAAAGATGAAATCGGGGTGCTGGCTAACCATTTTCAGCGCATGGTGGACAACCTGAACGGGATGATCGCCAGCGTGCGGGAAACGGCGAACCAGGTTACCTTTTCGGCGGAGCAGCTGTCGGCCGGAGCGGAGCAAACGACCAAGGCGATTGAGCATGTGACCGTGGCCATTCAGGAAATGGCGACCGGCAGCGAGCAGCAGCTGCAGAAGGTTGAAGCCGGCGCGGACGGCGTGGAGGAAATGTCGCGTCAGGTGATCACGATGTCCGAGCATATCCGGGCGGTCACGGAAACGATGGAGCAGACGAACGGCGTTGCCGAGGAAGGGAACGCCTCCGTGCTTAGCGTGGTGGAAAAAATCGAGTATATCCAGCAAACGGTCGATCAATTGGGGACGGTCATCCAAACGCTGGGCGAGCAGACGCAAAATATCGGGGGAATCGTGGAGGTCATTGCGGGGATAGCCCAGCAGACGAATTTGCTGGCGCTGAACGCCTCGATCGAAGCGGCCCGGGCCGGGGAAGAGGGGCGGGGATTTGCGGTCGTCGCCTCCGAGGTACGGAAGCTGGCCGAAGGTTCGGAGCAATCGGCCCAGCAAATTGCGGAGCTGATCGCCGGCATTCAAAACGAAATGGAGCGTGCGGTTCAATCGATGGAGAACGCCAAGCAGGGGGTCGAGGAAGGGATCGTCGCCGTCGACACCTCCGGGCGCTCCTTCTCGCGGATCCGCAAAGCGGTTCGCGGCGCAGCCGCCAAGATGGAAGGCGTGGCCGGAGCGGCCAAGGAACTGGCGGCGGGAGCCGGCAAAGTGACGGAATCGATCAAGGACATCCGGCTGATTTCCGAGGAAGCGGCCGGAAATACGCAGACGATTTCGGCGGCCGCCGAGCAGCAGCTCGCCTCCATCGAGGAAGTAGCTTCTTCTTCCGCCGATTTGACCCGTATGGCGGAGCAGCTTAAGGGGCAGCTGGACAAGTTTACCGTTAGAAAACAATAGAGGCAGTTCAAAAAATCCGCTTTTGATCACGCACAAGTAGAATACCGCGCATTGAAAAAGTTGTCCGAAAGGTCATGCCGGCCTGTAGGGCAGCTTTTTTTCTTTCCCTCCGGCTACATATTATTCCCCGAATGGTACATTCTACATCTTGTTAACGATGAACAGTTGACCGCAGGGAGTTGTGTTGCAGTGAGGGAGAAAGTCAGCCGCGATCTGACGAAAAACACGAAAACCGTCAAAAAAGTATTCCAGGACTGCTCGGACGTCATTTACCGCGAGGTCCAGTTAACGGACTACATTAAGGGCCTGCTCGTCTACATCGAAGGGATCATCAAAGTGGAGGACGTGCAGGAGCATATTCTGCGTCCCGTCATTCAGGGGCTGGCCGGCGTCCTGCCGGACAATCCGTACCCGATTTCGTTCAAGCGGGTTTCCATCAGCCAAACCGATGCGAGCTCCGACTGGGAAAAGGTGATTAATGCCGTCCTGACGTCGAACGTGGCGGTTTTTATCCAAGGGATGGATGAGGCGCTCCTCTTCAACGTGAAGGGCGGTTCGCGCCGGAGCGTGCAGGAGCCGCAGACCGAGGCGGTCATTCGCGGACCGCGCGAAGGCTTTACCGAATCGCTGCGGATCAATACCGCGCTAATCCGCTTCAAAATCAAGACGGAGAAGCTGAAGCTGATCGACATGGTGATCGGCAAGGTGACGAAGACGGATGTAGCCATTGCGTATATCGAAAACATCGCCGAAGAACATCTGATTAACGACGTCAAACAACGGCTCGAGGCGATTGACATCGACGGGATTCTGGAGACGGGATATATCGAGGAATGGATTGAGGATAATCCGTCGTCTCCGTTTCCCCAAATGCAATATACGGAAAGGCCGGATACCGTAGCCGCCCAGCTCCTGGAGGGCAGAGTGGCGATCTTCGTCGACGGTACGCCGTTTGCGCTGATCGCGCCGGTAACTTTGTGGCAGATGCTGCAGGCCAGCGAGGATTATTACGAGCGGTTTTTTATCAGCAACATGATCCGCTGGATTCGTATTTTTTTCCTGTGCGTCGCCTTGTTTCTGCCGGGGTTATATATTGCCGTGACGACGTTCCATCAGGATATGCTGCCGTCGACGCTCATTTTGAGCGTTGCCGCCGCCCGGGAAGCAATCCCGTTTCCCGCCCTCGTCGAGGCTTTCATTATGGAAATCTCGTTTGAGGCGCTGCGCGAAGCCGGCATCCGACTGCCCAAAACGGTGGGACAAGCCGTCAGCATTTTAGGGGCGCTGGTCATCGGCCAGGCCGCGGTTCAGGCGGGGATCGTCTCGGCGCCGATGGTTATCGTGGTGTCGCTCACCGGCATCGCCTCGTTTACGATTCCGCGGTTCAGCTTGGCCGTCACCATCCGCATGCTGCGCTTTCCGATCATGATATTAGCCGGCGCTTTCGGATTGTTCGGCATCGTGGTCGGCGCGGTTTGGATTATCGTGCATCTGACGCAATTAAAATCTTTTGGCGTTCCCTATATGACTGGGGTCGCTCCTTACCGGCCCAGGGATATGAAAGATATCTTCAGCCGCGTCCCGATGTGGAAGATGAAAAAACGGCCGGCCGCCGACGCGGCGGACAATATCCGGAGAATCGGCAAAACCCGGCGGCTGGGCAATGATACCACCGAGGGATGGTGAACAAGGTGAACCGAAAAACACCGTGTTTCCTACTGACGTTGGTGCTGCTTCCCCTTCTGCTGACCGGCTGCTGGGACCGGATTGAAGTGAACGACATCGCTTTTGTGCTCGGATCTTCCATCGATAAGGAAAACGGCCTTATC
This sequence comes from Paenibacillus macerans, assembly GCF_900454495.1. Taxonomy (NCBI): domain Bacteria; kingdom Bacillati; phylum Bacillota; class Bacilli; order Caryophanales; family Paenibacillaceae; genus Paenibacillus; species Paenibacillus macerans. Next base: position 651,275 of record NZ_UGSI01000002.1, read on the forward strand.
CGCTCAACGGTTCAGATCGCTCTCCCAAGCCAATTGGGCGGGGCGGGAAGCGAGGGAGGAGGCGGCGGCACATCCGGGAGCAAAACGTTTCTGATGCTGTCCAAGACGGCGCCGACGGTTTATACCGCAAATAAGGAAATGCAGACCAGCCTGTCCCGCGTGCTGAACTATTCCCACCGCCGGGTAACGTTGTACGGCGAAGAATTTGCCCGGACGGGAATCGGCGAGCAGATCGATACGTTCGCCCGTTTTCCGCAAAACCGCCTAACCACCTACATTGTGGTTACCCGCGGCCCCGCATACAAAGTGTTGGGGGCGGACGCCCCGATCGAGCAGGTTCCCGCCGAGATGATCCGGGAAATCGCCAAATCGGGAATGAAATCGGCGATGAGTGTGCAAAAACTGTCCAACCAGCTGCTCACGGAAGGGATCGACCCGGCGATTCCGGCCGTTACCTTGGGGGAAAGCGCCCCGGACAAGGTCGGCGACGGTCAAAGCCTCGTTCGGCTGGATGGGCTGGGCGTCCTCCGTACAGACAAGCTGGTCGGTTTTTTGGACACGGACGATGGAGCGATGGCGCTGCTGGCGATGAACGAGGCGATCGATCCCAAAGTCAGCGTCCGGTATGAAGGCGGCAACCCCGACCAAATGATCACGGTAAGCCTGAACGAAACGAATTCCAAAATCCGGACTCGCCTGAAGAACTCGCAAATTGTCGCGGACATCTATATCCAGGCCAAAGGGCTGCTTGTGGAAAATACGTCGAACGTGAACCTGGAGTCCACCATGATGGGCAAACTGGAAAAGCAATGCAATGACTTTGTGGCGGAACGCGTTCGCGAGGTGGCGAACAAAGTGCTGAAGGAGTACCGTTCGGACATATTCGGAATCGGCAACTCTTTTCACAACGCCTACCCGGCGGAATGGGCAAAAGTGCATAACCGCTGGAACGATGTGCTCCCGGAGGTCGAAGTCCGCGTGCACTCTCACGTTCATCTGGAAAATACCGGCGAATTGATCAATTCGCTTGGCGTAAGGGAGGATCGGCTCCGCAATGATTGATATCGTCTTGCTGCTGCTGATGCTTATGGCCTTCGGCGTATGGCGGGACCAGGAAGCGATGAGGGAGGAGCCCCCCATAAACCGGTGGTTTTCCTACGGCATGATGGCCGTTTCCCTCGGCATCCTGCTCTATACCATGCTGTCGCCTCAGCTCTTTTACCCAAGCGAATGGCTGGGCAAGGTGCTCCGGCCGCTTGTGCCTTTTCCTTAAAGAGATTATGGAAGGAGAGAGCATTAATTACGATGAGAAAAATAACGGAGCGGCAAATCGCGCTGCTTGGCTTGCTGTATATCAACTCCTTGACGTTTTTGCAGACATTTTCGCCAATGGCGGATGTGGCCCGGCAGCATGCCGCGATCTCCTTCGTCTTTGGCTGCGGGGTTTGCGTGTTGTCCCTGTGGCTGCTGTCGGCGGTGCTGAAGCGGTTTCCCGACAAAAATCTGATGCAGGCGGTCGTGGAGAGATTTCCGGGGAGCGGCCGGGTCCTGTTGGGAATGTACCTTCTCTTTTTTCTGTTCATCGCCGCCAGAGATATCCGCATCCTTGCCGATTTTACGAATTCGGTGCTGCTGAACCGGACGCCGATCTTGATTTTGGGGATCATGATCACCGCCACGGCAGTCTATATTTCGCAGGGGGGAATCCGGGCCTTCCTCGGGCTCAGCGAAATCTATGTGCCTATCATGATCTCCGTCCTGACCGCCGTCAGCGTCATCATGCTAAGGAATATACATATCAAGTACATGGTTCCTTACTTTTCCTTCGATTGGATAGGCATCGCCAAGGGCGCATGGTACGCGGTCCCTTATTTGGGGGAAATCATCGCCCTGCCGCTCGTCATTTCGGGAAAGTATTACCGTCCTGCGGGCGTGCTTGCCGGTTTGATCGCCACCTCGGCGCTGCTTCTCGGCACCCTGCTTATGACCGAACTGGTCATGGGTGTGCCGCTGACCGGCAAATTGACGCATTCGGGATACGAGCTTATCCGGCAATTGCAGATCACCGATTTCATGGACCGCTTCGATCTGCTTGTCGTAGGACTATGGTATCCGACGGCGCTGGGCAAAATCGGCTTTGATATCTACGTGCTGTGCTATTTAATGCAGATGGTCGTGCCGAAATTGTCCGGCCGCCTTATGACGGCCCCCGCGGGCGCGCTGGCGTTCGTGTGCTCCATCTGGTTTTTCAAAAACGCCTTGCAGCAATTCAACTTCAATTACGTATGGCCGCTGGTGGCGCTGATCTTCGAACTGGTGCTGCCGATCGTATTGTTCGCCGCGTTATGGCCGCGAAAGGTCAAACCGAAATCGGGCTGACGTGCGGGCCTTGGGATTTACTTCCTCCCCTCGGTCGTATAAGCTGGTAGTAGAAAACAGGCTGATTTTGGGGAGGTAAATATGGCGCGGAGATTGGAAGGGAAAAGGATTGCGTTGACAGGTCCTCGCCGGGCGGAGGAACTGGGGAAGCTGGTGGAAAACCTCGGGGGAATTCCGCTGTACCGGCCGGCCCAAGGAACGGTTCTGCTGGACGACGCGGATCTGCGGAGCGGTATAGCGGCCTGGGTGGAGACTCCGCCGGACTGGTCGATCTTCACCACCGGCATGGGGCTGGAAGCCGTGTTCGAGATGGCCGAGGATATGGGGGCGGCTCAGCAGCTTTGGGAGAACCTGCGCAGGAATGCCATTGCCGCCCGGGGGTACAAGACGGCAAACGCCCTCAAAAAACGGCAGTTGACGCCGCTCGTCCGCGATGACGACGGCAGTACGGAAGGCTTGATCCGGGGACTGGCGGAGCATGATTTCACGGGAAAAAGCGTGATGCTGCAGCTGCACGGCGACCCCGCCCCGCAGCTGACCGCGTGGCTGGAAGAGCAAGGGGCAAGCTGCCGCCAGGTCTTGCCGTATCGCCATATTGCGCCGCCGGAGGAAGCGCTGGAAGAACTGCTTGCCGACATCGTGGAGGGGAAGGTGGACGCCGTGACGTTCACGAGCGGGCCGCAGGTCCGTTTTCTCATGGAGCATGCGGAGAAGAGGGGGCGGCTCGAGGCGCTGATGCAGGCGCTGGAGGGGCCGGTGCTGGCCGTCGCCGTAGGCAAGGTGACGGCGTCCGGGCTGCGGGAGGCCGGGGTTCCGCGCGTGCTGGCCCCCAAGGAAGAGCGAATGGGCAGCATGATCGTCGAATTGGCCCGGTATTATGCCGGAGAAGCCGCGCCGCTGATGCAGTAATGATAAGCAATATCCAAACCTATGACGGAAAGGATGATTGGTTATGAGCGATTTGTTGAAAAAGGCGATTTCTTTAGGTTGGGGCCTTACGATCGTGAGCAAGGAAAAGATCGAAGGGATTGTGGACGATCTGGTGAAGCGCGGCGAACTGGCTCCATCCGAATCGAAACAGCTGGTGGAGAAGCTGATCGACAAAGGCGCCGAGGAACAGGGAAGATTCAAGGAACTCGTTAACGAACAGGTGAGATCCGCGCTTCAAACCATGGGGCTCGCCTCGGCCAAAGAGGTGGAGGAACTGACCCGCAGGGTGGCCGAACTGGAGCTGAAGCTCGCCGAGCTGCAGCAGCCGTAGACCCATGGGCAGCTTTGTCCGTCATAACGGAAGATACCGGGAAATCGCCATGGCGCTGGTGCGCCATGGCTTTGGGTTTATGGCCGAAGAGATCGGGTTAACCCGGCTCATTCGAGGTCCGCTGCGGTGGTGGCGCAAGGCCGGGCCGCTGGAAACGCGAACTTTGGCCGAGCGGATCCGGCTGGTGCTGGAGGAATTGGGCCCGACCTTTATTAAGGCCGGGCAACTGGCCAGCACGCGCTCCGATTTGCTTCCGGAACCGATCGTTCAGGAGCTTGTCAAGCTTCAGGATCAGGTGCCGCCTTTTTCCGCCGAAGAAGCGAAGGCGATTTTGGAGCAGGAGCTGCAGATGCCGGTCGGGGAACTGCTGGCCAGCTTCGACGAGACGCCGCTGGCCGCGGCGTCGATCGGGCAGGTTCACCGGGCGCGGCTGACGAGCGGCGAGCGGGTCGCCGTCAAAATTCAGCGTCCCGGCGTTATTCCGGTCATCGAGCGCGACCTGGACATTCTGAAGCACTTGACGGCGCTGGCGAATAAACGGTGGTCCTGGGTTTCCCAGTATCAAATTCCGCAGATGGTCGAGGAATTTTCCCGGTCGATCCGGGCCGAGCTGGACTACAGCCATGAAGGGCGGAACATGGAGAAAATCCGCCGGCAATTCAAGGAAGGGGAAGGGATCTACATCCCCGGGGTTTATTGGCACTACACAACGTCCAAGGTGCTTACGATGGACTTTGTCGACGGCGTGCATTTGAACCGGCTGAACGGGCGGGCGGAAGTCCGCTTCGACCGGAAGACGATCGCCCAGCGCCTCGTGGATGCCCTGCTGCGGCAAATTTTTGAAGGCGGCTTCTTTCACGCCGACCCCCATCCCGGCAACCTGCTTGTGACGGAGCGGGGGGAGTTGGCGTTTATCGATTTCGGCATGGTCGGCCGGCTCAGCAGCGACATGAAGGACCACCTCTCCTCGCTGGTGATCGCTTTGATGCGGCGCAGCACCGAAGGTATGGTGCGGGCTGTCTTACGCATGGGGCTGGTGGATGACGCCTCCGATACGGCGGGGCTGCGCATGGATCTGGAGCGGCTGCGGGACAGGTATTACGATATCCCCTTCGCCGAAATTCAGGTCGGCCAGGCGTTAAACGATCTGTTTGTGACCGCCCGGCGGCACCGGATCACCCTGCCCGCCGATCTCTTGCTGCTCGGGAAGGCGCTGCTTACGGTGGAAGGCGTGGCGCTAAGCCTTGACCCGAACTTGCGCATTCTCGACATGGCCGAGCCGTTCGGGCGCAAGCTGCTGCGGGAGAAATACGGGTCGCGCCGGCTCACGAAGAAGCTGATCGAAGGGGCGGCCGAATTGACCGATTCTGTGGTCGACCTGCCGCAGCAGCTGCGCCGGCTGTCGACGATGCTTGGCAAAGGGAAGATCAAGATGGAGATGGATTTCCCGGAGATGGAGCAGTTTCTCCGCAAGCTGGATCAAATCAGCAACCGTTTGTCCTTCAGCATCGTTCTCCTTTCGTTCAGCATCATCATGGTCGGCTTGATCGTCGGCTCGTCACTGAGCCGGCAGCCGACGATACTGTGGGACGTTCCGGCGATCGAAATCGGCTTCGTCGTGGCGCTGCTGATGTTCCTGTGGCTGCTGTATTCGATCTTCCGCTCGGGGCGGTTTTAGCTCGCCGTGCCGCGGATCGTCTGTTACAATAAGAAGGTTGCCGCCCCGAAACGGCGGCCGTTAAATCGGTTGAACCGGAAAATGGCTGAACAGAAACGGGATGAACCGGCAAAGAACGAATCGGCAAAGAACGAACTGGCAAAAGACGAATTGGCATAGGACAGACCGGCATTGGACGAACTGGAATTAGGTGCGCCGGCGATAGGTTGAAACCGGCGATGCGAGCATGGGGGCTGCCTCCCCCTGGCCTAGTCGGCATCATTCGTTCGGCTTATCCTAGAATATGAGGTGAATTTGTTGACGACTTTTGAAAACCTGGGCATTTCGCCCGCGCTGCTTCGCAGGCTGCGGGAACAAGGCATCGCCAATCCGACCCCGGTGCAGGCGGCGGCGATTCCGGCGCTGCTCGCCGGGGAGGACGCAATCGTGCAGGCGCAGACCGGCACGGGTAAGACGCTCGCTTTTTTGCTGCCGATTTTGGAGAACATCCGTCCGGACAAGCAGGAGGCCCAGGCGCTGATCATCACCCCGACCCGGGAGCTGGCGCTGCAGATTACGGCCGAGGCCCGCAAGCTGGCGCAAGCCCGGGAGGGCTTGTCTTTGCTGGCCGCCTATGGCGGACAGGATGTGGAGCGGCAACTGCGCAAGCTTAAGGGCGGCGCCCAGCTTGTCATCGGAACCCCCGGCCGGCTGCTCGACCACTTGCGGCGCGGCTCGCTGACGCTTGGCGCCGTGCGGATGCTGGTGCTTGATGAAGCGGATCAGATGCTGCATATGGGCTTTTTGGCCGAGGTGGAGGAGATCATTTTGCAGGTGCCGCGCAGCCGTCAGACGATGCTGTTCTCGGCGACGATGCCCGATCGTGTAAAGCGTTTGGCCCGCACGTACATGGATCGTCCGCGGGATATCCGCGTTGCGGAAACGCCGCGCGTGACCTTAGACAGCATTCGGCAGGTTTTGGTGGAATGTACGGACCGGACGAAGCAGGCCGCGCTGATCGAGAAGATCCGCGGGGAGCGCCCGTATTTGGCGGTGATCTTTTGCCGGACGAAGCGGCGGGCGAGCAAGCTGAACGAGGCGCTGCAGGAGGCTGGATTTAAATCGGACGAACTGCACGGCGATCTGTCGCAGGCGAAACGCGAGCAGGTGATGCGCGCCTTCCGCGAGGCCAAGCTGGAGCTGCTGGTGGCTACGGATGTGGCGGCGCGCGGCATCGATGTCGAAGGAGTCACGCATGTGTTCAACTACGACATCCCGCATGACGTGGACAGCTACATCCACCGTATCGGGCGGACCGGCCGCGCCGGGCAGGAGGGCGTGGCGGTCACGTTTGCGGCGCCGAAGGACATCGAGGCGCTGCGCCTGATCGAGCGGGGTATCGACCGCAAGCTGGAGCGGCAGCGCTATGCTGCGGGCGGCGCGGGGAGCGGCGCCGCCCGGGGCTCCGCCGGCGGCCGGCTGGACTCGGCCCCGGTGGAGGAAACGGCGCGCCGCGCGAAGCACGGCGGCGCGAAGCGCGCGCCCGGCCGCCCTGGCCGCGAAGCGGCCGGCGGGCGCGGGCGCTCGGCCGGCGACGGTGGGGCGCCGGCACGGGGAAGCCGCGGCGCGGGGAAACGCCGCGGCGAAAGTGCGCGCACGCAGCGCGGCTCCGGCGGAGGCGCTGCGCGCGCGCAAGGGCAGAGCCGCCGCGGCGGCGGGCACGGGCGCCGGGGACGGTAGCCCGGCGCCATTGGCAACCGGTGCGGCCGGTGCGGCGATCCCGGCGCGCTTTGCGCCAATATGCGATCCGGCGCGCCAGGAGCCGTGCGCCTTGGCCAATCCCGGCGCCGTCGTTATTTTCCATGCAACTAATTTCCTAAGGTTTTCGTTAAAATTATAGATGAATTGCAAAACAAGACTACAAGGTTTGTTGCTTAAAGCTGCTAGCGATCGACCTAATGGGGAGGAACCAGGATGTACAGCAAGAAAGGCACGCTGACGGCAGCGGTCATATTGATGATGGCGGCGGCGCTTTTTGCGGGCTGCGGAGATAAAGAAGCGGACGCGCCGCAAGTTTCGTCACCGGGAACGGAGAATGCCGGGGAGGCAAACGGAGGAGCGGGCGCTGGAGGAAACGCCGCCGCGGGAGGCGAAACCGGGGACAATGGAGCGGTGAATCCTGATGATAACGCGAATAACCCGGCTGATTCCGGAACGGCGGGTTCGGGCGCGGGAAATGGGTCCGGTGCTGAAAATTCGCCTGGCCAAGGCCCGGCCGATTCCGGCGCCGACAACGGCCAAAGCGTGGATACGGCCGCGGCCTCCGATCCGTACAGCACCGCCGTTTTGATTAATAAGCAGTTTGCCTTGCCGGACGACTACGAGCCGAAGGATCTCGTGTATCCTGATGTCCGGTTCACGTTCAAGGAAAAAATCGAAAAGCGGATGATGCGCAAAGAGGCGGCGGAGGCTTTGAAGGAGCTGTTTGCCGGCGCCGAACAAGACGGAATCTATCTCGCCGGCGTATCCGCGTATCGTTCGCACAAAACGCAGACCGCTTTGTTTAACCGGTACGTAGAGAAGGACGGGGAAGAGAAAGCCAAAACCTACAGCGCCGTTCCCGGCCACAGCGAGCACGAGACCGGGCTGGCGATCGACGTTTCCGGCAGCGACGGCAAATGCGCGGCGGAAAGCTGCTTCGGCGATACGAAGGAAGCGGCCTGGCTGGCCGATCATGCAACGGAATACGGCTTTATTATCCGCTATCCGGAAGGCAAAGAGGACATTACCGGGTATAAATACGAGCCATGGCACCTCCGCTATGTCGGTAAAGAGATTGCGGCGGACATCGCCGAACGCGGCATTACGCTGGAAGAGTACTATGATGCCGTGCCGGTATCCGGCCAGCAACAATGAATATACAAGAATAAACGTCAAAACAAAAGGGCGCCTGTCGGCGTCTTTTTCGCATGTTTGAGGGAATATAACGGCTTGATTGGATTTTTCCAATATGAGGATGTATGAATTGTATGGCTGATAGCATTAACGGCCGCCGCCGGCAACCGCTGAATGAATTCCGCTTGAGAGCAGGCCCGCTGAAGGGGTAAAAGTGAATTTAACAGTTGACAAATGATAATGATTATCAGTATCTTTAAAGATAAAGATGAAAAATAAATGAAGTCTTGATGAAGCTGAACATAGATGTTGGAAACTGGCGTGGATGAGCGCAAAATTAACGAATACGGATAAACGCATCTAAGCGCATAAACGCATGAGAAATTAAGGGCTGCATACGGAAAGGAAGAGTGCCATGGTTTCATTAAAAACTTCCCATTTGGATATTGCCTACGAGGACCGCTTGATTGTCGAGGACTTGAATATTTCCATTCCGGAAGGAAAAATTACGGCGCTGGTTGGCGCCAACGGCTCCGGCAAATCCACGGTTTTAAAAACGATGGCCCGGATTTTGCAGCCGAAGGGCGGGACTGTACTGCTGAACGGCAAGTCGATTCATAAACAATCGACTCGGGAAGTCGCCAAGCAGCTGGCCATCCTGCCGCAGAACCCGACGGCGCCGGAGGGGCTGACGGTGTACGAATTGGTGTCGTACGGACGTTTTCCCCATCAAAAAGGCTTCGGCGGGTTAAAGGCGGAGGACCGCAAAATCGTCGAGTGGGCGATCGAAGCGACGCGGATGAACGAATTTGCCGATCGCGCTTTGGAGCATTTGTCCGGCGGGCAGCGTCAGCGGGCCTGGATCGCCATGGCGCTGGCACAGGAGACCGATATTCTGTTCCTCGACGAGCCGACGACCTTCCTCGACATGGCGCATCAACTGGAAGTGCTGCAGCTGTTGGAGGAATTGAACGCGGCATCGCAACGCACGATTGTGATGGTTGTGCATGACTTAAACCATGCCGCACGGTACGCCCATTATATGATCGCAATCAAAAAGGGCCAGGCCGTAGCTTCGGGAACTCCTGAAGAGGTGGTTACTTCCGCCGTGCTGCGCGACGTGTTCGGCATTGAAGCGGATATTGTAACGGACCCGCGCAGCGGGGTGCCGCTGTGTCTTCCTTACGAGCTCTACCGCGCCGCTGCCGAAGGCAAGGTGCGCCCTGCGGCCAAAGACGGGCGGGAGGAACCCGAGCGCAAAGTGGTTTCGTTCCTGTAGTTGAAAACGGCGGGAGAAACAGGGCTGGAGGAAAAAAGAATGCCAATCGATTATGAGCTGCTTGAACAGCAATTGGGAATCGTGACGAAGAAACGCCAAGACGCCCTGCTCACGATGCCGGCAGCCGAGCTGACGGATCGCGAACCTATGGAGTCTTTTCTGAAATTGTACCGGGAGCAGATTAAGGGGCTCGACATCCAGGTGGCGGCGACGTATTTCGCTGCCACCTGGCGGGCGTTGTGCACGGCGATGCAGTATATGCTGTCCGCGGCGCCGGGCCGGCTTTGTTTTTCGCTTGAAAATCTCACTATTCAGGTCGTTCTAGTCAATGATTTTCCGTGGGTTTATTTCGTCTTGAACGATCCGGGCGAAGCACCCTGGCCGCAAGGAGAACGGAACGCGTGGCGGGAAAACGAGCTGGGCGGATTCTACGCGGAGGCGCTGCGCCCGGTGATGGAGAACATCGCGGCCGTATCCGGGGTGCCGCTGACGCAGCTGTGGGGGCAGATTCCGCTGGGCGTGCAGTATTATATCCGCGCGATCGCCGGCAAGCTGGAGGACGAGGCGCTGCGCTCCCGGCTGATGGAGGATTACGGCTATCTCGCCAAAGAGCTGCCTGCCGCGTGGTTTGGACTGAAGCGGAATCCTTTTAACGTTAAGGAGGTTTTGCTGGACGATCCTTACCGGCCGGGCGAGAAAACGCCGATGAAGCCGACTTGCTGCCTGGCCTACCGGACGGATACCGGGCACGGCTATTGCTACGGCTGCCCGAAGCTGACCAAGCAGGAGAGGGAAGCCAAACGTCTTGAGATCATGGAAAAAATAGCCGCTTCCAAAGCGCAGTAACTTGGCTGCCGCTTTCGGGAGCGGCTTTATTTTGCGTTAACGGACCCCAACTGCCTTATTTGTTTGAAAAGACGGCGTTTTAGGTTACCTAATAATCAGCGCTCGACAGGGAGGGCCGGTAAGCGATCGTGGCAAGAAATATCGGCAGATCAATATCCGCTGTCCGGACGCTTTGCACGATTATCCCATTTGATCCGGAAGCAGAGAGGAATATAAGAGAGGAAGATAATTTCAGGAGAAGAAAATAGGTTTGGGAGAAGCAGACATGTTCGAGATCATTAGTTCGAGATCGTTAGACAGGTTTGTGAGAAGGAGGTTTAGGAGAAGTGATGCAGACATGCCAGGAGGAATGGGGCAAAACACCGGGAAAAATGAAAGGACCGTGATTAGCCCCTACCCTCCACCCCCTGAACAAGAGGGATAATCGTGCAAAGCAGCATGCAGGGATACCAAGACACGAACGCTATCATAATTTATTTTGTCAAGCACTGATCTCGGTTTTGAGTCAAATTGTGAATATTAAAAAATTATTTTTTCTTGCAATGTGAAAAATGTCACACTATAATATAAAACATAAGGTGAAACATTTCACAAGATTCCAGTTATTTAAGTGAACACTTTCACATTATATGTCTGAATATGTGGAAAAATAAACAAACATTTCGAGGAGGAAACCATCATGAAAGTAGCAGTTATCGGATGTACGCACGCAGGCACGGCCGCTATCGTCAATATCGCTAAACTATACCCGGAAGCAAACATCACCGTCTACGAACGGAACGACAATATTTCGTTCCTGTCGTGCGGGATCGCATTGTACGTCGGCGGTATGGTGAAGGACCCTCAAGGATTGTTTTACTCCTCGCCGGAGCAGCTGGCGGAGCTGGGGGTCCACACGAAAATGCGCCATGAGGTGGTGGTGGTCGATACGGACGCCAAAACTCTGCAGGCCCGCAATTTGGTCACCGGCGAAGAGTTCGAGGACACGTTCGACAAGCTGGTCGTGACGACCGGATCGTGGCCGATCGTGCCGAAATTCGCGGGCATTGAGCTGGAAAACATTGTGCTTTCGAAAAACTTCAACCATTCCAATACGATTATCGAAAAGGCCAAACAGGCGCAAAATATCGTCGTCGTAGGCGCCGGTTATATCGGCGTGGAGCTTGTGGAAGCTTTTCAATTGAACGGCAAGCAGGTCACTTTGATCGACGCGGAGGAGCGGATTTTGAGCAAATACCTGGATCCGGAGTACACGGACAAAATCGAGCAATCGCTTAGCGAACACGGTATTCGGCTGGCGCTCGGACAGAAGGTAACCCGCTTTGAGGGCGAGGCAGGCAAGGTAACCCGCGTCGTGACCGATCAGGGTAAATACGACGCCGACATGGTGATCATGTGCATCGGCTTCCGTCCGAATACCGGGCTGCTTGAAGGCCAAGTAGATATGCTCGACAATGGGGCGATCATCGTCGACGAATATATGCGCACCAGCAAGCCGGACGTTTATGCGGCTGGCGACAGCTGCGCGGTGTTTTACAACCCGACCGGCAAACACGCCTACATTCCGCTGGCCACGAACGCGGTCCGCATGGGGACGCTGGTCGCCCGCAATCTGGCGGCGCCAACCGTAAAATACCTTGGCACCCAGGGAACCTCGGGCATCAAGATTTACGAGGACAACATCGCGGCAACCGGTTTGACGGAAGCGGCCGCCAAGGATGCGGGGCTTGAGGCTGAGGCGGTGCTTATTAACGACAATTACCGGCCTGAATTCATGCCGACCCATGAACAGGTTACGCTAAAGGTCGTTTTCGAACCGAACACGCGGCGCATCCTGGGCGCGCAAATTATGTCGAAAGCGGATCTGACCCAGTCGATCAACACGATGTCGGTATGCATTCAAAACGGCATGAAGATGGAGGAACTGGCTTTTGTCGACTTCTTCTTCCAGCCGCATTACAACAAGCCGTGGAACTTCCTGAACAGCGCCGGCCTTGGCGTGCTGCCGGAGGTGCCAAGCAAGGAGTCTGTGCACGCTTGACGGGGGCAGAAGAAAGCGAGCCATTAATTTAATCTTCGCCGTTTTCGCCGTTATCGCGAAGCGGCCATAATCGGCCGACGGAAGAAGCCTAGCGGGATCAACCCCCGGAGCTTCGGATGCCGGCCTTTTTTTGCCATTGGCGGGAAGAAGGGGAGAGGGACACCGGTAACGGGAGGAATGCTGGCGGATTAAATGTGAATTTTTTCACCATCCGTGATTTATGTTATTTATTTGGAGGAAGCGGGGACGCTACAATAGACTCGGGCAGTAAAGTGAGACGAATAGAAGGAGACTTGATCATGGCTTACCATAAACCCGCGCAGATTGCCGAAGTGACCGTGGAGAACGGGATAAAAAAGGCGCATAATCCGCTGTTGACCGTGCTGATCCTCGGGTTTCTCGGCGGAGCGTTTATCGCTCTCGGTTTTCTGCTGGATATCCGCGTCATCGCCAGCGCCCCGGAGGAGTGGGGGAGCTTTGCCACATTCATCGGCGCGGCGGTGTTCCCGATCGGCCTTATACTCGTGCTTTTGGCTGGCGGAGAGTTGCTGACGGGGAATATGATGGCCGTTCCCCTGGCCCGGATGGCGGGGCGGATATCGACCGGCGAAGTGTGCAAAAACCTGGTGCTGATCACATTAAGCAACTTTGTCGGAGCGCTGTTTGTCGCTTATTTTTTCGGCCATGTCGTCGGATTGACGGCAAGCGGGCCGTATTTGGATAAACTGGTCGATATGGCGGGGCATAAGCTGGACGACAGCTTCCTGCCGGCGTTTGTTTCCGGGATCGGCTGCAACTGGCTGGTGGCCCTGGCCGTCTGGCTGTCTTACGGGGCCGATAATATGAGCGGCAAAATCCTCGGCATCTGGTTCCCGACGATGGCGTTTGTCGCCATCGGCTTTCAGCACGTCGTGGCCAATATGTTTCTGATTCCGGCGGCGATTTTCGAAGGGTATTACTCCTGGAGCGAATATCTCGGCAATTTCGTCCCGGTTTGGCTCGGCAATTTGACCGGCGGCGGGCTGTTCGTGGCCGGGGCGTATTGGACGGCTTATTTGAAGGATAGGGGAACGAAAGCCGATTCCGGCGCAGGCCAGGGGGCAGGGGCTTCCGTATCCGCTAAGACGGGCAGCAGAACGGCTTAGGATGTAACGGCTTAGGGCGTAAGGGCTTAAGGCGTGAGATTTAGGGTGTAAGATTTAAGGTGTACTCGGAGTAGCTCTATCATTGGCTTGATCCGTATTGGCCGGCATGATCCGTGACGGCATGACAGGCCGCTTCTCATTAAGGGTTTGGTGAGGGGCGGCCTTTTTTGTGTAATTTCATTGGGATAATCCAATTGATTTCGCATAAGTCGCGTTATTTGCTCCAAAAACGTTGATTTCAAATTGTAACGGTTGCCATGGTGCTTATTTCACTGAAATCCGGCGGACGATAGTTTCGATTCGAAAACCTGAGCTTTTCCGGGAAATCTCAAAAATATTAGAAATACAAGTCGTCTTGTACATGAGGTAATGTAACGCTAGCGCATTTTAAGCTCTGGTGAATCTGATCTATTGGAAATATCCAATCAAGGTGTTGCGGCAGTAGACAAAAGCAAAAGCTTTTTTCTACAATAGCTAAGACAGGAGGGGATAGACATGATCCACGAAGAGAACGGGGTGTTTCCGGCGGTGTGCCCGCTGGATTGTCCCGATACTTGCGGCTTGCTGCTTCACAAAGAAAACGGAAAAATCGTGAAGGTGACGGGTAATCCCGATCATCCGGTGACCCAGGGGGCGATTTGCAACAAAGTCCGCAATATGGCGGAGCGGGTCTACCATCCGGAACGGGTGCTCTATCCGCTCAAGCGGGTCGGGGCCAAAGGCGAAGGGAAATTCGCGCGGATTACCTGGGACGAGGCGGTGGCGGAAATCTCCGGGCGATACAAGGAGCTTATCCGCGAGCATGGGCCGGAATCGATTATGCCGTACAGCTTTTACGGCAATATGGGGATTCTCAGCGTCGACGGGATGGACCGGCGCTTCTTCCACCGGCTGGGTACGACGCAGCTGCAGCAGGGGATTTGCAATTCCGCGGGGAACGCGGGCTGGAAATATACGATGGGCTTCGGCGGCGGGACCAGCCCGGAGGAAACGGTAAACGCGAAGCTGATCATTGTTTGGGGCGGCAATCTCGTCAGCACGAACATGCACCAGGTCGCTTTGATCGAAAAAGCCCGCAAGCAAGGGGCGCAGCTGGTCGTGATCGACGTGCACCGCAACCGCACCGGGCAGCGGGCCGACTGGTTTATTCCGCTGTATCCGGGAACGGACAGCGCCTTGGCGCTTGGAATCATGCACGTGCTGTTCGAGCGCGGGCTCGTGAACGAAACATTCCTGGAGCGGTATACGATCGGGCACGCCGAGCTGCGCGAGCATGTGAAGCAGTATACACCGGAGCGCGTTTCGGCGATCACCGGCGTGCCGGCGGAGGACATCGTCAAGCTGGCCGTCTTGTACGGCGAGACTTCGCCGGCTTACATTCACATCGGCAACGGCCTGCAGCACCACGATAACGGCGGCATGAACGTGCGTACGATCAGCTGCCTGCCGGCGTTGACCGGCCAGTGGCTTGTGCCCGGCGGCGGTGCGTACAAGTCGAACGGCGCTTACGGGAAAATGAACGCGGCCGCGCTGGAGCGGCCCGATCTGCGGCCGAACCCGGGCGCCCGCACGGTGAGCATGAACCGGCTTGGCGAAGCGCTGCTGACGCTCGATCCGCCGATCCGCGCGCTGTTCGTGTATTGCTCCAACCCGGCGGTGGTCGCGCCGGATACCGGGAAGGTGGAGCGGGGCCTCCGGCGGGAGGATCTGTTTACCGTCGTGCACGACCTGTTCCTGACGGACACGGCCAAATACGCCGACATCGTGCTGCCGGCGACGTCCTCTTTTGAGAATACGGACTTGTACAGCTCTTATTGGCATCATTATGTCCAGCTTCAGGAGCCGGTCATTCCGGCCCGGGGCGAAAGCAAAAGCAACGTCGAGACGTTCAAGCTGCTGGCGGCGGCGATGGGCTTCGAGGAGGAAGCGTTCCGGGACAGCGAGGAGGATATGATCCGGCAAGCCTTGCAGTTCCCGCACAACCCCTATTTGCAAGGCGTTACACTGGAAAAGCTGCAGGAGCAGCGCCTCGTCAAGCTGAACATGGAGCACCAGAAGGATTATTTGGACAACTTAAAGACGCCTTCAGGCAAAATCGAACTGTATTCCGCCGCGATGGAGAGAGCCGGCCTGCCGCCGCTGCCCACTTACGTGCCGCTGCGGGAAGGCTATGACGGCGAACGCCGGCCGGGCGAGGGGGACGCTTACCCGCTGATGTTCATTTCGCCGCCGAACCACAGCTTCCTGAACTCGACGTTCGGCAACGTGGAGAAGCTGACCGCGCTCGAGAAAAGCCCGCTCCTGCAAATCCATCCGCAGGACGCGGCGGAGCGCGGCATTGAAGACGGCGACGAGGTAACGGTGTGGAACGACCGCGGCAGCTACCGGGTAAAAACCTCTGTCACCGACAAAATGCTGCCGGGCATCGTCGTCAGCCAAGGGCTATGGTGGGAGCAGGAAGACGGACGCCGCACGCGGGCCAATGCCCTCACGCCCGACCGGCTTGCCGATCTGGGCGGAGGCGCGGTGTTTTTTTCCACCGTTGTTAATGTAAAGCGGCAATAGATGTACTTGCCTGGCTTGCCCTTTTGAGCGATACTATTGTAATCTGGGCAATGTGCAACCGGTGCGGATTTTCGCCGTAATCCTAGCGTCGATGGAGAGCCCCTGGGGCTCTCCTTTGTTTTATATAGAGAACCGCATGTACAAAAGGGGGGAGTAACGGAATGAAGTGGCTGAGTGCTTATCCGCGCGAGGTTAAAGTTTTTTTGGTGGCCAGTCTGATCAATTCAGCCGGCGGCTCTTTAATGTGGCCGCTAATCACGATGTTTGTGTTCAAAATATTGGGCAGGTCGGTGACGGACGCCGGTCTGGTCATTCTGGTCATGTCCCTGGGCGGCATCGCCGGCCAGCTGTTGGGCGGGGCTTTGTATCACCGGCTTGGGGTCACGCGGCTGATTGTGGGCGGGCTTGGCCTGAACGCGTTGTTTTTGCTGCTCCTGCCTTACGGCAGCGGCAACTGGCATTTGTTTATGCTGCTGATTGCTATGGTCGGCTTTTTTAACGCGATGTCCATGCCGGCGATCCAGGCCTTCATCGGCTTTCGCTTCGCGGAACGGCGGGGCGAGCTGTTTAACGTCATTTATGTGGCGAACAACATCGGCGTTGCCGTAGGTACGGCGCTCAGCGGGTTTTTGGCGCAGATTTCCTACGATTTGAGCTTTATTCTGAACGGGCTGACGTCGGCGGCATTTGCGGTTTTTTTCTGGTTTTATTTGAACAAAGTTCAAAAAAGCCAAGGCGAGCTGCATGTGGAAAAACGCAAAACCGTCGCGGAAGGCCAGAGCGTGTGGACGTTGATGAAGTGTTATCCGGTTTATTTGTTTATGGGCATTGGCTCATTTTTCCTATGGCTGGCCAATTGCATTTGGAACAACGGCGTATCGCCGTTTACGATCTCCCGGGGGATGCCGGAATGGAACTACAGCGTGCTGTGGACGCTGAACGGGGTGCTGATATTTGTCGGGCAGCCTTTCGTGCTCTGGATCAAGCGGACCTTCGCCGGCTCGCCGCAAGCGCAGATGACGGCCAGCGCTGTGTTTTATATGCTTGGTTACGTGACCATTTTAGGTTTTCACACTTATCCTAGCATGGTGCTGGCGATGGTGCTGACGACGATTGGGGAAATGCTCATATCGCCGGCGATTCCGTCGTTTATTTCCGACCAAACGGGCAAAGGCGCTCCTTTTTACCTCGGACTGGTCGGCGGCATGGGGGTTGCGGGCCGGGTGGTCGGGCCTTACGCGATGGGCGTGTTGTTCGACTGGAACGGACTGGTCCCGGTGGCCTGGCTGGCGGTGGTGATTGCGGCGCTGGCGATCGGCGCGTTTCTGATCCATGCGTTTATGAACCGGGAAGGCCGGGAAACGACCGGCATCGCATCGGGAATGTAAAGAGTCCCCCGGGCAGGGGGGCAGAAAATTGGCGAAACGTGTAAAATAAAGAAAAAAACGTGGCGGCACAAAAGGAGGGAAGCGGATGAAAAACGAGGTTTGGACCCGCTTGTCGGAAATGCGCGATGCGCCCACTTTGATGGAGATCGACCGGCTTGTCTGGGATGACCGGAACACGCCGTCCGAGCGGCTCGTCTGGGATTCGCGCGAGCAATTTTTGCAAAGCTGCCCGCCGGGGAGTCAAATCGTGGCCGGAATCGGCGAGCAAGTCTGCGGCTACATCGGCTTTAAACCGCCGACGCCGCTGCCGAGCAACGCCCATGTGCTCGAGTTGAACATCGCCATCCATCCGGAATGCCAGCGGATGGGAATCGGGCGCGCGTTGATGGAGGCGCTGCTGGCGTTCGCCGCGCAGCGGGGCGTACGCAAATTGTGCCTGCGCGTGCTGGCCAGCAATCCCGGGGCCGTGGCTTTTTACGAAAGCTGCGGATTTGTGGAGCAGGGACGGCTCATCGGCGAGTTTTTTATAGGTGGACAGTATGTGGACGATATCTTAATGTGGCGCAAGGTATAGTGGCGACAGGCGTCTGGAAACCGGAAGCTGCCCCGCGCCCCGGGCGGGTGCTTGGGCAATCTGCTCCGGCACCGGCGGGCAGCGCTTGTTACCGCGGCAGGCGCGGACGAACCTCCAGGGCGTAAATGTCCTCTTCCAAGGTGACCATGCGCTCGTTCAACACCTGGCGGCAGTCGGCCAGCGCCTGATTGTATACATACGGCCCGATGCGGGTCAGGAAAAAATCGAGCACCCCGTCCGCCGCAAGCTCACCCAGCGTTTCGCCGCGTTCCTCCTCGAAAAATTGCTGAATTTGGGGGATGACCAGGTTTCGCTGCTCTTTTGTCAGATGGATGGGCTTTAAAGGCATGGTTATGTCGCTTCCTTTCGAGTAATGACGTGATATTTGCTTTTATCTTAACAGAAAACAACCGTCAAAACAGGCGAATGCGCCGAGCCATTGAACAATTGCGGAGATATCGGTATATTTAGAAGAAGAAAATCGGGGATAGTATACAGATACTTATGAAATGGAAAGGTTGATACCTGTGGTAAACAACAGCACCCCTCCCAATTTTATTAAAAACATTATCTCGGAAGATCTGAAAAGCGGCAAAGTGCAAACCGTGGTGACGCGTTTTCCTCCAGAACCGAACGGTTACTTGCACATCGGACATGCCAAAGCGATCTGGATCAATTTTACCCTGGCCGACGAGTTCGGGGGACGGACGCATCTGCGGTTCGACGATACGAACCCGGTCAAGGAGGACGTCGAATACGTCAATTCGATCAAGGAAGACGTGAAGTGGCTGGGCTTCGAATGGGAAGAGCTGCATTTCGCTTCCGACTATTTTGAGGAAATTTACAACCGCGCCGTACTGCTGATCAAAAAGGGCAAGGCTTACGTGGACGATCTCAGCGCCGAGCAAATCCGCGAGATGCGCGGCACGCTCACGGAGCCGGGGCAAAACAGCCCTTACCGCGACCGTTCGGTGGAGGAGAACCTCGATCTGTTCGCGCGGATGCGGGCCGGTGAATTCAAGGACGGCGAAAAGGTGCTGCGCGCCAAAATCGACATGGCTTCGCCGAACATCAACCTGCGCGACCCGGTCATTTACCGCATCGTGCATGCGTCTCATCACAATACCGGGGACAAATGGTGCATTTATCCGATGTATGCGTTCGCTCATCCGCTGGAGGACGCGATCGAAGGCGTGACCCATTCGCTGTGCTCGCTGGAGTTCGAGGATCAGCGTCCGTTCTATGACTGGACGATCGCCGAAACGGAAATGCCGAAGGTGCCGCATCAATACGAGTTCGGACGGCTGAATCTGCTGCAGACGGTCACGAGCAAGCGGAAGCTGAAAATGCTGGTGGACGAAGGGTATGTGGACGGCTGGGACGATCCGCGCATGCCGACGATTTCGGGATTGCGCCGCCGCGGGGTGACGCCGGAAGCAATCAAGGCGTTCGTTTACGAAACCGGGATTTCCAAGGCTTACGGCAGCATTGATCCGAAAACGCTGGAGCACTTCATCCGTGAGGATCTGAAGCTCAGAGCGCCGCGCACGATGGCGGTGCTTGACCCGCTTAAGGTGGTCATTACGAACTACCCGGAAGGGCAAACCGAAATGCTGGAAGCCGAAAACAACAGTGAAAACCCGGACATGGGCAATCGCCAAATTCCTTTCTCGCGGGAAATTTACATCGAACGCGAGGACTTTATGGAGAACCCGCCAAGCAAATATTTCCGCTTGTTCCCGGGCAACGAAGTGCGGCTGAAGCATGCGTATTTCATCAAATGCCACGACGTAATTAAAGACGCGGACGGCAACGTAGTGGAGATACACTGCACGTATGATCCGGAAACGAAAAGCGGCAGCGGGTTTACCGGCCGCAAGGTGAAAGGCACGATCCACTGGGTGGATGCAAGCAGCGCGGTACCGGCCGAGTTCCGCCTGTACGAGCCGCTGATCATGGACGAGGAAGCGGATGAGGACACCATCGAGGAGAAGTCGTTCCTCGATTTGGTTAACCCGAACTCGCTCAAGGTGGTGCAAGGCTATGTCGAGCCGGGCTTGAAGGATGCGAAGCCGCAAGATAAATTCCAGTTTTTCCGGCATGGCTACTTCAACGTCGATACAAAATATTCGGAGCCGGGCAAGCCGGTGTTCAACCTGATCGTCTCGCTGAAGAGCTCGTTCCAATTGCCGAAGTAATGCGGGCGGCAGGGGGCGGTAGGCGGTAACGGGGAAGCCGGGGAACCGGCGTTTCAAGAAATGCTGCGCAGTAGGTTCCTCGCGGCCTGGCGGCCATAATCGCACAACGTTCTGATTGGAAACATCCAATGGAACTGGAAGATTAGTGGTGAATACAGCGGCTTGATTGGATATTTCCAATAGGTGGGGCTCAGCAGGGCGCAAAACGGGCGATATAAGTGAAGTCTATTGGATTTTTTTCAATCGGCGTATCGGTCGTATCGGCTCTAAGGCAGTTTCGGCAATTATTGGATAGTGCCAATGGAAGCGGCCAACATGCAATTAGTAAATACCGGAATTCAACGAAAAGGCGGTCTCTCCCCGGATACAACCGGGAGGGCCGTCTTTTTCTTCTTTGTAGCATGAGTGGGTGAAATAGGCGCGTCTTGCTTTGGCACGTTACTTTGGGTGGAACGACGGCTGGAATGGATGGATGATAGATGAATGATAGATGATAGGTGAATGATGAATGATGAATGATGAATGGTGGGTGAATGATGGATCAACTGCAAAAGTGCATTTCATATTCTACAAATTTCCGTATTTTGAGCGGCTGAAATGCAAAAGTGCATTTGAATTGGGGCTATAGGATAAAAAAGTAACTTTGGAGCGGAAATGAACTGCACTTATGCATTTGGGCCGCCCGTTTTGAGGGCTATCGACAAAAATCGCATGCACCTTTGCATTTCGCGGGATTTGGAGCAAGTTGCGGCAACTTGCCGTAACTGGCCGTAATTTACGTAACTTCCCGTAACTTCCCGTAACTTCACGTACTTCCGCAGCATCAGTCCCGTCCCTCACACCGAGCTGCGCTCGATGAAGCGGAAGCCGAGCTCCTCGCTGGCCGGGCCGGGGCGCTGGCCGGCCAGCTGGCTGCGGACGAGAGCAAAGGCGCGGGCGCCGATTTCGGACAGCCGATTATCGATCGTCGTAATGCCCAGCACGGCGGAGATCGGCTGATTGTCGAAGCCGATGACGGCGAAATCGCCGGGCACCTCAAGCCCCCGGCTGCGAGCGGCCAGGATGAAGCCGGCGGCAACCTGGTCCCCGGTGATCAGCAGGGCATCGGGACGCTCCGGCATGGCCAGCAGATGTTCGACAAGCGCGGCGCCGTCCCCGATGTCGTAACAGCTGTCCAGCACCCATTCCTGGCGGGGGCTGCCGCCCAAAGCCAGCAGCGTGTCGTTGTACGCCGCAAGCCGGCGGCGCAGGCTGGGACTGTTGCGGCGGCGTCCCGCGGTGAATCCGATCCGGCGGCGTCCTTTGTCCCATAGATAGGTGATCGCCTTCTGAAAGATGGCGTAATGGTCGATGTAGACGGACGACAGCGGCCGGTCCCGAACGGCTTCACATAACGCGATCGGACCGTAGGCGGCGTAGGCCTCCACCTCGTCCAGCGGCAGCGACCGGGAACAGATGACCAGCCCGTCGATTTGCTTGTTGCGCAGCATCTCCAGCACCTTCCGCTCCTCATCGTGCCGGTAATCCGTCTGGCAGAGCATCAGTTGGTAGTTGTGAAGCAGCGCCTCCTGCGCCATCCCCTCCATCATCCGGGCGAAATAGTAGAGATTGATGCGGGGCAGGACGACGCCGATCGTCCGGGTCGTGCCTTTGATCAAATGAACGGCGTTCATATTGCGCGAATAGTTCAGCTTGCGGATCGCTTCCTCAACAGCTTTCCGCTTGGCTTCGCTCACGTAAGGATGATCGTTCAGGACGCGGGAGACGGTCGTAATGGAGACGCCGGCCGCCTCGGCGATTTGCTTGATGTTCGGCAAGCGGGCCAACTCCTTTCCAGTTTGCAGGGCGGTACACCCGGGCAAAAGCCGGTTTTGCAAACGCCGCAAAGCTTTCAAGCAGACGCAAAATCCCAAAGAAACGCTTGCT
Organism: Paenibacillus macerans; assembly: GCF_900454495.1. NCBI lineage: Bacteria > Bacillati > Bacillota > Bacilli > Caryophanales > Paenibacillaceae > Paenibacillus > Paenibacillus macerans. The sequence continues at coordinate 673,429 of NZ_UGSI01000002.1, forward strand.
CTGGTATGCATTTCATATTTTACAATAATGATGCATCCAGAAAAACAATGCATTCCATCCGGCGTAACCTCGGCGGAGGGCGTGACGCTTGGAAGGCATTGTTTTTTCCTGTCCAAGGTTATCGATATTAGTACCGTTCCATGATCGGCGAATAGCCGTTTTTGTGGATACGATACCACATGGCCGCATAACCGAGCGCGCCAATGAGGGACAACCCCATCCCGGTACGATACATGACGCCGCCGCCGAGGTTCTGGTACAACCAGCCCCCGAAGAAACCGGCAATCAACGCGGCGAGTCCGCTGAGCGCAACCGTATAAACCGCTTGTCCGGCGGAACGCAGCGGGCGGGGCAGCAGCAAGGCAATCAGCTTGATGCCGACATAGAAGAAACCGCCGAACGTGACCGAGTGCAGCAATTGAATCAGCATGATCTGCGCCGGCTGGGTCGCATCGGACATCAAGTTCCATCTTAACGCGAACAGCAGGCTGACCGCTGTGATACAGCCGAGCAAAAACGTGATTTTTCGCTTAAAGTAGCGGTTCAGCACGGAAAAAGCGAGTACTTCAAAAGCCGTGGACAGAAAAACAGCGCCCCCGACCTGCAGGCGGGAACCGCCCAGTTCCGTGATGAACAGCGGGAGGAAAATGCCGTTGATCGCGTTTGGGATAGCCACCAGCAGGCCGAATACGGTAAAAGCGACGAAATATTTATGCTGCAGCGTCCGCGCGATTTCAACCGTTCGCAGCCACGGCGTATTCGACGTTTGGCGGATGGATGGCAGCAGCAGCGCGGACCCGATTGCCAGCATCAGGCAAATGCTGAACAGCAAAGAGATGCCGTTATGACCCACGGCGTCAATGATCGGCCCGGCCCCCAGCGCGACTAAGCTCCAGCCGAGCGAACCCCATATCCGGAAAATGCCGTATTTCCGCTCGCTGCCTTCCATGTAGCTTAAAACCAGGCCATTGCTATGCGAGAGAAGCGGGCTATGAAAAAAATAAAGCAAAATCATCGTCAGATATAGCATATGAAACGTATTCGCTTTAAACACCAAATGGCCCATGACGAGCAAGCCGAGCATCATAGCGATCAGAGCGGCCCGCGGATTTTGGCGCAGATCGCTGATGTATCTCCAAAACGGGTGAGCAAGCAAAGAGATGACAGGCCCGATCGCCATCAGGCTTCCGATCTCCAGCTTGTCCATGCCGATGTCCTGCAAATATAATTGAAAAAAGGCGGCGAAAATGACCATCGTTCCGTAAACGAAAAAGTTAAGCAGCCCAAGCGGCATCCATGAGGAGGGCGAATATCGTTGTTTGTCCCGCAAATGCGCCATTCCTTTCTGTCCGAGTCGGTAACGAAACCGGGAAGAGTTAACTATGTTCTCAATGTAACACAGAGGTGAAAAGGGATACAAACCAAGTTTTATGAAATTTTCCAATATTTTTAAAAGGGGAGCTGTTCGTGGAGACAACGGCCATTGTTCTGGCGGGGGGAAGATCCAGCCGGATGGGCGAAAACAAAGCGCTCATGAAGCTGGGGGGAATCACCGTTATAGAAAAAATCATCCGTGAGCTGGAGCCGGTCGCCGCCCGCATCGTGGTCGTGGCGGACGACAAAGAGGCGTACCGGCCTTTCGGCAAAGAGGTTGTGACCGATATGTACAAAAGCGCGGGTCCGCTGGCCGGATTGCACGCCGGCCTGGCTAACTCCGCTTCAACCTGGAATATCGCGGTGGCGTGCGATACGCCGTTTGCCAACCGCGGTTTGTTCCAGGCGCTGCTCCGGCAGGCCCGGCAGTCGGAGGCCAAAGCCGGACGGGAAGGCGGAGCCCTCGCTACCGAAGCGGTGATCGCCCGCACGGGCGAGCGGGTTCACCCGCTGCTGGCGGTATACCGGCGCAGCGTGCTGCCGGGACTGGAGCGGGAGCTTCGCCTCGGACGCTACAAAATGACCGCGTGGCTGGACGGGCTGCGGACCGAATATGCCGGCGGGGAGACGCTCGCCGCCGTTGCGGGCCTACCGCAGGAATGGCTGGCCTTCAATATGAACCGGCCGGAGGATTATGAAAAAGCCAAAGCTTGGCTCGAAAAAATGAAAGGCCCGCTTTAACCGCCAATTTGCGACATGCGGCGCACGGTTGGCGTATGGCTTTGCTGTTTTTTCTCCAGCGCCAGCGCCATTTCATGGTTTTTCGGCTTGCCGCCCAGCGCTTTCAGGAACATCGCGCGAATGCCTTCCCGGTCGCCGGCGGCGGCCAGCGGGCGGACATGCAGCTCGTCCGACCAGTACAGGCAAGCTTTAATGTGGCCGTCCGCGGTCAGACGCAGGCGGTTGCAGTTGTCGCAAAAATGTTCGCTGACCGGATGGATCAGGCCAAACGTGCCGGCCGCGCCGACAACCCGCTTGCTTTCGGCCGGACCGTTTCCTCTTGGGCCGGCCACGTCCTCCGTTTCCCAGCCGGCTTCCCGGCATACTTCGTCAACGGTAGACAGCGGCAAATAGGTGCTGCGCCAGGAATCGGTCGCGCTGCCGATCGGCATATATTCGATGAACCGAACATGCAGCGGCTTATCCAGCGTCAAAGCGATAAAATCACGGATTTCATCGTCATTGACCCCTTTCATCAGCACGACATTCAGTTTGATGGGGTCGAAGCCGAATTCAACGGCCGCCTGCAGCCCTTCCAGCACCCTCCGGACTTCTCCCCCGCGCGTGATCATCGCGAAGCGGTCCTGGCGCAGCGAGTCCAGGCTGATGTTGACCCGGTTCAGGCCTGCTTGTTTGAGCGCGGCCGCCTTGCCGGCCAGAAACATCCCGTTCGTCGTCATGGCGATATCTTCAATGCCCGGGATTCCCGAAAGCATGGCGATTAATTTGTCCAAATCTTTGCGAACCAGGGGCTCGCCCCCGGTTATCCGGAGTTTGCGAAGACCCATCGGAGCAAGCGCCGAAACGGTTTCGGCAATTTCCTCATAGCTCATTATTTCATCGTGCGGTTGAAAAACCACTCCTTCTGCCGGCATGCAATAGACACAGCGGAGGTTGCAGCGGTCGGTCACGGAAATCCGGAGATAATCGTGTTCCCGGCCGAAGGAATCAAGAAGCTGCTCCATACGGGGCGCCTCCTTTCTTTTTGGTGCTTCAAATTTAATATATATCTCGAGGATCAGTCAATGCGTTGGCACACATTGTTCAAGTATATTTTACGGCGCAGGACGATAGAATGTTATTAAAAACAAGTGTAAAAAAAATCGCATAAAGCGCTTACATTGGCTGTTATAATGAAAGTAAGCGATACGTGACCCCCTTAATCATGTGTCGGTATATGCGATTGAGATGATTTCCGGCATAGAAGGAAGTCATCTTTTTTTGAAAATGCGAGTTCAAAAAGTCAGGTTTTCAGGACCGAGAAGATTGGATGAAGCTAGGGACTGAGTAGCGGAGCGTACGTTTTGGGTACGTGAGCAACGGAAGGCCCGGCTGAATTCAAGATTCGACGTCGAGTCCGCTTCTTGACCTGCTTCGTGATCAAAAGATGACTTTTTGAACAACCTCTTAAGAAGAAATATTGGCAAGGAGATGACCTACCGATGGCAATGGCATATCCACCGTTTGTTTTTACGCAGGAACAGGTTCAGTGGCTGGAGCGGCGCGGGTGGGGGTACCGGGTGTTGATGGATTTTTTGAGCCGTCCGCCGCGGATGTCGCTGATCGCCCATTTGGCGATATAAAGCGGAACTGATCGGCCTCATTCCGGCGAGCCGGGGCGGGCACAAATTGATCGGCTATCTGAAAAGCATACCCGAACAGCAATTTCGCCAGGTTTGCGTCAGGGAGGCGGCGGAATACGAACGCCTGTTTACGGGCCGTGACGCCGTAATGACCTCCTGCGAAAGCCTGTTTCGCTGCAGGACGGAAGGAGCCGACGCGGCTGTCTGCATCTCCGAGGTGCGGAAGATCTATATGGAAAACGGTATTGTATTCAATAAATTAAACGGGGAACGCGACGATCACATTGCGTTGGAGCTGGAGTTCATGGCCGTGCTGGCCGAAGGTATGCTCGGCAAGAGCAGCCTGCCGCACACCTGTCTGACGCTGGCGGACGCGCAGATCGGTTTTCTGGAATCCCATTTGCTGAAATGGGCCCGGCCGTTTGCGAACGAACTGATGCTGGTCTCGTCCAGTCCGTTATATACGGGGCTGGCGGAGCTGCTGGATGAATTTCTCGATCATGATCTGCGGCAGCTCCGGCAATGGCGGGATACGCAGGCGCGGCCTATATAAGTCGAGCTAAAGAAATCCGGGACGGGCAGCGATCGCAAGAATATGTCACAGCTAGCCGGCCATTTTCCGGAACGTAAACGGCCCTGAACAACCCATCAAACGCGCGGGCCGGCCGCAGGGCCGTTTATGTGCCGACCGATCCCGGTATTTTTCCTCCTCTAGCGTCCTTCTTTTTAAAAAACCCCCCCTCCAAATTTCTCATCTCTATAATATTTAACTCTTGTCAGTAGGAAGAAAAGCAAGCTTCATGTAAAATAGAAGCAGCATCATTAGAGAGAAAAAAAGGGGTACTGGCATGAGACGGGGACTTCAAATCATTATTATCGTGGCGATTCTTTTTGCTTTTTACTATTTCGGATTTGGCGTCTTCGGGAAATTCGGGGGTACGTTGGTCAGTATATTTCAGACGCTCACGGTCATCACAATCGGTCTGGCGATATTTATGGAAAACCGGAATCCGTCCAGTACGGTGGCCTGGATTCTGGTGCTGGCCCTGCTGCCGGTAGTGGGGCTGCTGCTTTATTTTTTGCTGGGACAAAACTATTTCAAACGGCGCAAGTTCGATAAAAAGGCCGAGCAAAACCAGCTTAGCTATGAACGGATCCACTTTAACGGCCATTTGCTGCCCCGGGATCTGTCGCAATTCAGCCCGAGCCAGCAGCGGCTGCTGCAATTGGCGCAGCGGCTGGCCCGCACGCCTTTTTCCATGGCCAGCCGCACCAGGGTGCTGACGAACGGGGAGGAGACGTTTTCGACGCTGCTGAAAGAATTGAAAAAAGCGCGGCATCATATTCATATGGAATACTATATTTACCGTGCGGACGACATCGGCCGGGAAATCCAGAAAACGCTGATCCAAAAAGCCCGGGAAGGCGTCGAAGTGCGGTTCATGTTCGATGCGGTCGGCAGCATCGGTCTGCCGAAATCGTTTATCAAGGAGCTGCGGGACGCCGGGGTCAAGGTCGGCATTTACGGGCAGATGCGCTTTTTGGCGCTGTCCAGCCGGGTCAATTACCGCAACCACCGGAAAATCGTCGTGATCGACGGCAACACCGGGTTTATCGGCGGGCTTAACGTCGGGGACGAATATTTGAGCCGCAGCAAAACGTACGGTTTTTGGCGCGATACGCATATGCTGGTCAAAGGCGAGGCCGTCCGGTCGCTGCAGATTATTTTTTTGCAGGATTGGCAGTACGTGACCGGGGAAGAAATTATCGACCTCGCTTATTTGTCGCCGGAGCTGGAGCAGGGCTGCAGCGGCGCGGTGCAGATCGTGCCGAGCGGACCGGACAACGAGAGCCGGACGCTGAAAAACATCTTTTTCGCCATGATCACTTCGGCCAAAAAATCGGTCTGGCTGGCGACGCCGTATTTTATTCCGGATGAGGACATTTTGACCGCGCTGCGGGTGGCCGGGCTGTCAGGTATCGACGTCAGGATTTTGTTCCCGGCGAAGCCGGACAAATGGCTGCCGTTTCTGGCGTCGCATTCGTATTTTCCGTCGCTGCTGGAAGTCGGCGTGAAGATCTACGAATATGAAAAGGGCTTCCTGCATTCCAAGCTGCTGATTGTGGACGGCGAAGTGGCCACCGTCGGCACGGCCAATATGGACATGCGCAGCTTTCATTTGAATTTTGAGGTGAACGCGCTGCTCGTGCAAAGCGACAGCATCGCCAAAATCGTGGAAAATTTCGAACGCGACCTGTTGTCGACGAAACTAATCGACCGGGCAAGCTTCATGAACAAAAAAATCGTGGTCCGTTTCGCGGAATCCGCGGCCCGGCTGCTGTCGCCGCTGCTGTAGCCGGCGTCTGGACCAGGGCCGGAGCGCCGGGGGGAAGGGCTGAATGCAGAGGCTAAATGTAAAGGCTAAATGCAGAGGCTAAATGCTAAATGCTAAATGCTAAATGCTAAATGCTAGAGGCTAACCCGCTCACCGGCCGGATGACCGAAGAAAACAAAACGAACTGAGTTCACGAAAGCAAATCGCGGCAAAGGAGGCGGATTATGGAGAATACGTCCGAACGCAAAACCGAGCATATCCGCTTATGCCTGGAAGAACAGGTCAATGCGGAGGGGATCCGCACGGGATTTGAAAAATATGTGTTTCGGCATAACGCGCTGCCGGAGCTCAATTTTGACGAGATCAGCCTGAAAACGACGTTTTTGGGCGCGCCGATTCGGACGCCGCTGTTGATCAGCTCGATGACCGGAGGCAGCAAGCTGGCCGGGGAAATCAACATGCGCCTGGCCGAGGCGGCGGAGCGGCGCGGTTGGACGATGGGCGTCGGCTCGATCCGGGCCGCCGTGGAAAGGGACGAGCTGGCGCCCACGTTTGCGGTGCGGCGGTTCGCCCCGTCCATTCCGGTCATCGCCAATTTGGGCGCGGTGCAGCTGAATTACGGCTACGGCCCGGAGGACTGCAGAAGGGCGGTGGATATCGCCGGGGCGGACATGCTGGTGCTTCATCTGAACGGCTTGCAGGAGGTGTTCCAGCCGGAGGGAAACACGTCCTTCGGCGGGCTGCTGTCGCGCATCGAGCAGGTGTGCAAGGCGCTGCCGGTGCCGGTCGGCGTGAAGGAGGTCGGCTGGGGGATCGACGGCGGTACGGCAAAACGGCTGCGCGGCGCGGGCGTCGCTTTTATCGACGTCGCCGGCGCGGGCGGAACAAGCTGGAGCCAGGTCGAGAAGTTCCGCAGCGGCGATCTTGTCCGCCGCGCGGCGGCGGAAGCATTCGCGGATTGGGGCATCCCCACCGCCGAATGCATCCGCGAAGTGCGGGCGGCGGTCCCGGACGCCGCCCTGATCGGCAGCGGGGGCCTGAACACCGGCGTGGACGCGGCCAAAGCGCTGGCGCTTGGCGCGGACCTAGCCGGGTTCGGCCGGGCGCTGCTGGAACCGGCGGTGCATTCGGAGGAGCGGCTCGACGCGCTCCTGGAGCGCGTCGAGTTCGAACTGCGCACCGCCATGTTCGGCATCGGCGCCGGGAGCATACCGGCGCTGCGGAACACGGCGCGGCTCGTGCGCCGGGAGTAGGCGCACCGGCGCGCTGGATAGCCCCGCCGTGCTGGAGCGCTAGATGGCCGCGCCGTGCTGGAGCGCTAGATGGGCCGCGCTGTTGGAGTGCTGGCTGGCTCCGCCGCGCTTAAGGCCGGCCTGCTCGGGGCCGATTGGGGTGGCGCTCCTGGTGCAGGCGGGGTTGGGCGCCCCAGGTTTAGGTTAGGAGGCCAACGCTTCGTCACAAGTCGGGCCAGCTAGCCTATGGGCTAACGTCCCTAGGGGCTCGTCTGACCCCAAAGTTGGGGGGATAGCCCCAAGCCAGAGCCTTCCTTTTAAAAATCTCGCGATTAGCGGTAATTTTTGTCGCTATTTTAATGTGAGAAGCCAAAAACCTCTGAATAACGGTAAAATTTTCACCTATTTTATTGCGAAGGGGCTGAAATCCGCACTTTTCCGGTAGCCCCTACCCAATAACGACATAAAAGTCCGCTATTTTTCTCGTGCTGCATTTTGGCGCGTAATAGAGCCCTTTTTTACCGCTATTTTTGGCGCGATGGCCATTTCCCGTAAAAGGTGCCCGGATATCTAACGGTTGCAGCAGCGGCTATTTTCCAAAAAAAGACCTTTTCTAAATTCTAACGGTTGCGAACGCCGTTATTAGCCTGGATCCGAGCAAAAATTACCGATTTTCAATGAAATAAGCAGCATGGCAACCGTTACAATTTGAAATCAACGTTCATGGAACAAATAGCGCTTGTGGCAACCGTTAGAATATTTGTGTGTGGCTAGAAAATGTATCTTGTTAGAAAACAGATTTGATGCAACGCTAGTGCGTGGCAGCGGTTAGTTCCCTATTTTTCATTGCATTTCCGTAAATTACCTATTATATTGAAGGGGAATATCGGCCTGCGGGACGGCACCCCTCCATGAAATGGCGTATATGGCGCAAACAGGCGACTGGCCGGCCAATTAACAGGAATCGAAAACCGGAATTCCCGGCTTTTCGTCTTTTTCTTTAGCACAAGGAGGAGCGATGATGAAACCATCATTGTGGGCATGGAATACAAGAACGGTGGTGGCGACCGGCATTGGGGCCGCATTGTACGGGGCGGCCAGTTGGATCAACGTCCCGATCGTGCCGGATACCCAGCTTCGGCCGGCCATCGCGCTGCTGGCGATACTCGGGGCGTTGTACGGGCCGGTCGTCGGCTTTATCGCCGGGTTTATCGGACATGTATTCAACGACCTGATTACGAGCGGCGCCGTTTGGTGGAGCTGGGCGCTGGGTTCGGGCATTACGGCGGCCTTTATGGGGTTGGTTTACATGTTCAAGGACTTCAACGCTAGAGAAGGGCGGATGAATAAAAGCCACTTGGTCCCGTTTGCCGTTTGCGGAATCGTGGGGATTTTCGTTTCCCTGACCTTTTCCGGCTTGTTCGATATCCTCGTCATGGGCGAGCCGCACGATAAAATCGTCGTGGAAGCCGTAACGGCAGGGCTCGCCAATGCCGCGGTGTTTCTCATTCTCGGTTTGCCGTCCGTATGGGCCTATGCCAAACGCAACCGGAGCAACCCGAATTTGAGCGTGGACAGAATACAAAACAAATGATAAGGCAGGGGACTTCATGGTTCAATTGATTCCTATGAGCGAAGCCGATTACCGCGGCTTCCGCAGCCGGTCGGTCCGCGATTACGCGGAGGACAAGGTGGCCGCCGGAACGTGGACGGCCGAGGACGCGCCGGCGCAGGCGGAAGCGGCGTTCCGCCGCTTTCTTCCGGACGGCGCAAATACGAAGGACGCCTACCTGTACCTTGTCCGGGACGCTTCGCGCGGGGAGGCGGTCGGGCATCTGTGGTTTAACGTCATGGAACAGGAAAAAGGGCGGATCGCTTTTATTTTGGATATTTTGATCTACGAGGAGCATCAAGGCCAAGGCTACGGCAAAAGGACGATGGCCGCGCTGGAAGAAGAGGTTCGCCGGCTGGGCCTGGACACCATTTCGCTGCACGTCTTTGGCCACAATCAAAGAGCCTTCGAATTGTACCGGAAGATGGGGTACGAAGTGACGGACATCCAGATGACCAAAGTTTTGGCGGGGGAACCCGAGGCCTGACGGACGGTAACGAGTTTGGGCGAAGGGAAAACGGTCAGCGAACTAAAGGCAACTAGGCAAGCGTCCGGCTGACAGGTTTGACCGGTACACCTGACCGGAGCGCCTAAACGCCGGATTCAACCGGCAGCCACGGCCCGGAGCCTTGTCCCGACAGATCGACTGCCAGGCCCAACCGGCAGGCCGTACGGCTGGACGGAGTATGCCGCCAAACCGCTGGTTTTCGGGATGTCCTTGAAATATCTCCGGCGTATCGGTACTATGGTTGAAGGAAGATGAGCAATTACATGAATGAGGAGTTGTCATAAATATGGCTTTAAAGGCTGGCATTGTGGGCCTTCCGAACGTCGGAAAATCCACATTGTTTAACGCGATTACCCAAGCGGGGGCGGAATCCGCAAACTACCCGTTTTGCACGATCGATCCGAACGTCGGCGTGGTGGAGGTGCCGGATGAGCGGCTCGATAAGCTGACGGAGATGGTAACCCCGAACCGCACGGTGCCGACGGCGTTTGAATTTGTCGATATCGCCGGACTGGTGCGCGGAGCAAGCAAAGGCGAGGGGCTCGGCAACAAGTTCCTGGCCCACATCCGCGAAGTCGATGCGATCGTGCACGTCGTCCGCTGCTTTGAGGATGAAAATATTACCCACGTCGAAGGCAAGGTCAACCCGATCAATGACATCCAGACAATCAATCTGGAGCTGATTTTGGCCGATGTGGAAAGCGTGGAAAAAAGAATCGAACGCGCCCGCAAAAATATGAAAGGCGGCAATAAGCAATACGCCCAGGAAGTCGAGGTGCTGGAACGGATCAAGGAGGCGCTCTACAACGACCAGCCGGCGCGCAGCGTGGAGCTTACGGATGAAGAGAAGCTGCTCGTGCGCGATCTGCATCTGCTTACGGTCAAGCCGGTGCTGTACGCGGCGAACGTCAGCGAAGACGGTGTGGCCGACGCGGACAACAACCCGTATGTGCAGCAGGTGAAAGAATTCGCCGCGGCGGAAGGCGCCGAAGTTGTGCCGATCAGCGCCAAGGTGGAAGCGGAAATCGCCGAGCTCGACGGCGAGGACAAAGCGATGTTCCTGGAAGAGCTCGGGCTCAAGTCCTCCGGGTTGGACCGTCTGATCCAGGCCGCATACCGGCTGCTCGGCTTGTATACGTACTTCACCGCCGGCGTGCAGGAGGTCCGCGCCTGGACGATCCGTAAAGGCACAAAGGCCCCGGGGGCGGCGGGCGTTATCCACTCCGATTTTGAGCGCGGCTTTATTCGGGCCGAGGTCGTATCCTATGAGGATCTTGTCGCCGCCGGTTCGATGAACGCCGCCCGCGAACGCGGCCAGCTGCGCCTGGAAGGCAAAGACTACGTCGTTCAGGACGGAGACATCATGCATTTCCGTTTTAACGTATAATGTAAATTCGGGCTGGCGGAAGCCTTCAAGTCGCTTGTTCAAGCGGATTTGAAGGCTTTTTGAATTTCCGCAGCAAGGAGACTGCGAATTTGTCTTTAAGGAAGATTTACCTAGGTCCTTCGATTTAAGCGCGGAAATGGGAAAAATTTGTATTGTTTTGCTCAAAAGCTATGAGTATACTGGAGTCAGCTTTGGCTTTATTTATCGATTAGGAGGAGTTTTTTGTGAGTATGGATTACTTGATGTCCAGAAAAAGCCAGTTGGACACCCGGGAGCTGCTGCTTCTTGAATCGGAAGTGAAAGCCCAGGGGAAAAACATGGTTGTGGCTTATGTCCTGTGGTATTTTCTGGGAATTTTTGGAGGTCATCGTTTCTATATGGGACGGACCGGTTCGGCGGTAGCCCAGTTGATTTTGTCGCTTACGCTTATCGGGATGTTCGTTACGTCCATCTGGTGGATCGTTGACGCGTTCCTCGTGCACACTTGGGTAAAACAACACAATGCGGAAGTGGAAAACCGTTTGATCGACAAAATTTTTTATGACCGCGGCAGATCTCCGGAGTACCCTATCTAATGGCGCTGACGAAAAACGATCTGTCCACGAATGAATTGCTTGTGCTGAACCTGGAAATGAACAAGCGGGAAAAGTCTTTGGTGCTTGCGTATCTCATGCTGCTGGTAGGCCATCTGGGCGTTCACCGTTTTTATCTGAAAAAAATCGCTACGGGAATCGTCCAGCTCTGCCTGTCTGTTCTTGCGTTTGTGTTTTACTTTGTGTTTGCGATCGCGGCGGGCATCGAAAGCGTGGAGTCGCCCGACAGCATGGGATCGCTGGTGTTCCTGATTCCCGTTGTTCTTTTTGGTCTGGCCCTCACCGTATGGGTTATCGTAGACGCTTGCCTGCTTCCGGGGATGGTCCGGGAGTGGAATGCGCGGCTTGAGAACCAGCTGATCGCTCAAATCGCCGCGGCCCGGTCCGCTGGCCGGCCCGGTGATGCGGAACAGCCGCAGCCGAACGGAATTGACCTGACAAAGTGATGGAGCGTAAGCTTGAATCTTATATTGAATAAGCTTGAAGAAGGACGCCGGATGGCGTCTTTCTTTTTTTGTACAAATTTTCCTGCGGCTTTCGTCAGGAAGAACTCGGACCGTGTCCTGTACGCGTTTGCCGATTCAACTGGTACTGCTTCGGGGTGATGCCGTACTTTTTTTTGAACAGGGCGATAAAGTGGGAGATGTTTTCGTAGTTCAAATTGTACGCCACTTCCGTAACCGTTTGCGTTTGCAGCAGCGAGCGCGCCAAAATCATTTTCTGATTGGTGATATATTCATGGGGTGTAAGCCCGGTGATCCGCTTGAACATATGCGTAAAATGGGTGTGCGACATATTGTAATTATCGGCGAGATCTTTGACATGCCGGATGGCCGGCAGATGCTCGCGAATATCCCGGATGGCGCGAAAAACGGGGTGCTTGCTGTCACTGCGCAGGCACTTGGCGCAGATTTGGCGGCGCAGCAAATGATAAGCCATCTCCTGGGCGGCCAGATCGATCAGGAACCGGTTGTCTTCCCGGCCGGATCTTAGATACCGGCGCATCCGGGCGACGGTTTCCGCAACCAAGGCGGCCTCCCCCGGCCGGCACAACACGACCTCTTCCGGCCCGGAATCCTCCGTAAGGTCGAACTCTTCCGCGACCGTATCCTTTACCCGCTCGATCAACACCCCGCTCAGCTCGAAGACCAGCGCTTTGGTCGGGGCTTGAATCGTCATCTCTACGGACGAGCCCGGCGGCAGCAGGATCATCTCTTCGGACCCGTATGCGAACCGGTCGGCCCCGTTGATGCCGACTTCCTTCTTTCCTTCGAGAATCGTGCAAAGCTTCGAGCATTCGTAGGAAGTGTACTTTTCCTCATAAGCCTCGGGCAAGTCATAATATAGAATCCGAATGAACTCGGTTTCAAAGCCGTAATGCAGTTCGTCATAACGATCAAAACGATGCAGGCATTTTTCCATCCCGATCACCCTTTAGCTTAAAATTCCGATTATTTTCCCGCAGAAAGCGTTAGTTTTCATCCGCCGCAGCGCGGTATTTTTAGTTTGACAAGCCTAAGCTGCTTACATTATTGACAAAAATCAAAATCTGACGAGGTGGTTGTTGTGGCCAACAAAACGAAGTTCATGATGCCCCCGATGAGCCTGATGGGCTCAGGCGCCCTTGAGGATCTGGGGAAGGAAATTCACAGATTGGGCTTTGAAAAAGCGCTGATCGTGACCGACGGGCCTTTGGTCAAAATCGGCATGGTTGAGAAAGTAACGCAAATTCTTGAACCGCTCGGGATACAACATGCGGTTTTCAGCGGGACTCAGCCCAACCCGACCGTTTCCAACGTCAAAGACGGCCTTGCCCTGCTTGAACGAGAAAATTGCGATTTCGTCGTTTCGCTTGGCGGCGGATCGCCCCATGATTGCGCCAAAGCGATCGCGCTGGTCGCCGCCAACGGCGGCGAAATCGGGGATTATGAGGGCGTGGATAAATCCGAACGTCCGGCGCTGCCGCTGATTGCGGTCAACACGACGGCGGGAACGGCCAGCGAAATGACGATGTTTTGCATTATTACGGACGAGAAACGCCAGATCAAAATGGCGATCGTCGACAAACATACGACCCCGCTCATTGCCGTCAACGATCCCGACCTGATGATGGCCATGCCGAAATCGCTCACCGCGGCCACCGGCATGGATGCGCTGACCCACGCGATTGAAGCTTACGTATCGAACAGCGCGACGCCGATCACGGATGCTTGCGCTCTGCAGGCCATCGCGCTGATCCGCGACTATCTGCCGCGCGCCTATGACGATGGAAACGATGCGGAAGCGCGCGACCGGATGGCTTATGCCGAATTCCTCGCCGGGATGGCGTTCAACAACGCCGGACTCGGCTATGTGCACGCCATGGCGCACCAGCTTGGCGGCTTCTACGATTTGCCGCACGGCGTGTGCAACGCGGTGCTGCTGCCGCATGTGGAGCGGTTTAACGCCAAGGTATGCGCCGCGCGTCTGAGCGACGTTGCGCGCACGCTCGGTAAACGCGTGGACGGCCTAGGCCCGGAAGCGGGCGCGGATGCCGCTATCCGCGCCATCGAAGAACTGGCCCGGCGCGTCGGCATTCCTTCGGGGCTGCGCGAGCTTGGCGTAAAGCCGGAAGATTTCGACGTTTTGGCCGAAAACGCTCTCAAGGACGCCTGCGGCGCCACCAACCCGGTTCAAGCCACGCATGAAGAAATCAAGGGAATTTTTGCCCAGGCCATGTAAGACCCGATGCTAGATATAAAAAATATGAGTCTTGTTATTTTTTTCACTTGTACTCATTGTACTAATAGTTGCTGCAACCGACAAGAAACGGAAGGACAAAATCCGACCGGATAAACTGATAATTGTTACAGGAAGGATAGCTGCATGTAGCTTATTGGCGGTAGTGGCGGCGCTTACTGCATTAATATTTTGTGAAAAACGAGGACGCTTACACCGGGGAGTTTATCCTGGTAAGCGTCTTTTTTGTGCGACGGAGCGGATATTAAGGTTGGTTATTTTCGTTGTGATATGATATAATAAAAAGTCGTTTATCCATTTTATAGTCTTTGACTAAAGGCGGGATAAGCGGGCTTTTTCAGGAAATTGTGAGATAAGAGAGGTGATTTCCTTGTTGGACCGACTACAATCCCTAGCCGACCGGTACGAGAAGCTGAGCGAGCTGCTCTGCGATCCGGACGTGGCGAATGACGCAAAGCGACTGCGGGATTATTCCAAAGAACAATCGGATTTACAGCCGGCTTATGAGGCGTACACCGAATATAAACAAGTAATCGGCGAGTTGGAAGCGGCCAAGGCGCTGCAAGCCGAGAAGCTGGACGACGAGATGCGCGAAATGGTGAAGATGGAAATCGAGGAGCTGACCGCGCGCCAGCAGGCTTTGGAGGAAAAAATCCGCGTTTTACTGCTGCCCAAGGACCCGAATGACGATAAAAACGTAATCGTAGAAATCCGCGGCGCCGCAGGCGGAGACGAAGCGGCCTTGTTCGCGGCGGATTTGTACCGCATGTACACCCGCTACGCCGATTCTCAGGGCTGGCGCGTCGAATTGATGGATATGAACGAAAGCGACCTCGGCGGCTTTAAAGAGGTCATCTTCATGATCAACGGCCGCGGCGCGTACAGCAAGCTGAAATACGAAAGCGGGGCGCATCGCGTGCAGCGCATCCCCGCTACGGAGTCCGGCGGACGGATCCATACGTCGACCTCGACGGTGGCGGTGCTGCCGGAAGTCGAGGACGTCGACATCGAAATTTTGGATAAAGATATCCGCGTCGACACGTTTTGTTCCAGCGGCGCCGGCGGCCAATCGGTCAACACGACGAAGTCGGCCGTGCGGGTGACGCATATTCCGACGGGCATCGTGGCGACCTGCCAGGACGGCAAATCGCAAAACTCCAACAAAGAAAAGGCGCTGCAGGTGCTGCGCGCCCGCATCTTCGACATGAAGCGGCAGGAAGAGGAAGCGAAATACGCCGGCGAGCGGAAAAGCAAGGTCGGCACCGGGGACCGCAGCGAGCGGATCCGGACATACAACTTCCCGCAAAGCCGGGTCACGGATCATCGCATCGGCTTGACTCTGCACAAGCTGGATCAGGTCATGAACGGCGAGATCGACGAGATCGTGTCCGCGCTGACGATCGCCGAACAGGCGGAATTGATGGAAAAAGGAGAATAATAGATTGAACAGTGAAGGATATCGGTTATCCGGAGCGATCAGCATTTGGGAAGCCCGCAAAGAGGCTTCTTCTTTTTTAGCGGCGGCGGGTGTGCGTGAGCCGGAGTCCAATGCCGAGCTGCTGCTGCGGCATGTGCTTGGCCTGCCCGGGGCGGCGTATTTGGCCGCGCTGCGCGAACCGTTCCCGGCGGACAAACAGGACGCCTGGGAGGAGGTTATCCGCCGCAAAGCGGCGGGCGAGCCGGCGCAGTACATTATCGGGGAACAGGAATTTTACGGCCTGACCTTTCAGGTCGCGCCGGCCGTGCTGATTCCCCGCCCGGAAACGGAGCTGCTCGTCGAGCGCATCGCCGCCGAGGGCGATGCGCTGTGGCCCGGCGGCGCGCCTTACGCCGCCGATATCGGCACCGGCAGCGGGGCGATCGCCGCTGCCCTGGCCCATCTGCGCCCGGCGTGGCGCATCGCGGCGAGCGATATCTCGCCGGACGCTCTCGCGGTGGCGCAGGACAATGTCCGGCGGCTCGGCCTGGCGGTGGAGTTCAAGCGGGGGAACCTGCTTGAACCGTTTGCCGGCGAGCCGCTGGACATCGTGGTGTCGAACCCGCCGTATATTCCGGCGGGGGACATCCCGCACCTTCAGCCCGAGGTGCGGGACTACGAGCCGCGCGGCGCGCTCGACGGCGGTCCGGACGGGCTGGCGCCCTACCGGGCCATGCTGGCGCAGCTCGCGCTGCTGCCGAAGCCGCCTCGCCTGATCGGCTTCGAGCTCGGCCTGGGCCAGGCCGCCGCGGTCGCGGACATGCTCCGCGCGGCGGGCCATTGGCGGGAAATCGTCACGATTCCCGACCTGGCCGGCATCGACCGCCATGTGATCGGGATCGGCTAAGGCGGCCGAGCTGAGACGAACGAAGAAGCCCGGTCCGGCCAGACGAGCTAAAAAGGCGAATCTTCTCCTTCAATCGTCGCTACCACATGTAAAGTAGTTTCATAGATTGTGGTATACCACGAAAAGGAGGGGACTCATTTATGCCAGTCACTTTAACGTTTCCTTATTCGCAAGCGGCCGGAGTCGGCCGGGGGTATTTTGTGGCCGCGGACGCTCCGGGGGCTGCCGGGATCGTTACGGTAGCTAGTACGACCGGCGACGTGGAACTGCGCATCACCCGCTACAACGCTCCCGATTTTGTCGCCACCGTCACTTCCGGTACGACGTTTTCGGTAAGCATCGGCAACATCCAAACGATCGGTATTTTGGCCCTGCAAACCGCAACCGGTACGCTGTCGCTGATTACGAACGTCTAATCTCTTCTCCGCCGCCTGCCGGAGGGCGCCGACGAGCAAATCGCCGGCGCCCTTTCCCGTTTTATGGCGTATCGGCGGCGAGGCGCCGCAGTACTTATGTAGGATTTTATTGGCACACGGGAACATTTGTGCTTTTATGAGGATTCTTTTACAGTATAATAAGGGATAAGAGCTGCTTCAGGTAAATAGACGGTGTTATTAGCCATCAAAGGAAAAGAGGATGAACGTGCTGAGCAAACTCAAAAAGATCGACTACACGATTGTGTTTATTTTGCTGCTGCTGATGGCGATCAGCATCACGGTGCTGTACAGCGCTACCTCGCATACCCAATACCACGGTTACCATCTTCGTATGCTGGCCTATTATGCGCTGGGGTTTGCCGCGTTTTTCGGGTTTGCCGTTCTGGACTACCGCCTGCTTATGAAGTATGCGCCTTATTTATACTTGTTCGGATTCGGGCTGCTCGTCGTCGTAATGTTTATCGGCAACACTTACTATAACGCTACCGGCTGGATCACCATTCCGGTAATCAACCAGAGTTTTCAGCCGGCGGAATTTTTTAAACTGCTCCTGGTTGTTTTTCTCGGTTTCATGCTGCTGCGCAAGCGGAAGCCGCGCCTTTCGTTCTGGCGCGATGTGGTGCCGATCTGTCTGCTGACGTTTATTCCGTTTCTGGCGGTCATGGCGCAAAACGACCTCGGGAACGCGCTCAGCTACGTGGTGATCCTGGCCGGGATGCTGTGGATCGGCAACATTAAATATACGCATGCGCTGATTGCCTTGGCGATTTTTGCCGGTACGGTTTTCGGCGGGATTACCGCCTACAAGACTTACCATGACCAGGTATACAACTTCTTCGTAGAGATCGGCCGGGAGCATTGGATCAACCGGATCGACCCGTGGCTGATGCCGGAAAAAGCGTCGGAAGACGCTTCCTACCATACAAGAAACGCCAAACTGGCCATCGCTTCCGGGGGAATGACCGGGGAAGGGTACATGAAGGGCGAGACCGTGCAATCGGAGCGCGTGCCGCTGACGTATTCGGATTCCATCTTCGTCGTGATCGCCGAGGAGTTCGGTTTTCTCGGCAGTTCGGTGCTGCTTCTGCTTTATTTTGTGCTGATCCACCGGCTGATTCTGATCTCTCTGGAATGCCGCGACACCGGCGGCCCCTATCTGATCGTCGGCATCGTCGCGATGCTGCTGTACCAGATTTTCGAAAATATCGGGATGTTTATCGGACTTATGCCGCTTACGGGTATCACCTTGCCTTTTATCAGCTACGGCGGTACCTCGCTGCTGATCAATATGGCGAG
Source organism: Paenibacillus macerans (assembly GCF_900454495.1). Classification (NCBI taxonomy): domain Bacteria; kingdom Bacillati; phylum Bacillota; class Bacilli; order Caryophanales; family Paenibacillaceae; genus Paenibacillus; species Paenibacillus macerans. The sequence continues at coordinate 691,630 of NZ_UGSI01000002.1, forward strand.
CATCGGAGTGGCGATGAGCATCCGCATCCACGGCCATGAAAAGGAAGAGGAGAACAATATCCCTTCCGACCGGTACGCTTCCTTGAAAGCCAAGAGTAGTTTGGAGTGAACTGATTGTACATCTGAAGAAAATAGCGGGATTTTGGGGATCAGTGCTTGACAAAATAAATTATGGCTTTGGCTCTGAGGTGGCTGGGCTGTCTATAGCGTTTGTGTCTTAGTATCCCTGCATGCTGCTTTGCACGATTATTCCTTTTGTTCAGGGGGAGAGGGTGGGGGCAAATCACGGTCCTTTCATTTTTATTTTTTCTGTGTCTTGCCCCATTTCTCCCGTCAGGTCGCTTCGCTTCCCCTAAACCTCCTTCTCACAAACCTGTCTAACGATCTCGAACATGTCTGCTTTTCCCAAACCTATTTTCTCTCCTGAATTTATCTTCCTCTCTTATTTTCCTCTCTGCTTCCGGATCAAACGGGATAATCGTGCAAAGCGTCCGGACAGCGGATATTGAACTGCTGATATTTCTTGCCACGATTCGGTTACCGGCTTGGCTATCAAGCGCTGATTATTAGGTTGAGCCATTATTTTTTCATAGATTAATAGGTTTACATCTCTCTTAACCGGACATACTGGTAGACATCAGCATAAAGGATTCGGTTAAGGGGAGAACGGACATGACTAAAGACAGACCTTATATTCGCAATTTTGCGCTTATGGTTTTCAGTTTGGCGATGCTGCTGATGTCCTGGGAAGGGCAGGCTAACGATACCGCGGCGGCTGCGGGGCTGATCCCGCAGGATTCAATCCGGCTGCGCATTCTGGCGAATTCGGACGGCGCTGGCGACCAGATCGTAAAACGGAAGGTGCGCGATGCCGTCGTGGAGCAAATGAACGGCTGGGCCGCCCGGCTGGATCAGCCGCAAAGCCTGGAAGAAGCGCGGCGCATCATTCGCGACAATTTACCGGCCATCGAGGAGCAGGTAGGGGAAACGCTGAAGGAAAGCGGGAAAAACTACGATTACAAAGTGGAGCTTGGGGTTGTGCCGTTTCCGACGAAAATGTACGGCGGCGCCGTCTACCCGGCGGGCGATTACGAAGCGCTGCGCGTCACGCTCGGCGAGGGCAAGGGCAAAAACTGGTGGTGCGTGCTGTTTCCTCCGCTTTGCTTCATCGACGCCGGCAGCGGGGATGCGCTGGCTGGGGGCGGAAAAACGGCAGCTACGACGGCGGCGGCAGCGGCGAAAGGTGCTTCGGACAAAGCGGGCTTAGCGGCTGCTGCCGGCGGCAGTGTCGGCGCGGACTCGGCAGCCTCGCCCGTAGAGCCGGATCAAGTCGAGGTGCGGTTTTTCTTATGGGACATGCTGACCAAGTTAGGGGGCTGGGTTACGGGTTTGTTTGCCTGAACCATGCACTGATGATAATAGTAAAAAGCGGCCGTGCGGAGCGTATCGTACGGTTTTTTTGCGTCTCTCGGCGTGACCGGGCGATTCTGATCGGATAAAGGCGTAAAACGGGGGGGGGGGGGGTTGAGGAAATCTATTGGATTTTTCCAATGTGAAGTGGGGGGCGATTGGGTTGCGGGGGTTTTGGCGGGGGTGTAAACCGCGAAAGATTCGCCGAAGCCGTAAACATGTAATTCATTGCTGCGTACTATGCTCCGGGACGTGATCGGGTATAATAGAAGAATAACTTGAAGTTAGGACGCGATACGAATGGATAGACAGAAACATGTGGATCGGGCGAGCCGGGAGGGAAGAGCAGATTCCGCCGCCGGACGGACGGCGGAACACCGGACGGTGCCGGCGGACAAGCCCCAATCGGGGACAGCGGCGGCCGGGGAAGTACGGCCAACCCGCTGGTGGAAGGTCGCTTCCACCTGGGCGGCTGCCGATCAACAAATAAAAGCGGCGGGTATAGGTGCTCAAACCGTTGGCGCTGGCCAACCCGCCTCGGTCCCGGCTGCCCAGGCCGCGCGGGACGCCGAGGCTTTGGCTGAAGCGGCCGCGGTGCTGGCCGCCGGGGGGACGGTGGCGTTCCCGACGGAGACGGTGTACGGGCTGGGCGCGGATGCGCGGAACACGAAGGCGGTGGAGGCGATTTTTGCCGCCAAAGGCCGCCCTTCGGACAATCCGCTGATCGTGCACATCGCGTCCATGAGCCAGCTGGAGGGGCTCGTTACGGAGGTAAACGAGACCGCGCGGAAGCTCATGGAGGCGTTTTGGCCCGGGCCGCTGACGCTGGTGCTGCCCGCGGCCCCCGGCGTCGTCTCGCCCCGCGTGACGGCGGGGCTGGATACCGTGGGCGTGCGGATGCCCGCCCACGACGTGGCGCTGCGGCTGATCGCCGCAGCGGGGTGCCCGGTGGCGGGGCCCAGCGCCAACCGGTCGGGCCGCCCGAGCCCCACGTTGGCAAGCCACGTGGGCGAGGACCTGTCCGGCCGGATCGACGGCATCGTCGACGGCGGGCCCACGGGGGTGGGCCTGGAGTCGACGGTGGTGGAAGCCGGCCGTGACGGCACCGTGACCGTGCTCCGCCCGGGCGGGATCACGGCGGAACAAATCGCCCGCGTGACGGGCGCGGGCGTGAAGCTTGACGCCGCCCTGCGCGAGGCGGGCGGCGGTGCGGACAGCCCGGCGCCGCGCGCGCCGGGCATGAAGTACACCCATTATGCGCCGCAAGGGGTAATGCGCATCGTGAGCGGGGCCGCAGACCGCGTGGCGGCCCGCATTCAGGCCGAGCTGGCGGCGGCCTCGGCGCGCGGGGAGAAGACGGGCGTGCTCGCCTTCGACGAGCGTCTCCCGTCCTACCGCGCCGACTGCTCGCTTTCGCTCGGCAGCGAAACCGAGCTCGCGGCGGCGGCGCACCGCCTGTACGCGGCGCTCCGCCGCTTCGACGAATGCGGCGTCACTTATATTCTCGCCGAGTCCTGTCCCGAGGAGGGACTCGGCGCCGCAGTGATGAACCGGCTGCTGAAAGCGGCCGGACACCGCGTCATCGACGCCGGCGAATGAATAAGCCGACGAACGGTAGAAATACCTGCGACTGAGAATGCCCGCGAACGGAAGTCAACTGCCGGCGCATAGGAAAGGCTGGGATGAAGCATGATCAAGATCGGGCTGTCCGGCTGGGGCGATCACGACGATTTATACCCTCCCCGGACGCCGGCCAGGGACAAGCTGGCCTGGTATGCCCGCTACTTTTCCCTGGTGGAGGTGGACAGCGCCTTTTACGCCGTGCTTGGCACGGATGTGTACCGGCGCTGGCTGGCTGAGACGCCGGCGGATATGACCTTTATTCTCAAGGCGTACCAGGGGATGACCGGGCATTCCCGGGGCAAAACGAATTACGGCGGACCGGGCGAAATGTTCCAGGCTTACCTGGATTCGATTCAGCCGGTCGTGGAGGCCGGCCGTCTCACGGCGGTGCTGTTTCAATTTCCGCCCTGGTTCGACTGCAGCCCGGAGCATGTCCGCCAACTGCGCGCCGTTCGCAAGTGGATGGGACGGCTCCCGCTGGCGCTGGAGTTTCGCCATCAAAGCTGGTTTGCGAAGGAGACGCGGGAGCGCACGCTGGCGTTTATGCGGGAAGAGGGCTGGATTCATGTCGTTTGCGACGAGCCCCAGTCCGGTCAGGGTTCGGTGCCGACGGTGCTGGAGCCAACCGCTCCGGACCTGACGCTGGTCCGCTTGCACGGCCGCAATGCTGCCGGTTGGAGCCAAAGCGGATCGCCCCGTTGGCGGGAGCTCCGCAATTTGTACCGCTACTCGCGCGAAGAGTTGTTGGAATGGCGGGACATGCTTTCGGAGCTGTCCGGGAAAGGCACGCGGGAAATCGGCATGATTTTCAACAACAACTCCGGGGGCGATGCCGCGGGAAATGCGCTGGAGATGATGGAGATCCTCGGCCTAAGGCCGCGCGCGCTACCGCCCAGACAGCTGGATCTATTCGATGTATAAAGAGGTAGTTCAAAAAGCTAGCTTTTGAAGATATAAGAAAGAATGGACGTCGGAGCCTCAGCTTCCTTATATCGCAAGAAAAACAACCGCTAAACGCGGTCTGTCTCCCTAGAAATGTACATCGATAGAAATTTTCCTTATCACGAAGTAGAACTATGTTTTTGAACCCGCACTATAACTGACAGAATCACAAGCGCCAGGCGCCCGTTCGCCTTGTCCATGTCATGAATTCGGACCTGTCCGCATATGGTTGTACAAAATACACGGACATGGAGGATACCGATGATGACGGAGGTATACGCGCGGCTGGGAGAGCTTTTTACCATTCTGCTGATGGCGGTGGCTCTGGGGATGGATGCATTGTCGCTGGGTATCGGCATCGGAATGAGAGGGGTCCGGTCGCGGGATGCGATCCGCATCGGATCGGCGGTGGCTCTGTTTCACGTGCTGATGCCTCTGCTCGGCATATTGGCGGGCAAATACGTCGGTATATTGCTGGGCCATCTCGCCCGGTATGCGGCCGGAGGGCTGCTGTTTGTCTTGGGCGCTCATATGATCTTCAGCTCGGTAAAAGGCGGCGGCGTGCAGTCGATCAGCCATCGGACATGGTTCGGCGTGCTGCTGTTTTCGTTAAGCGTCAGCATCGATTCCTTTTCCGTCGGCGTCTCGCTTGGCATGTTTCATGGCGATTGGATTTTGACGGTGCTGGCCTTCGGTTTTTTCGGCGGTTTGATGTCGCTCGCCGGACTGGTGATGGGCCGCCGGGTGGGAAGGACGATGGGCGAATACGGAGAAGCGGCCGGGGGAGCGATTTTGCTCGCGTTTGGCCTTATGTTCATCTTTTGATAAAATATCATAAACGCGATAAAATATCCGGACGTGGGAGGTGAAAGGCATGCGCATTTTGTTTGTATGTACCGGGAATACATGCCGCAGCCCGATGGCGGAAGGATTGCTGCGCAAGATTGCGCGGGGACGCGGTTTGGACGTGGAGGTACGGTCCGCCGGCGTGGCCGCGATAAAGGGCGCTTCGATGTCCATGCATGCGGAGGCCGTACTGAAGGAGCGGGGCATCACGGATGCGTTCGAGTCGACGCCGCTGCACGCGGAGCTCGCGGAGTGGGCGGACCTCATTCTGACCTTGACGCAAGGCCATAAACGCCAGGTGGTTTACACATTTCCCCATGCCGCGGACAAGATATACACTTTGAAGGAATTCGTCGAAGACGATGAAAAGCTGCTTGCGGATCGCGAAGAGCTGCAGCGTCTCATTGCGGACCGGGAGCTGGGCAAAGCGCTCGGCCAGGGTTGGACGGACGCGGAGGAGCGCCGCTTGAACGAACTGCAGCAGCGAATGCCGGTCTACGATATTTCCGACCCGTTTGGAGGATCGCGGGCGGATTACGACCGGACGGCGGCCGAAATCGGCGCCGTATTGGAAAAACTGGCGGATAAACTGCAGCGCGGAGAGCTGGGGAAATAACGCAGCGAAAACGAAGTTGCATTTGTCGGCCTAATGCTTTATTCTAAGATCAGATAGTTTTTGGTTCCGATGTAACTGGCGACAAAAGTGGATCAAACCACGGTGGAGCATCGGAGTATACGGCCGGTCGCCTGGGCAAAGAGCAAGACGCAGCGGTTGCGTTCTGCTCTTTTTTTGTTGCATGAAGCGTCACGGTTTGCCGCGGAGGCGGATTTGTCGGCACGAATTCCGGTGGTTTTAGGTATAATAAGGACAGACTCTATGGAGGTTCTTCACTTAAGACTGAAGGAGGCCGGATGCATGGAAAAAGGAGAACTCGGAAACATCCGGGACCAGGTGGCGGAAATTGCCGGGGAATTGGCGGCGGCGGCCAAGCTTGGCCCGGGGAAATTGCTGGTGGTCGGCGCCAGCACCAGCGAAGTGGCGGGCCGCAGAATCGGCACCGGCGGAGCGGAAGACATTGCCGCCGCGCTGTTTGACGGGCTCGAGCAGGTTCGCGGCAAATTCGGCTTTGACCTCGCCTTTCAATGCTGCGAGCATTTGAACCGCGCCCTGGTGGTGGAGCGTACGGTTCTGGAGCGGCTTCGCCTGACGGAGGTGGCGGCCGTGCCCGTGCCGAAAGCCGGCGGATCGATGGCGGCGGCCGCTTACCGCCGGTTTGCCGATCCTTGCCTGGCCGAGAGCCTGGAGGCTCACGCCGGGATCGACATCGGCGAGACGCTTATCGGGATGCATCTGCGCCGCGTGGCGGTGCCTTTCCGCCCTTCGCGCCGGATGATCGGCATGGCCCGCGTGACCGCAGCCTGGGCGCGCCCGAAGCTGATCGGCGGAGAGCGGGCGGTCTACGCGCTGCCGCAGGCTGCGGACGGGAACGCCCCGCATTGCCAGTAAAGGTGCGCTGTGATTCGTAATCGGGTATGAGATTTTGCTGGGGAACAAGTCATCTGCAATTGTATATTATTCCAAGGAGGAATTTAACAATGGAAAACTTGAGAAAACAAGATCCGGCCGTGCTGGAAGCGATGAACCTGGAACTGAAGCGCCAGCGCAACAATATCGAGCTGATCGCTTCCGAAAATATCGTCAGCGAAGCGGTGATGGAAGCGATGGGTTCGGTGCTCACCAACAAATACGCCGAAGGTTATCCGGGCAAACGTTATTACGGCGGCTGTGAACGCGTCGATATCGTGGAGAACATCGCCCGCGACCGCGCCAAGGAACTGTTCGGCGCCGAGCATGCCAACGTGCAGCCGCACTCCGGCGCCCAGGCCAACATGGCGGTCTATCTGGCCGCGCTTAAACCGGGGGACACCGTGCTGGGGATGAACCTGGCTCACGGCGGCCATTTGACCCACGGCAGCCCGGTCAACGCATCCGGTTTACTGTATAATTTCGTGGCATACGGCGTACAGGAAGACACGTTCCTGATCGATTACGATGAAGTGCGCAAAGCGGCCTTCAAGCACCGTCCGCGGTTGATCGTTGCCGGCGCGAGCGCTTATCCGCGGATCATCGATTTCGAGAAGCTGGCCTCGATCGCGAGTGACGTAGGGGCTTTGTTCATGGTCGATATGGCGCATATTGCCGGCCTTGTTGCGGCGGGACTTCATCCGAATCCGGTACCGCACGCTCATTTTGTGACCACCACGACGCACAAGACGCTGCGCGGTCCGCGCGGCGGCCTGATCCTATGCCGTCAGCCATGGGCGGCCGCGATCGACAAAGCGGTGTTCCCGGGCACGCAAGGCGGACCGCTGATGCACGTGATCGCTTCCAAAGCGGTTGCGCTCGGCGAGGCGCTGCAGCCTTCCTTCAAAACTTATGCGGAAAATGTGGTCAAAAACGCCAAAGTGCTGGCCGAAACGCTGCTGGCCGAAGGCCTGAACATCGTATCCGGCGGTACGGACAACCATTTGATGCTCGTCGATACCCGCAACCTGAACATCACCGGTAAAGACGCTGAGCATGTGCTGGATTCGATCGGCATCACGGTCAACAAAAACGCGATTCCGTTCGACCCGACAAGCCCGTTCGTAACGAGCGGCATCCGGATCGGCACGCCGGCCGTAACCTCGCGGGGCATGGATCAGGAGGCGATGAAGTCGATCGGGCAGATTATCGCGCTTGTCCTGAAGAACCCGAAAGACGAGGCTGCTCTGGCTAAAGCCCGTCAGCAAGTTGTCGAACTAACCGATAAATTCCCGATCTATCCGGAACTCAGCTACGAATAAGCGCATATGGTTTAACGGAGGCCAACCCGTCGATGCGGGTTGGCCTCTTTTGAATCTTGGCCCATGGTACAGGTCTGATACTGGCCCCGCGGTTACGTTTGCGGGGGCCGCATCCTCGCTAACGGATGATGCTCGGCGACTTTTTTCGACGAATGCCCTATATCTCGCCAAGCAAATATGTAATAATAAATTTATGATAGCGCATACAAAATTGCGAACCGCAGGGTGACATTATGATATCAAGCAGACAACAGAGAATGCTCGGACAACTGATGGAGAGCGAGGGAGCCGTCTTTATTCCCCTGCAGAAATTGGCGGATGATTACGGGATCTCCCTGCGAACGGTACGGAGCGATTTGCTGCACCTGGAGGATTGGCTCAGAGAGCGGGGAGTGCGTCTGGAACGGGACCGCTCCGCCGGCGTTCGGCTGCGGCTTGGGCCCGGTCAGTCGGAGCGCCTTGCAGTTCATATGGAGCAGCGGCCCGATTATATGGATGCGGAACAGCGAATCGGCTTGTTGCTCAAACAGCTCTTGCAGGCGGCGGCACTGTCCGTCAAGGAGATCATGGAAGAATTCGGGATTAGCAAAAATACGCTATTGCAAGACTTGAACGAAATTAAGCAGCGGCTCGGGCGGTGGGGGCTATCCTTGGTCCGTGACCGGGGAGCGCTTTACATCGAAGGGCCGGAGAAGCTGAAGCGAAGAGCTTATTTAAGTTTGCTTCGCGACGAAATTACGGACGACCGGCTGCTTCGGTATATCCTTGATCAGCGGGAGCGGGAAGAACCCCATTTGCGGCTTCAGCCGTGGAAGGAATGGTTCAAGGCCGGAGATGCGGCCATGCTGTTTGATACGATACAACAACTGGAGGAAAAGATGGGCGTTCAGTTTACGGACGCCGGATATTCCACATTGATCCTTCATATGCTGATGGCGATGGAGCGGCTGAAAGAAACGCATTCGATTGAGATGGACCGTGAATCGCTTTCCGAGCTGCAAGGCCATGACGTATATGAACAGATCAAGACGGAAGCGGCGCCGCGGATTGAAAGGCATTTCGGGGTAAAGCTGCCCGCGGCGGAAATCGGCTATATTACCCAGCATATCCTCGGCGCCCAGAAGCAAAGCCTGCCGGCCGAGGAGTTGATGATCGCCGAGCTGGCGGAGCAAATGGTGATCCGCATCGAGCGGGCTTTGGGCCGTCCGCTGCAAATGGCTGAACAGATTGTCCAGGGCTTGGCCATTCATTTGAAGCCGGCCATTTACCGCGCAAAGTTTGGGCTGCAGTCGAAAAATCCGCTGATGCGGCAATTGGAGGCGCAGTACGGCACGCTGCTCAACTTGCTGGAGCGGGTAGTGAACGAGGTGATGGAACCGTGGTCCATCGTCTTCGACCGGGACGAGGTCGGTTATATTATGCTCCATATCGGGAGCGGGCTGATTCCTCCTAAGGCGCCCGTGCGCAAGCGCGTGGCGATTGTATGCGGTTCGGGTCTCGGCACTTCGGCGATGCTGAAGCGGCGGATGGCCGTTATTTTTCCCCAAGTCGATATTGCAGGTACGTATTCGTATAAGGAAGCCGTAAGCATCACGCTAGGAGAAGCGGACGCGATGATTAGCACGATGGAGATCAGCCATCCGCTGCAGGTGCCGTGGGTTAAAGTATCGCCGCTGCTCGATCAGCATGATCAGCAGCGAATTGCCGGCTTTCTGGGCGTTTCTCCTTCGGGCGAACCGGCTGCGGCGGCGGCGGCCGTGCAAGCGGTTAACGATATTTTTCAAGCGGTTGAGCGAAATGCCCATATCCATAACCGGAACCGCTTGCTGGAGGAACTGCTGCATCTGTTTCAGGGCGGAAGCGGGGTGGACAAGGGGCCTTATGAGGACTATGCGCTCACTTCGCTGTTGCCGCCGGTCTCCATCCGCCTTGGACTAGCTCCTGTTCCATGGGAGGACGCCGTTCGCGAGGGGAACCGGCTGCTGATCGAAAGGGGCGTTGCGGACGCCAAATACGGGGATGCCCTGCTCGAAATCATTCGTTCCAACAAGCATCCTTTTATTATACGTTCAGGGGTGGCTTTTCCCCACGTGTACATGCCGGAGTGCGTGACAAGAACGGGCTTCAGTTTGCTGACCTTTCGCGAGGCGCTGGCGTTCGGGCCGTCCGCGCAGCCGGTTTGGCTTGTGATTACTTTGGCGGCCATCGATAAGGAGCGGCATGTGACCGCGCTCGGAACGCTGCTTGATGTCATGAATGATGAGTCATTTATGGCCGATTTGCGGCAAACCGTGGATGCGGAAGGCGTGTGGCGAAAGCTGCGGGAGAAGGAGGGCTTATGAAAAAGATCATCGTTGCTTGCAACAGCGGTCTGGGGACGAGCCTGATGATCCGGCTGAATGTGGAGGCGCTTATGAAGGAGTGGGGAATAAAGGCCCAAATCGAACATACGGACATTACCTCGGTTGATGCCTTTGATGATGCCGATTTGATTATAGGCTCCAGCTACCATATGGAATCGCTGCACATTGGCGGGAATGCGGAGACGATCGGGCTGGAGGACATTACGGACCGCCAATATTTAAAAGCCCGGCTCAAGGAAAGCGTTACGGTCCGCAGTTGGCTGGACTAGCGCAACAAACTTACGGAATTTACCACAAGACGGGGGGTTACCCATGAATGCGACGCAAATCATCAGCAAGGGACTGCTTGGGGAACCCGCCCTGCTGCTCGGATTAATCGCGTTTGTCGGATTGCTGCTGCAGAAGCAGCCGTTTCAAAGACTCATTCACGGTACGATCAAAACGATGCTCGGATACACACTATTGCAAATCGGAGCTAACGCCGCCGGCTCCTCCTTGTCGAATTTATCGGCGGTCATTCAGAAAGGATTCCAAATTATCGGCATTATTCCGCATAACGAGACGATTACCGCGCTGGCGCAAATCAATTATGGCGAGGAAATCGCGCTCATTATGCTGGCCGGGATGATCGTTCACCTGATGATCGCCCGGTTCACACCGGTGAAATACATCTTTTTGACCGGACATCATATGCTGTTCATGGCTTCTTTGCTGGCGGGGGTCTTGGTGTCGATGTCCATCCCGTTATGGCAGGTGGCGCTTAGCGGCGGCGTGGTTCTGGCTTTGTGCATGTCTTTTGCCCCGCTGATCGCGCAGCCTTATGTTCGGCGGGTAACGGGAAACGATGATTTTGCGCTCGGGCATTTCAACAGCGCCGGCTATGTTCTAAGCGGGTTTATCGCCTCCTGGTTCAGAAAAGGGAAGGAGCCGCCGGAGTCGCCGGGACTTCAGAAGCTGCGCTCCTTTTTCCAGGACCATATGGTCGTGATTACGGTATTTACGTTCGTGTTATTCCTTTTCTCGGGGCTCTTCGTCTCTTCCGGCGGGGTCGCGGAAATGTTCTCCGGCCGGCATATTCTGGTGGTTTCACTGATTCAGGCCACCTGGTTCGCAGGCGGCTGTTACGTTATTTTGGCCGGCGTACGCATGCTGCTGTCCGAAATCGTCCCCGCTTTCAAAGGCATTGCCGACCGGATCGTGCCGGGAGCCATTCCCGCCCTGGATTGTCCGGTATTGTTCAAATTTTCGCCGTTTTCGGCGATGATCGGCTTTTTGCTCAGCTTTGCCGGCGGGCTGGCGGCGATGGCCGTTCTGCTGCAGGTTCAGTACACGGTCATTATTCCCGGGGTTATTCCGCATTTCTTCTCCGGAGGAACGGCTGGCGTCATCGCCTATAGAATCGGAGGGCGCAAGGGATTGATCGTATCCTCTCTATGCCACGGGTTTGCAATCACGATCCTGCCGGTGTTTCTGATTCCGCTGTTGTCGAATCTCGGCTATCTGCGGGCGACGTTTGCCGACAGCGATTTCTCGGTAATCGGCGTGCTGGTCCATGCGTTGTTTGGTTGGTTCAAGGGGTAGCTTCCGACCGTATAAAGAAAGTCCGATTTCGCCTTGGAGAGGCGGGGTCGGGCTTTTTTGGCGTGTCCGTTTTTTTGCCGAAAGAAGTGGCAAAGACTTGGACTCACAGTATTGTAAGCGCAGCCAATATAATTGACTCATAAATAGCGAAGGGGGATTTCAAGATGAGAAAGAAAAAATGGATCAGTTCCGTTGCCGCGTTGACGATGGCCGCCATGCTGTTTTCAGGCTGCGGATCGGCGGGCGGAAACCATGCTGCAGGGGATAAGGCGGGGAAAGACGCTGCGGACAAGCCTCAAGGCAAGCTGACGGTCTATATTGGTTTTCAGGAAGACCATGCGGTAGCCGCCATCAAGAAGTTTACGGAAGACACCGGCATCGAAGCCAGCATGATCCGGATGTCGGCGGGGGAGATCCTGGCCAAGGTTCGGGCCGAAAAAGACAATCCGCAAGCGGACGTTTGGTATGGCGGGCCGGCCGACACGTTCGTGCAAGCGGCAAGCGAGGGGCTGCTGCAGCCTTATCAATCGCCGGTTGCCGAGAAAATCGACGCAAAGTATAAAGACCCGGAAGGCTACTGGACCGGCGTGTACGTAGGCGCTGTCGGTTTTGCCTCCAACAAGGAATTTTTGGAGAAGAAAGGCGTACAGGCCCCGACGAAATGGGCGGACCTGCTTAATCCGGCGTTTAAGGGCGAAATCGTTATGGCGGACCCGGCTTCTTCCGGTACGGCATACACGGCCATGTATTCGGTGTTGAAGGTGATGGGCAGCGAGGAGAAAGGTTTTGAGTACCTCAAAAGCCTGCATCCGCAAATTCAGCAGTATACGACAAGCGGCGCCGCTCCGGGCCGGATGGTCGGCATGGGCGAAGCCGGCGTAGGTATTTTGTTTGCGCATGACATTATCAAGTATCAGGAAGAAGGCTTTGACAGCCTCGTGCTGACGGTCCCACAAGACGGTACGGGGTATGAGACAGGCTCAATCGGCATCATCAAAAACACGAAAAACGAGGAGCTCGCGCAAAAATTCGTCGATTGGGCCTTGTCTCCGGGAGCACAGGAGCTTGGCAAAACGGTGGGCAGCTTCCAAAACCTGACGAACCCGGATGCGGTAGGGCCGGAACAAGCCTTGAACCTGTCCGATATCAGAACGATTGATTATGACGTGGTTGAAGCCGGAAAGGAACGCCAGCGCTTGATCGACAAATGGAGCGCCGAGGTCAAAAAATAACTGTGAGGAGAGAGCTGGAATGAGCGCCATGTTCAAAAGATTCAAGCGCGAGCCGCTCCTGCCGATTCTGATCGTGTTGGTCATGCTCTGCTTAGTCGTTTTTATCGTCTATCCGTTATTCCAGATTCTAAAGTCCAGCTTCGTCGGCTCCGCCGGCGAGGTTGGCATTCAAGGTTATCAGCGGGTACTCTCCGGGGGAGGGTTGCTGCAATCCCTGGTGAATTCCCTGATCCTGGCCGTATTGACGTCGACGCTGTCCACAGCGATCGCCTATGTATTCGCCTATACGTTCGCTTATGTAAAGGTGCCGTTTAAGAAGCTGTTTAACGGAATTGCTATTTTACCGGTCATATCTCCGCCCTTTGTGATCGCGTTATCCGCGATGCTGCTGTTCGGAAAACAGGGCTTGATCACCAAAAATTTGCTGGGCCTCGAAAACGCCAACATATACGGGCTGCATGGCCTGGTGCTGGTGCAGACGCTATCGTTTTTTCCAATCGCGTTTCTGACGCTGTCGGGTCTGCTTCGTTCGATCAGCCCTTCTTTGGAGGAAGCGAGTCAAAATATGGGGGCCAGCCGGTTGAAGACGTTCCTTAGCGTTACTTTGCCGCTCTCGGTTCCTGGGATAGCCAACGCGTTTTTACTAGTGTTTGTCCAATCTCTGGCCGATTTTGGCAATCCGATGACGATCGGAGGGAACTACTCTACCGTTGCCAGGGAAATCTATTTGCAGGCGGTCGGAAGCTATAATTTGCAAGCGGGCGCGGCTCTGGCGATGATTTTGCTTACGGTTACGATTATCGTGTATATTTTGCAAAACTTCTGGGTGGGTAAAAAAAGCTATGTCACGGTAACGGGCAAACCGACGGGACAGCGGAGAATGATTGAGTCCGGGGCCGTTAAACAAGGGTTATTCGCTTTTTGCTTGATCATGTCGCTGGCCGTTATCGCTTTTTATGCTCTGGTACCGGTCGGATCGTTCATCAAGCTGTGGGGGATCAACAACAGCCTGACCCTGGACCATTACAAATACGTATTCTCCATCGGGCAAAAAGCGATCAAGGACACGCTGACGCTGGCTGTCGTCGCCACTCCGGTCGCCGGTCTGCTGGGGATGATCATCGCCTTCCTGATTGTCCGCAAGCGTTTCTTCGGCAAAAAGGCGCTGGAGGTGATCAGCATGCTGTCGATTGCCGTGCCGGGCACGGTCATCGGGATCGGTTATATTCTTGCCTTCAATAAGGCACCGCTGGCGTTGACGGGAACAGGAATGATTATCGTGGCCGCCTTCGTCGTACGTTCCATGCCGGTGGGCATTCGTTCCGGGATCGCCGCCTTGCAGCAAATCGACCCGAGCATCGAAGAGGCCGCGACGAATCTGGGAGCCGGGGGACGTAAAGTGTTCACCAGCGTAGTGTTGCCACTGATCAAGTCCGCTTTCTTCAGCGGCCTCGTCAACAGCTTTGTCAAAAGCATGACCGCGATGAGCGCCGTGATTTTCCTTATTTCGGCCAAATATAATCTCATTACGGCGTCGATTCTGGCGCAGGTCGAGGCGGGCCGGATCGGCGTGGCCAGCGCTTACTGTACGATTCTGATTCTCATCATGATCGTTGCTCTGGCGCTAATCAACTTGCTGGTGAAATGGATGGGCGGCAAAGAACGATCCGTTTAATTGGCGCCCATTCTTGAAGGAGGTATTGTTTATGGCTAAATCTGTCACTCTTAAAAATATATCGAAGGCCTTCGTGAACGACAAAGGCGAACGGTCGTACGCGGTAACCGGGGTTGATCTGAGCATCGGAGAGGGCGAGTTCGTCACTCTGCTCGGCCCTTCAGGTTGCGGCAAAACGACGACGCTGCGCATGATTGCCGGATTCGAGGAGATTACCGAAGGGCATATTTATTTCGGGAATGAGGCGGTCGACGGGATACCTCCAAACCGGAGGGACTGCACGATGGTGTTCCAATCCTATGCCCTGTTCCCGCATTTGAATGTTTTTGACAATATCGCTTACGGGCTCAAAATTAAGAAGCTGACCAAGTCGGAGATTAGCTCGAAAGTTGAATCCGTATTGGATATAATGAATTTGCGGGATTACCGGGACCGGATGCCGAGCCAATTGTCGGGCGGGCAGCAGCAGCGGGTTGCCCTGGCCAGAGCGCTCGTGATGGAGCCTGGCGTGCTGCTGTTTGACGAGCCGTTGTCCAACCTGGATGCCAAGCTGCGTTTGGTGATGCGGGACGAAATCCGGCGGATTCAGCAGCAGATCGGCATTACGGCCGTTTATGTCACGCATGATCAAAGCGAAGCGATGAGCATGAGCGATAAAGTCATCGTTATGAATAAAGGGAAAATCGAGCAGGTCGGTACGCCGATGGAGATTTACCAGCGCCCCAAAACGAAGTTTGTGGCGGACTTTATCGGAACCGCCAACTTTATGGAGGGGACGGTGAAAGGAACGGAGGCAGGCCGGCTGCTGGTGGAGACGGACGCAGGTTTGCTGCGGATTCGCCGGGACGGTTTTAAGGCGGGAGACCGCGTTACCGTCGTAATCCGCCCGGAAGCCGTATCCTTGTCCAATGAATCGGCGCACCTGGGTGTCGTGCGAAAGAGCGTATTCATGGGCCAAACGCAGGAATACGAAGTGCAGTTTGCCGGCCAGTTGTTCCAAATTACCGAGCATAACCCGATCCAGGAGAAAGTTTACGCGGTCGGAGCCAATGTATCGCTGCAGTTTGCCGAAGACGCACTTCATGTGATTTAACCCAAAACATCACGTTCGGATGACATCAAGCAAGGGGGAGAGGGGCGGCATGAAACGAATAACTTTAGGCATATTGCTGCTGTTCCTTATGATATCGCCGCTTCTGGCCGCTTGCGGCAGGGAGAGTCAAGGTACGTTGACGGTGTATGCGGGACTGTATGAGGATCACGCCATCAAGGCGATCGAGACGTTCCAGAAGCAGACCGGCATTAAAGTGAATTATGTGCGGATGTCGAGCGGGGAAATCCTGGCGCGAATCCGGGGGGAGCGGAACGCGCCCAAAGCGAGCGTTTGGTATGGCGGACCGGCGGATACGTTTATTCAGGCGAAAACCGAGGGCTTGCTGGAACCGTATCTTTCGCAAAATGCCGCATCGATCCCCCGTGAGTATCGCGATCCGAGCGGATATTGGACAGGAATTTACGTCGGTTCCATCGCGTTTGTGTCCAACAAAACCTGGCTGCAGGAGGTAGGGTTGCAAGCTCCTCAATCGTGGAATGACCTGCTGCAGCCGGAGTACCGGGGGATGATTTCGATGGCGGACCCCCGTTCATCGGGAACCGCCTATACGACGCTGGCTACGCTTGTGCAGTTGTTCGGCGAGGATCAGGCGTTTGACTATTTGCGCCGGCTGCACCTGCAAAATGTCGTTTACACCACCTCCGGGAGCGTTCCCGGGCGAACGGTAGGCATGGGGGAGTCAGGCACGGCGGTCATGTTCGCTCATGATGCGCTCAAATATTACAAGGAAGGGTTTCAAAATCTTGTCATTAACTTTCCAACCGAAGGAACCGGCTACGAAATCGGGGCGGTCGGCATCATCAAGGGCGGTCCGAATCAGGAGGAGGCCCGGCAGTTCGTCGATTGGGCGCTGACCAAGCAAGCTCAGGAACTCGGCAAGCAGGTCGGCAATTACCAGCAGTTGACGAATCCCGACGCCGTTGCACCCGAGGAAGCCATTCCTTTGGAGAAACTGAATGCCATTCCATACGACCTCGAATGGGCCGGCAAAAACCGCGAGCGCCTGATCGGCAGGTGGACGGCCGAGGTGTTGGGTTCGGGAAACGGATAGGATCTTCTATTAACGCGGCCGATATCATGGTATAATTTTTTTAGAGACTGATATGGTAACGTTCGTCATACTATCTTATCCGCAAGCTGAAAATGGAGGTTGGCATCATTGAAATTGCTGGGGGCTATTGAAGCCGGAGGAACTAAATTTGTATGCGGTATCGGCCATGAGGACGGCACGATTCTGGACCGGGTCAGCTTTCCGACGACGACGCCGGAAGAGACGATGGGCCGGGTGCACGATTATTTCCGGGATAAGGAGATTGAGGCCATGGGCATCGGCTCGTTTGGACCGATCGATCCGATTCCGGGGAGCCCAACCTATGGTTATATCACGACGACCCCGAAGCCGTACTGGAGCAACTTTGATCTCGTTGGGGCCGTTCTGAAGGCCAAGAACTGCAAGGTAGGCTTTGACACGGACGTAAACGGGGCGGCGCTGGGCGAATTACGCTGGGGTGCGGCCCAAGGACTGGATAATTGCCTTTACATCACGGTCGGAACGGGAATCGGGGCCGGATCCGCTTTAAACGGAGGGCTGATTCACGGCTTGTCCCATCCCGAAATGGGGCATATTCTCGTGCGCCGTCATCCGGACGATAAATATGAAGGCACATGTCCTTACCACGGGGATTGCCTGGAAGGCTTGGCCGCCGGTCCGGCCCTCGTCAAACGCTGGGGAGTCGCCAACGGCGCGGATCTTCCTCCCGACCATCCGGCTTGGGAAATGGAGGCCTATTACTTGGCGCAGGCATTGATGAACTATATTCTCGTGCTTTCTCCGCAAAAGATCATTATGGGCGGCGGAGTCATGAAGCAGAGCCAGCTCTTCCCGCTGATCGCGGACAAGCTGCAGAATTTGCTGAATGGGTACATTCAGCACCCAAGCTTGCGTGAGGGAATCGCCGATTATATCGTTCCGCCGGGGCTTGGCGACAATGCCGGACTGGCCGGCGCTCTGGCTTTGGCCGACGCGGCCTTATCCTCGCCAAGCTGAGGCGTGGTTCAAAAGGCGCTTTTTCCAAGCCTGATCCGTGAATTGGACCGAAAAGCGGCGCGATTTTGAATGTAACGGACACCAGAGACCTTATTCAGGTGAAAACAGAACATTTCAGCTTGTTTTTGATCAAATAAGGTCCTTCTGGCTTTGCTTCCCATACTGATTGATGAAATAGCTTAAGATATACAAATGAAAATGAAAAAGTGAAGCACACTTGCCGGTGCCCAAGGGGCGTTGTGGCGGTGTGCTTTTTTTTCGTTGAAAATTGCCCATTGTGGGAGAGGAAGGGTTAATCATGAGTGCTTATGAACTAGCGGTAAGAGAAAAGAAAGCGAAATGGCCGGAAGGCAGGCCGTTTACCCCGCATGACGAAGCGTTCAAGAAGCTGCTGCAAACCTTTTTTGCGGAGTTCATTGAACTGTTTTTTCCTGAACTCGACAAGCTGCTCGATCATCGTCATACGCGTTTTTTAATGCAGGAGCTGCTTGTAGATATCGTTGGCGAGGAGAAGCGGACCCTGGATCTGCTGCTGGAAACGAGATACTTGGAGCTGGACGCCTACATATTGATCCACATTGAGCCGCAATCCTACCAGGAGAACGACTTCCATGAGCGAATGTTCATCTATTTCAGCCGTTTGTTTGAGCGGCATCGGAAGGAATATAAACTCATTATTCCGATTGCCGTCTTTACGACGGACGAGGCTAAGGAGGAGAAAAATACGCTGGTGATGAGCACGCCGCAGCAGCCGATTTTGCGGTTTGAATTTATGAAGGTGGAGCTAAGGAAGAAACTTTGGCGGCAGTTTATCGATTCCGCCAATCCGGTGGCTGCTGCGCTGCTGGCGAAAATGGGCTATACTAAGGGGGAAGAGCGAGAAATACGCCTGGCGTATTTACGAATGATTTTACGGCTGCAAGGAAGGTTGGATGATGCGCGAATGGCCCTGATCATGTCGGTGGCGGATCTGTATTTCAATACCGATCCCGAGGAAGATAAGCGGTTGCTGGAAGAGTTGAAGGAACAAAACCCGGAGGTAGGTGAGTCTATTATGGAACTGATGCCCGCGTGGAGTCGTTTGGGATACGAGGAAGGCTTGAAGGAAGGCTTGCAGAAAGGTTTGGGAAAAGGGATTGAGCAAGGCATAGAGAAAGGGATTGAACAAGGTATAGCCGTGGGCATGGAAAAGGCGGCGCTTAATATGCTTCGCGAGGGAATGGAGACATCGCTGGTCGCTAAAGTTACGGGGCTAACCGAAGAGCAGGTGGCGAGGCTGAAAAAGCAATCTTGAATTCAGCCGCTCAGGGCGGATGACCAAATGTTGAGCCAATATGGAAGCGCCTGTCTTTGGGAAGTTTTATCCCTGACAGGCGCCGATTTTTTAAGCATGATCTCTTCGCTTGCAAAACTACATCAATAAGGTCCAGTTTGTCCCTGCGTCTTTGTATCGGATGCTGAATTCCTTGGTGGCCAGGTTGGCTTCCAGCTTCGCTTCGGAGGCGCCGTTTTTCCAAATGATCCGCAAATTGTTGATGTCCGCTTGCTCGGCTTCGACGGTTCCGTCAAACGCCGGGCAGGTGTTTCTAAACTTCAGCAGCCGGAACAACTGTTTCACGACAGGACGCTCCACTTCGCGTTCGATTTCCTCCAGCGTGTAATAATGACGGTTGATGTTCCGCCCCTCTTTGGTGCGCTCCAGCAGCTCAATATCATTTTCGCCGGCAAGCAAACCTACATAATAGATTTGCGGGATGCCCGGGGCGAAGCACTGAATCGCCCGCGCCAACAAGTAGCTCTGGTCATTGTTGCCGAGCGCCGAGTAGTAGGTGCAGTTGATCTGGTAAATATCGAGATTGTTGTAGGCTTCCGTGCTGTAAATCTTTTTGACGTTGGCGCCCTGACTGTACAGGCTCTCCCGGGTCATTTCGCACTCCTCGTCGGACAGCAGGTCCTTAACGTCGACGACCCCGATGCCGTCATGGGTATCCAGCGTCGTAAACTGTTTGCGCGGACAAATGTTAAGCCAATGAACGAGCCGGTGAACCTGGCCGCTGTACAAGGCATGCAGCACCAGCATTGGCAGGGCGAAGTCATACACATAATAGTCCTGCTCGGCGATTTTCAGCTGAATGCTGTAATGCTCGTGAATTTCCGGGAGGACCGTAATGCCGGAAGGGGAAATGATGTCCTTGGAATACCGCAGCATGTCCCAAATATCCGGCTCCACGAAAAAGCAGTTCGTGCCGATTTTTTTGTTGGCGTAAGCAAAGGCGTCAAGCCGGATGATGGAGGCTCCTTTTTGGGCCAGGAACGTCAGATTGTCGCGGATGAACTTTTTCGTGGTGTCGGTCGTTACATCCAGGTCGATCTGCTGCTCGTCGAAGGTGCACCATACCTTTTCCGTGCTTCCGTCCTTAAAGGTTACTTCTACATAAGGGGCACGCGGTTTGCGCTTGTAGATCAAATCCACGTCCTCCGGAGTAGGCTCTCCGCCGGGCCAGAAGTTTTTGTAGCGGATAAACAGATCCTTGTAGGCGGACTCGTCTTTATTCTCCAGAAAATCCTGGAAATACGGCGATTGCCGGGAGATATGATTAATCATGAAATCATACATCATGTAATATTTTTGGCTCATTTGCTCGACATCGGACCAATCGCCGAAGGCCGGATCGACCTTGGTGTAGTCCATGGGCGCAAAACCACGGTCGCCTGAAGAAGGATAGAAAGGCAACAGGTGAACGCCGCCGACGACTCCTTGCAAATGCTTGTCCAGCACCTGGTTCAATTCCTTCAAGTTCGTCCCGAGGCTGTCTGCGTACGTAATCAGCATCGCTTCATTTTTTATCTTCATAAGTTCTCCTTCTCTATCGGAAAAATAAGCGGTCTTTATTTCAACCGGTACACTCTGGCTTCATACGGCTTAAGCCGGAAAGACCGGA
Organism: Paenibacillus macerans; assembly: GCF_900454495.1. NCBI lineage: Bacteria > Bacillati > Bacillota > Bacilli > Caryophanales > Paenibacillaceae > Paenibacillus > Paenibacillus macerans. The sequence continues at coordinate 712,252 of NZ_UGSI01000002.1, forward strand.
AATCGTCCTTTCCATCGCCCTCGTAATTGGAGATAAGCAGTTCTGCCCGGGTACGGTTCAAGCCTTCCGGCAGCGTGAACTGAGGCCGTTCCGCGGAAAAATTGCAGATCACGAGCAGTTGTTCTTCCTGCAAGGTTCGTGTGTACGCGTAAATCTGTTCATGGTCGTCCAACAGCAGCTCGTAGCCGCCGTCCACGATCACCGGATTTTCCTTGCGCAGGCGGATCAGTTTTTGATAATAATAGAAAATCGAATTTTGATCCCGCATTGCGGCTTCGACATTGATCTGCCTGTAGTTCGGGTTTACGGCAATCCAAGGCTGACCGGCCGTAAATCCGGCATGTTCCGCGTCCGTCCACTGCATTGGCGTGCGCGCGTTGTCGCGGCTGCGTTCGTGGATCGCCTTCATCATTTCCTCGCGGGTGAGTAGCCCGGCCGCAATGTAATCTCTGTACGTGTTTAAAGTTTCGATATCGCGGTATTCATCCACGGTTTCAAACGCTGCGTTGGTCATTCCGATCTCTTCGCCTTGGTAAATGTAAGGCGTCCCCTTAAGCATATGCAGGCAGGTGGCCAGCATTTTGCCGGATACCTCGCGGTATTCCTCGCTGTCGTTGCCGAAGCGGGAAATCGCCCGCGGCTGGTCATGGTTGCTCCAATACAAGCTGTTCCAACCCTGTTTTTCCAGCCCTTTTTGCCATCTTGTGAAAATCTGCTTCAAATCCGTGAGCTTCCACGGCTGCGGGGACCATTTCCCGAATTTGCCGTTGCCGACATCGACGTGTTCGAAATGGAACACCATGTTGAGCTCCCGGCGCTCCTTGGCCGTGTACAGCTTTGCTTCCTCGACGCCTACGTTCGGCATTTCGCCGACCGTGATCGTGTCGTATTTGGCGAGTACCTCATGGTTCATGTCGCGAAGAAATTCATGAATGCGGGGGCCGTTCGTGAAGTGGGGGCCGCCGTCGCCATATGCCGTATCGCCAACAACGCCGTCCAAAAAACGCTGATCCTTCGATATGAAATTAACGACATCCATTCGGAATCCGTCCACGCCTTTATTCAGCCAGAAGGTCATCAGGTCGTACACTTCCCGGCGCAATTGCGGATTCTCCCAATTTAGATCGGGCTGCTTCTTGCTGAACAGATGCAAATAATATTCTCCCGTCACGGGATCGTATTCCCAGGCGCTTCCGCCGAAGAAAGAGCCCCAATTGTTGGGAGGGCCTCCGTTTTTCCCTGGTCTCCACACGTAATAATCGCGGTAAGGGCTGCTCTTCGAGCTTCGCGACGCGATAAACCAGGAATGCTCGTCCGAGGTATGATTCACGACGAGATCCATCATGATTTTTATATTTCTGGCATGGGCTTCGCTCAGCATTTCGTCGAAATCGCGCATCGTTCCGAATTCATCCATAATGGCGCGGTAATCGCTGATGTCGTAACCGTTATCATCGTTGGGGGATCGGTAAACCGGCGACAGCCAAATCACGTCGACGCCCAGGTTTTGCAAATGATCCAGGCTTTGCGTAATCCCCTTGATGTCGCCGATCCCGTCCCCGTCGCTGTCTTTGAAGCTGCGCGGATAAATTTGATAGACAACGCTTTGTTTCCACCACTCCTGATTCATGGGTCTCCTGCTCCTTGTTTCGTTTTATTTCTATAGTTTGATTACGATTTGACGGCTCCTTCCACAACGCCCTGGATGATCTGCCGCTGCATCGCCACGTAGAAGATCACGATCGGAATCATCGAAAGAACCAGCGCCGCCATGGCTACTCCGTAATTGGACGTATATTTACCGAAAAAATAGTAGGTGGACAGCGGCAGCGTCCGGTCTTCCGGCGATATGAGAACGAGCGAAGGAAGCAGGAAGTCGTTCCAAATCCAAAGTACGTTAAGTATGGCGATCGTGGTCGTGATCGGTTTCAAAATCGGAAAAATCACGCTGCTGAACAGCTTGATCCGTCCGGCTCCGTCAATCAGCGCCGCTTCGTCCATATCGACCGGGACGCCCTTAATGAAACCGTGGTACATAAAGGTCGACAAGCTGATGCCGAACCCGAGGTAGAAATAAATGAGCCACCATTTGCTGCTGAGCATGTCCAAAGACCCGAACACCGAGACGAACGGAATCATGATCGCTTGGAACGGGATAATCATCGAAGCGATCAGCATCAGCAGGATGATGTGGTTGATTCTCCATTTCCACCTTACCAGGAAGAAGGCGAGGCTGGAGGAAAAGATCAAGATCAGCGCGACGGCGAAAACCGTGATAATCAAGGAATTGACAAAGGCGCTGCCGAATCCCATGGTCTTGTAAGCTTCGGTGTAGTTGGCAAAGCTCCAGTCCGCCGGCGGCGCAAGCGGATTGCGCACGATATCGATCCGCGACTTAAACGAGTTCACGATAATCATAAGCAGCGGAAAAATGAACGCAACCAGCAGCAGTACATTCAATACAAGCGCGGATGCTTTTTTCATTCGGGACGATCCGGTCATCATGCTTCCACCTCCACCTTTTTCATCACGCTGACCTGAACAATGGCGATGATCGCCACCACGGCAAACAGAATAAACGCTTTAGCTTGCCCCGGCCCGAAACGCTGGTACACAAAGGCTTCGTTGTACACGTGCATGGCGATCAATTCCGTCGAGCGGAAGGGGTCGCCTTTCGTCAGCGACAGGTTCGTGTCGTATACCATGAAGCTTCTTTGCAGCGTCAAAAACAAGCTGATCGTAAAAGCGGGTACCATGAGCGGAATTTTGACGTTGAACAACTGGCGGATATAGGACGCTCCGTCCAGGCTGGCCGCTTCGGTCAGCGAAGCCGAAATCCCGTTCAACCCCGCTACGTAAATAAGCATCATGTAGCCGGCGTTTTGCCAAATGCTCACGATGATAAGGGCCCACAGCGCTTTATCCGGATCGCCCAGCCAGGACGAAGACAGAAATCCCCAGTCCAGCTCGCGGCCGGCGTACGTAAATACTCTGGCAAAAATAAACTGCCATACGAACCCCAAAATAATGCCCCCGATGAGATTGGGCGTAAAATATCCGGCGCGGAAAAAGTTCTGCCCTTTAAAACCGCCGGTGACGAGCAGGGCGAGCCCAAACGCGACGACGTTGGTCAGCACGAGCGTGACGACCACGTATTTCAGCGTCGTTCCCATCGATGCCCAGAATGTCGAATCGGTCAGGGCAGCTTGATAGTTGGAAAGTCCCAAAAAATGAAAGGTGTCGGAGGTGCCGTTCCAGTCCGTGAGCGTCGTGAATATTCCCATGCAAAAGGGGACGAGTATGACTGTCGCGAAAGCGAATAAAGGGATAAAGCCGAATGTCATAAAAACTTTCAGTTTGTCGATCCATGTTTTCTCGTTGTACATGAGGAACCTCCCATCTGGCGCCTGAAATGAGCCGGGAGCAAGCGTCCATGCTTATTCCCGGCCGTTTTGCTGGTGATGCTTGCGCCTCGCTTATTTCTTGCCCGCGGAAGCCCAGTAAGCTTGGAACTCCTTGGTCAACCCGGCTCTGTCGATTTCTCCGCCCAGGTATTTTTGCAGACTGGCCGCCATGGCAGGGAAGGCATCAGGCGGATAGTAGGAGTTCATCCATGCCAGCGTGTTCTCGGATTCCGTGTAGGAAAGCACCGATGTGGAGACCGGATCCGTCGGTTTGGTCGTGAAATTGTCGTATGCCGGCAAAAATCCGAACTGATTTACATAGTAGTCCTGACCTTTTTCGCTGGACACCATCCAGTTCAGGAAATCCTTCGAAGCCTGCTGTTCTTCAGGCGTGGATTGGCTGGCATCGACGACCCAATATTCCGGAACGCCGACAGAAATACGGCTGTTGCCGAAATCGCCGGCGTTGTTGCTGACCGGAACCGGCAGGAATCCATACTCCCCTTCAGGATCGATTTCTTTAATTTGGGTATAGGCCCAGTTGCCCATGAACCACATGCCGGCTTGTCCGTCCGCGAGCACGATCGGAGCGTCGTCATAGGTTGCGGAGAGCGGCGCGTCCTTCGCGTAGTTGTATTGTTTGATCAGATCCAGCGTGTCCAGCCAGCCGTTGAAAACCTGGTCTTGGGCCAGGTCCACTTTGCCGCTTTTCAGATCTTCGAGATATTGCAAACGTCCCGCGTGATCCTGGGACTCGTTTGCGGCGAACACGTTCGTGAAATGCGCGCCCAGGGACCAGTCCACCGGGGTGATTTCAACAGCTTTTGCGCCGGTTGCCTCAATCTTGTCGAACAAAGCCTTCAAGTCGTCCTGGGTGCGGATTGTGGAAGGATCAAAGCTGCCGCCTACGGCTGCGTCCAGCACCTTCTTGTTGTACAGGAAGCCGAAGGCTTCGATCGACATCGGCATACCGTATACTTTGTTGTCGACGGTGACATAATCAAGCGTACCGGCATTGGCGTGCTGCACCCATTCCTGATCGGAAAGATCGGCAAGCTTGTCCTTCATTTGATCGAATTCGCTCAGAAAGTGCATGATGTTCGGCGCGTTATTGGAAGCGTACAGGGTGGTGATCCGCTGGTAGCCATTTTGTCCGGCCATCGGAATCAGCGAAACTTTGACCTTGTCCTGCGAACTGTTGTATTCCTGGACCATTTCTTCAAACTGTTTCGAAATTTCCTGTTTGCCGACCAGCACCGAAATTTCGGTTTTCGCCCCGCTGCCGCCGGCGTTGCCGGCTCCGGCGTCGCCTTTGCCCGAATTGCCGCCGCACGCCGCAAGCGCCAGGGACAATAAGCCGACTAACAGCAGTGATGAAAGCGTTCTCTTCATAACTATTAGACCTCCTAGATTTTGAATACAACTCATTTTATAACCGTGCAAAAAATATGTCAAACGTTTTCCTATAAAAAAATCCCGTAAAATAAGGATATAGTAACTGATAATTTACAAAGTTTTATGGTATCGTTAATCATATGAAAACAGTTGTATGCCAGGATATGGCCGACTATTATGGAAATAGACAATTCCGAGTTGCGGGTTCTTTTCGATAGATAAAGTGAGGGGATGCATGAAATGGCGAGTATCAAAGATGTGGCCAAAGTTGCCGGAGTATCCGTGACGACCGTTTCCAGAGTGATGAACAACCGGGGATATATCAGCAAAGAAACCCGCCGCAAGGTGGAAAAGGCGATGGAGATGATCGATTATCATCCCAACGAGATCGCCAGGGCGCTGCAGAAAAATCAGTCTTATTTTATCGGGATCATCGTTCCCGACTCGAATCACCCGTTTTTCTCCGATTTGATCAAGTATGTTGAAATGAGCGCGAATGAAAAAAACTACAAGCTGCTCGTTTGCAATTCCCTCGAGGACCCGGACAAGGAAGCGAACTACATTAGTATGCTGCGCCAGAACCGGGTGGACGGGATCATCATGTGCAGCCATACGATGGATATCGAAAGTTATAAGAAGGTTCCTTTTCCGATCGTTTCCTTTGACCGTCTCGTATCGCCGAATATCCCCTGCGTAGGCTCCGACAATTACAGAGGCGGGGAACTGGCGACGGAGCATCTGATCGGGCGGGGATGCAAACGGCTCCTGCATATCTCGGGGCCGCTCGGTCTGGATATGCTCTCCAACCGGCGGAGGGACGCCTTCGTGATCACTTGCATGAAGCACGGCATTGCCTACGATATCATTGAAGGCGCACACAACAAGCTCACCTTCGATTATTTCTGGTCGTTTATCGCCGAAAAGCTGCCGCCGGACAAGCTTGGCGAATACGACGGCGTATTTTGCAGCAATGACATCGTGGCATACGCCTTGTACATTTACGCGCAGCAGCACGGTATCCGGGTGCCAGAGGATTTTAAAATCGTCGGCTACGATTACCATAGCTTCACGCGGATGCTGCAAAATCCGAAGCTAACCACCATCATGCAGCCCAGTGACCGGATCGGCGCCATGCTGACAAACACGTTGATCCGAATGATCGAAAATACGGAAGGGGAATTGATCAACAATACGACGGTGGACATCACCCTGATTCAAGGGGAGACTACCTGATTTCCAGCAGATACGACCATTATATAGAAGAGTCATGAGCCGAGGGTTCGCGCCAAACGGTGCGAGCCGGCTAAAAGACGGATTTTGTTGCAGGGCGCCTATGGCGCTTTTTTTTGAAGAAAGACGGTTTGGTGGACCAAGTGCAAAAGTGCAGTTTATTCACCTCAAACTGGCCCACTTATGCGATACAAATGCAAAAGTGCATCTCATTTGAGCCTTCCGATAAAAAAGTAGCTTTTGACCGGAATTGTACTGCACTTTTGCATTTCGCTACCCATTTGTCTCTGCTTTCCAGCGAAAGTACGCCAATACGCCGTTTTTCTTTGCTCTTTTTTGCCAGTCGATTCCATACCGGCCCCTTCATGGCATTCGAAAAAAGACAGTGATATAATAAACAAGATTTGTGCACATTGGAATTTGGGAAACTTGATGCAAATGGAAACTTAGCAATAGAACCGGAGGGACTAATTATGGCGAAATTGGTGGTATGCGATCACCCTTTAATCCAACACAAACTGACATTTATCCGTGATATGCGAACGAACACGAAGGATTTCCGCGAGCTGGTGGATGAAGTGGCCACATTAATGGCCTATGAAATTACGCGGGATATTCCGCTGGAATCCATCAAGGTGCAAACCCCTGTGGCCGAGGCCGAATCGCGGGTCATTTCCGGCCGGATGCTCGGGCTTATTCCGATTCTCCGCGCGGGGCTGGGCATGCTGGACGGCGTGTTAAAGCTGCTGCCTGCGGCGAAGGTGGGGCATGTCGGACTGTTCCGTGATCCGCAGACGCTGCAGCCGGTGGAATATTACATAAAGCTGCCGACGGATGTACAGGAACGCGAGTTGATCGTCATCGATCCGATGCTGGCGACAGGCGGTTCGGCGATCGCGGCGATCGACGCCCTGAAAAAACGCGGCTGCACGCAAATCAAAATGATGAACCTGATCGCCGCCCCGGAAGGAGTCAAAGCGGTGCATGACGCCCATCCGGACGTCGATATCTACGTTGCCGCCCTGGATGAACGCCTGGATGATCACGGTTATATTATCCCTGGCCTGGGTGACGCCGGCGACCGTCTGTACGGCACGAAGTGATCCAAAGACGACTTTTTGAACTACCTCATTTAAGTATTGTTCAAAAAGTTGGCTTTTCAGCACCAAGAAGGTTGGATGAAGCTAGGGACTGAGTAGCGGAGCGTAGGATGATCCTACGTGAGCAACGGAAGGCCCGGCTGAATTCAAGATTCGATGTCGAATATGCTGCTGTGTACCAACTTCGTGATCAAAAGACAACTTTTTGAATTACCGCTAAAGGAAGGGAATGGGACATGTCTAAGATTAAAGTAATGACCGTCTTCGGCGTAAGGCCGGAAGCGATTAAAATGGCGCCGCTGATTCTGGAATTGCAAAAGCATAGCGACCATATCGACTCTATCGTGTGTGTGACGGCCCAACACCGTGAGATGCTGGACCAGGTGCTGGACGTGTTTAAAATCGTTCCGGACTACGATCTGGATGTGATGAAGCCGAGCCAAAGCCTGAACGAAATCACGATTCGCGTACTGCAAGGTTTGGAAGGGGTGCTGCGCGAGGCGAAGCCGGATATCGTGCTGGTCCACGGCGACACGCTCACGACATTCCTGGCCAGCTATGCAGCTTTCCTGCAACAGATCAAAGTCGGCCATGTCGAAGCGGGCCTGCGCACCTGGAACAAGTTGTCTCCGTATCCGGAAGAAATGAACCGCCAGTTGACTGGAGTGCTTGCGGACCTGCATTTTGCTCCGACGGAGTGGTCCGCTGGAAATTTGCGGAAGGAAAATAAGCCGTCGTCAGCTATATATGTCACAGGCAACACGGTAACAGATGTGTTTCAATATACAGTACAACCTGATTATAAGAACGATGTGCTCGACTGGGCCGCAGGCAAACGGTTGATTTTGATGACGGCTCACCGCCGCGAATCACAGGGCGAACCGCATCTGAATATTTTCCGCGCCGTGCGGAGAATCGCCGATGAGTTTGAGGATGTGGCCATCGTGTATCCGGTACATCCAAGCCCGGCGGTTAAAGGTCCCGCCCACGAAACTTTGGGAGGGCATCCCCGTATTAAACTTATCGATCCTTTGGATGTGGTGGATCTGCACAATTTTTATCCGCACACCCACCTTATACTTACGGATTCGGGCGGTTTGCAGGAAGAAGCGCCTTCCTTTGGCGTTCCCGTGCTCGTGCTTCGCGACACGACGGAACGTCCGGAAGGAATCGAGGCAGGGACACTGGAACTGGTCGGCACGAACGAGGAGATGGTTTATGAACGGACAAAGGCGCTGCTTTGCGATCAAAAAGCTTACGCCGCCATGAGCCATGCCGCTAATCCATATGGTGATGGGAAAGCATCTACGCGAATTGTCAATGCGATTTATCACTATTTTGGAATAACGGACGAGCGTCCGGAGGATTTTCACAGAAAGTTCACAAATTGACGAAAATTTGTTTTGATCGCAAGCATAAAAAAGTATACAGTATTACTGTACGCTGTATGCGTTTGCCCCAGGATTGCAAGGACAAATTTAGCATTTCACGACTTTAAACCGCTAAAAAACCTCAATTGACAAGAACTGTTCACAGTTAGTAAAATAAATTGGGATTATTAGGGTGAATTGAAATGGAGGATCCGATAAAACCTGGAGGCAACAACAGTGTATGGAAGGTTGCCGCTTTGGTAACGGCCTTAGGGACGAATTTTGCCATATGCACGATCGGCGGTTTCTACTTCGGTTCCTGGTTGGATAAGCTTTGGCTGACGAATGGTGTCGGTATCGGTCTGGGCGTTCTAACAGGAATTGCGGTCGGGATCGTCGGCATCGTAGCGCTGATCAGATCGGTCATGAGGGGGAAATAATGGATGAGCTGTCGAAATTAAGCCGCGCTTTGACAGCCGGGACGCTTGGTTTCTTGGCCCTTTGCTTTTTGGGAGGCGCTTTATTGCCGGGATTGCAAAGCATTATGCTCGGTATGGCGCTGGGTGCGGCGGTAAGCTGGATCAATGCGTATTACCTGGGCCGAAAGGTGCGGCGTCTGGGTGATGCGGCTGCGGCCGGCGAAGCCAAGCGGATCAACATGGGTTTTCTTACCCGGACGGCTACGGCGGTCTTGGCGGTATTCGCCGCCATGAAATATCCGCAGTACCTCAACGTGTATGCGGTTGCCGGGAGTCTGGTTTTTGCGCAACTTTACCTTCTTATTATAGGCATCAAATATTCTCGCAAACCTTGAGTTGTATTCAACCTGAGATTGGGGGTGAGAAAACATGCATGAAGCTCCGATTATTGAATTGGGCGGCCTGCGTTTCGACTTGTCGATCATTTTGATGCTGGTCGTAACTTGCACCATCGTTTTTGTGCTGGCGAAATTGGCTACGCGAAACCTGTCTGTCGAGAATCCCGGAAAATTGCAAATTTTTTTGGAATGGGCGGTTGAATTCGTTCAGAACATGATTTCAAGCACGATGGACTGGAAGAAAGGGAAGCCTTTTTTATCCCTGGCTATGACGATGATTATGTTCATTTTTGTGGCCAATATGCTTGGGCTTCCGTTAGGGATCGCCACGGAGTATACCGACCCGGCAAAAGCAACCATTTTCGGACACGAAATTACCTCCGTTGTGAAGGTGCTTGAGGAAGAACACGCGAAGCACCCGGATGAGGAAGCGCACGCCGAAGTGGCCTGGTGGAAATCCCCGACCGCGGACGTAAGCGTGACAATGGGGCTGGCATTGCTGGTATTCCTGATATCCCACGGACTTGGACTTACGAGAAACACGAAAAATTATTTGAAGCACTATATCCAACCGTATCCGTTTTTCCTGCCGATTAACATCATTGAGCAGCTGTCGAAGCTGCTGACGCACGGCGTTCGTCTATTTGCCAATATTTTTGCGGGCGAGGTGTTGATCTCCACGATCATGACTTTGGCGAAGGCCAGCGTCATCGGGATGATCGCTTCTGTACCGCTGCTGATGATTTGGCAGGGCTTCAGTATTTTCGTCGGTGCGATTCAGGCGTTTGTGTTTGTCATTCTGATGATGGTGTATATTTCGCAGAACCTGGAGAGCCATGAAGAAGAGCATTGATAACATGAGATTTACGCTGCAAGGTTTTAAAAATCAGTTTCAAGTTACGGAATGGAGTACTGCTTCATCCTGACTGAACTATACAAATTGAATTTATTTTTAAGGAGGATATACAAATGGGAGCAATGGCATTATTGGCAGCAGCTATCGTAGCAGGTTTGGGCGCGTTTGGCGCAGCGCTGGGTAACGGGATGGTTATCAGCAAAACGGTCGAAGGGATCGCGCGTCAACCGGAAGCGAAATCCACTCTGCAAACGACGATGTTTATCGGCGTTGGTCTGATCGAGGTCCTTCCGATCATCGGCGTGGTCTTGGCCTTCATGTTCTATGGTTTGGCCGGCTAAATGAAAAGGGAAAGAAGAACTGGCGGGGAAGGCCACAGCCGTCCACGCCTTCTTTTTAGCCCAGGCAGAACGATCTCGCTATATGCGGATAGGCTTCGGAAAGGAGTGACTTGAGATTGAGTTTCGTATGGGAAAATACCGTCATCGCACTGATTGCGATCGGAATTCTATACTTCTTGTTAAATAAATATGCTTTTGGCCCGCTGTTTTCCGTGATGGAAAAACGCCGCGAGCTCGTGCAGCAGCAGCTGAACGAAGCCGCGCAAACCCGCGAGCAAGCAAGCGCTTTTGTGGAGGAGCAGAAGGCGGCCCTGCAGCAAGCGCGTAAAGAGGCGTACGACATCATCGAGCAGTCCAAGCAAACGAGCAGCAAGCAAGCGGCTCAAATGCTGGAGCAGGCCAAAGATGAGGCCACTCGTTTGAAGGAAGAGGCGCTGCGCGATATTCAAAACGAGAAAAACCGTGCGGTGGAACAGCTTCGCAACGAAGTGGGAACTGTCTCCGTGAAGATTGCTTCCAAGCTGATCGAAAAAGAGGTCAGCGATACCCAAGTTCAAGGCGAACTGGTTGACAAGTATCTTAAAGAGGTCGGTGGCCGCTCATGAGCCGCGAATCCGTAGCAGCCAAACGGTATGCCAAAGCGTTGTACGAGATCGCGGCGGGGGAAAACCGGACGCTGGAAGTGGAAGAAGAGCTGAAAGCGCTCGTCGGCGCCTTCCGGTCCGGAGCAGAAGTCTCGCATTTTATTTCTTCGCCGAACATCACCGAAAGCCAAAAATGGGAAGTGATATCCCAAGCGATCGAGGGCAAGTTGTCCAAGTCCGTCGTCTCGCTGGCGAAGCTGTTGGTGGAACGGGGAAGAATCGGGATTTTGCCGGAACTGCTGGACGCTTACATCAAAATCTCCAGCGATGCTCTTGGAATCGCCAATGCGGTGGTGTTGACCACGTATCCGCTCAACGAAGAAGAAAAAGGGCAGGTTGCTGCCGAATTCGGCGCGCTCGTGGGCAAAAAAATCCGCGTCGAAAACGAGATCGACAAATCGCTGCTCGGCGGCATGAAGGTCAGAATCGGCGATACATTATACGATGGAAGCTTGGCCGGCAAGTTGGAACGGCTTGAAAAGTCTTTTCGAAGACAAGCACTGTAGATAGGGGTGAAACACTTGAGTATCAGACCTGAAGAGATCAGCACGCTGATTAAAAGTCAGATCGAACAATATAAATCGGAAATCGAAGTGGCCGAGGTCGGCACCGTTATTCAAGTTGGCGACGGTATCGCCCGTGTCCACGGACTTGAAAACGCCATGGCAAACGAGTTGCTTGAGTTTGAAAACGGCGTTTTTGGTCTTGCGCTCAACCTGGAAGAAAGCAATGTCGGTGTCGTTATCCTTGGCCCTTACAGCGAGATCCGCGAAGGCGATCAAGTAAAACGCACCGGGCAGATTATGCAGGTTCCGGTCGGGGAAGCTATGCTGGGACGCGTCGTGAACCCGCTCGGCCAGCCGGTTGACGGCAAAGGGCCGATTGAGACGACGGAATTCCGTCCGGTAGAAAACAATGCGCCGGGCGTTATTGAACGGAAATCGGTACATGAACCGATGCAGACCGGGATCAAGGCAATCGACTCGATGGTACCGATCGGCCGCGGCCAACGCGAGCTCATTATCGGCGACCGTCAAACCGGTAAAACGGCGATCGCCATCGATACGATCATTAACCAAAAAGGCAACGGCGTGAAATGTATTTACGTAGCCATCGGGCAAAAGCAATCCACCGTCGTAAACGTGGTGGAAACGCTGCGCCGTCACGGCGCGTTGGATTACACGATCGTAGTAACGGCTTCCGCTTCGGAACCGTCGCCACTCTTGTACATCGCTCCATATGCCGGCGTTGCCATGGCGGAGTACTTCATGTACAAAGGCGAGCATGTTTTGATTATCTATGACGACTTGTCGAAGCAAGCCGCGGCTTACCGCGAATTGTCCTTGCTGCTTCGCCGTCCTCCGGGCCGCGAGGCGTTCCCTGGCGACGTATTCTATCTGCACTCCCGTCTGCTGGAACGCGCCGCGAAGCTGAGCGACGAGCTCGGCGGCGGCTCGATTACCGCGCTGCCGTTCATCGAAACGCAGGCGTCCGACGTCTCGGCCTATATTCCGACGAACGTTATTTCGATCACGGACGGTCAGATCTTCCTGGAGTCCGACCTGTTCTATTCCGGTCAACGTCCGGCCGTTAACGTCGGTATTTCCGTTTCCCGGGTAGGCGGCTCGGCGCAAATCAAAGCGATGAAGAAGGTTGCGGGCAGCCTGCGCCTTGATCTCGCCCAATATCGCGAGCTTCAGGCGTTCTCCCAATTCGGTTCCGATTTGGATAAATCGACGCAAGCGCGCCTGACGCGCGGTTCGCGGATGATGGAGATCCTCAAGCAGGGCGTAAACCAACCGCTTGCCGTTGAACTGCAGGTTGTCAGCCTTTATACGGCGGTTAAAGGTTATCTGGACGATATCCCGCTGGGCGATGTGCGCCGTTTCGAAACGGAATTCCTGTCCTTCATCCAAAACAATCATGACGATGTATTGCAGTCGATCCGCGATACGAAGGATTTGACCGCAGACAACGAAGAAAAGCTGAAACAAGTGATCGAGCAATTCAAACGCGGATTCGCGACGAAGGCATAAATGAGTTGAAGCATAAACCGGCTTTGGCTTTATGGGCAAACGCCGGTTTGTGGCTGTGTAAAACAACTTTGGCTTCGCCAAAGTTCAAGCACTTGCTTACGAAGCGGTTTTGGCCCCGCCAAAACTTAGACTATGCTTACGAAGTAACTTTGGCTTCGCCAAAGTTCAAGCACTTGCTTACGAAGCGGTTTTGGCCCCGCCAAAACTTAGACTATGCTTACGAAGTAACTTTGGCTCCGCCAAAGTTTTGAGGTGGTGAAATCATGGCAAAAGGGATGCGCGAAATCAAGCGCCAGATCAAAAGCGTTCAGAACACCCGGCAGATCACGAAAGCGATGGAAATGGTAGCCTCGGCCAAGCTGCGCAAAGCGCAGGAAAGAGCGCAGGCTTCCCGCCCTTATGCGGAAAAGCTGAAAGAGGTCGTTTCCAGCATTGCCGCCGGAACTCAAGGGGTTAGCCATCCGATGCTCGAATCGCGTCCGGTGAAGAAAACGGCGTATATCGTCATTACTTCGGACGGCAGTCTGGTCGGTGGCTACAACGCGAATATTTTGCGGAAAGTAACGGATCTGATCAAGAGCAAGCACACCTCTTCGTCGGAATACGGCATCTTCGTGATCGGACGAAAAGGCAGAGACTATTTCAGACGCCGCAATTATCCGGTCGTTGAAGAAGTGACCGAACTGTCCGATACGCCGAAATTTGCGGACATCAAATCGTTGACGTACGCGGCCGTTCAAGGTTTTGAGACGGAACAGTTCGATGAAATTTACGTTTGCTATAGTCGGTTTATCAATGCGATTACGCAGCTGCCGACGGTCGAGCGTTTGCTTCCGTTCGAGTCCGTGCAAGCGGAAGGTCCAACCAGCAGCTATGAGTATGAGCCTTCGCCAGATGGTGTGCTCGAAGTGCTGCTTCCGAAGTATGCCGAAACGTTGATTTTTGGCGCGCTTCTTGACGGCAAAGCGAGCGAGCTTGGCGCCAAAATGACGGCGATGGGCAGCGCGACGAAAAACGCGACGAAAATGATCAATGAGCTTACCCTGACATACAACCGCGCTCGTCAAGCCGCGATTACCCAAGAAATTACGGAGATTGTCGCAGGGGCGAACGCGCAAAGCTGATAGTTCCGAAAGCATTATCTAGGAGGGAAACGAAGATGAACAAAGGACGCGTTGTCAGCGTAATGGGTCCGGTTGTTGACATCGAATTTCAGCGCGGTCAACTGCCGGAAATCTTCAACGCAATAAAAATTGAGAAACAGGATGGCCAGTCCGCCCTGGTTCTGGAAGCTTCCAATCATCTCGGCGACAACCTGGTGCGTTGTATCGCCATGGCCTCGACGGACGGTCTTGTGCGCGGCACGGAAGCTGTCGATTTAGGGGCGCCGATTTCGGTTCCGGTAGGGGAAGTGACCCTAAGCCGCGTATTTAACGTCCTTGGCGAAACGATCGACAATAAAGGCGAAGCCGCAACGGAATTAAGATATCCGATCCACCGCGAGCCGCCGAAGTTCGAAGAGCTCTCGACGCAAGCGGAAATGCTGGAAACCGGGATTAAGGTTATCGACCTGCTGGCGCCTTATGCGAAAGGCGGCAAAATCGGCCTGTTCGGCGGCGCCGGCGTAGGGAAAACCGTTACGATCCAGGAACTAATCAACAATATCGCGCAAGAACACGGCGGTATTTCCGTGTTTGCCGGTGTAGGGGAACGGACGCGTGAAGGGAACGACCTTTACATGGAAATGACCGAATCCGGCGTAATTTCGAAAACGGCCATGGTATTCGGGCAGATGAACGAACCGCCGGGTGCGCGCTTGCGCGTAGCTCTGACCGGCCTTACGATGGCCGAGTATTTCCGCGATCAGGAAGGCCGCGACGTGCTGCTGTTTATCGACAACATTTTCCGGTTTACGCAAGCCGGTTCGGAAGTATCGGCCCTGCTCGGCCGGATGCCTTCCGCGGTAGGTTATCAGCCTACACTGGCTACGGAAATGGGTCAGCTGCAAGAACGGATCACCTCGACCAAAAAAGGTTCCGTTACTTCGATTCAAGCCATTTACGTGCCTGCGGACGACTACACCGACCCGGCGCCGGCTACGACGTTCGCCCACTTGGATGCGACGACGAACCTCGAGCGGAAAATTTCCGAAAAAGGGATTTTCCCTGCGGTTGACCCGCTGGCTTCCAGCTCGCGGATTTTGACTCCGGAAGTCGTGGGACAGGAACATTACGATGTTGCCCAAGGGGTAAAACAAATTTTGGCTCGTTATAAAGAGCTTCAGGATATCATCGCCATCCTCGGTATGGATGAACTTTCCGATGACGACAAGACGCTGGTGGCCCGCGCCCGGAAAGTCGAACGTTTCCTGTCGCAGCCGTTCCACGTAGCAGAGCAGTTTACCGGCTTCAAGGGCAAATATGTGCCTGTTGCCGAAACGGTCCGCAGCTTCAAGGAAATTCTGGACGGCAAACATGATGATCTTCCGGAAGCCGCGTTCCTCTTCGTTGGTACGATTGAAGAAGCTGTCGAAAAAGCAAAGACGCTGTAAAACCGCGCCGTTAAAGCGGATGCTTCAGAAATGAACTATCCCGCGAACAGGAGGGATAACAAGTGAGCACCTTTTTATTGGAAATCGTCACGCCGGAGCATGTGGTGTTCTCGCAAGAGGTGGACAGTCTGACTGTCCGGGGCAGCGAAGGGGAGCTTGGCATTATGCGCGGCCATATCCCCCTTGTAACGCCGCTCCAGGTGGCACCGATCGTGGCCAAAAAAGGCAAGGAAACCCGTTTGATCGCCGTACACGGCGGATTCATAGAAGTGCAAAGCGACAAAGTGATCGTACTCGCCGAAAGCGCCGAGCTGCCGGAGGAGATCGACGTGGAGCGCGCCATCGCCGCCCGGGAACGGGCCGAACGCAGATTGGCTTCGCGCAGCAACCAGGACCGTATCGATCATCGCCGGGCCGAGCTTGCGCTGCAGCGGGCGGTCACGCGGATCAACGTATCCTCCAAAGCTAAGAAATAGGCCAAAAAGACCGGGCACCCTTAGGTGTCCGGTCTTTTTGGCGATTAGTACGTTTTGCTTATTTGATTTCGCTTAAAATTAGGACTTTCGCAGGAAATCTTGCCGTTTATGAAGAACATACTAGGAGAACATACTAAAAATACGGTTTTTCAGCAAGAGAAATCCTTAAAAAATTGATATTTTGTAACCCTTTGCAGACAAAGAAATGCTGGATTATTCCTTCGCGGGCAAGTATGATATATAAGGTTCTATATTTTTGACCGAAATCAAAAATCGGGAGCATAAGCGAAAAGGACTGCTTTGCAAAGAGGCATTAACCGATTAGGTGCTTGCAGCATAAATATAAAACGTAATGGAGTGGATGTAAGCATGAGCCCGGTCGAGACTGTGTCAACCTCGGTTGGAGTGAATGGCTTGACGGCGATCCTTGTTTTATTGGCCTGTATCGCCATCTCCTGGTGGTCGCTGCAGAACTTGAAGCTGGACCTTGTCATCCGGCATCCGAAAAGCCCGCAAGGAAAGCTGCTGCAGCTGCTGCTCGCCATTGTGCTTGGGCGATTGGTCGCCGACTTTGTAATGGAATATTGGGGTTATACCCAAATGTTGAAGTATATGTTTTGAAACACCCGTGGCAAGAAAATGTCGAATAACATCATTTCATTGTGTCAACAATGGTGAATAAGGACTACGGCTCAAAAGCAAGCCCGAGAACTGGACAAAAGCCAGTTTTCTAGTCAAAATGAGCTTATTCGACAAGATTAGCGCCTTGTACGCCTTAAATGACAGGTGATATGATGGAATTTAGGGTATATACGGGATACCTTCTTCCAATCGGGGAAAAAAAGTGAAAATGAACGCGCGGAGGGAACCATGATGAGCAAATTTATCGTCCGCGGTGGCAATGTATTGGCCGGGAACGTAAAAGTAAGCGGTGCTAAAAATTCAGTGCTACCGATCATTGCAGCGTCTTTATTAGGTGAGGAAGGAATCAGCGTCATTCGCGATGCTCCTCCGCTTGACGATGTAATGACCATCAATAAAGTTTTGGAATCACTTGGAGCGACAGTTACATATGACCGGGAAGTGATCACGGTGAACGCGCAGCACATCGCTTCATGTGAAGCCCCTTATGAATGGGTGCGCAAAATGCGGGCGTCTTTTCTTGTCATGGGTCCTTTGCTGACACGGATGGGTTTCACCCGAATTTCGCTGCCGGGAGGATGCGCAATCGGAACGAGGCCGATTGACCAGCATCTAAAAGGGTTTGAAGCGATGGGAGCGGAAATCAACCTTGGTCACGGCTTTATTGAAGCCAAATCGCAAGGGCGGCTTCGCGGCGCTAAAATATATCTCGACGTGGCCAGCGTCGGAGCGACGGAAAACATCATGATGGCAGCAACGTTGGCGGAAGGGACGACCGTCATCGAAAATGCGGCCAAGGAGCCGGAAATCGTCGATCTGGCCAATTACTTGAACGGAATGGGCGCGAAAGTTCGCGGCGCGGGAACCGGCGTCATCCGCATCGAAGGCGTGGAGAAGCTGCACGGCTGCGAGCATACCGTCATTCCCGACCGCATCGAAGCCGGAACCTTTATGATTGCCGCCGCCGTTACGGGCGGAAACGTGTTTGTCGAAGGGGCGATCGCCGATCATTTGGGGCCGGTCATTTCCAAACTGGAAGAGATGGGCGTGATTGTGGAAGTCCAGGAAAACGGCGTCCGCGTCATCGCCGGCAAGCCGCTTAAAGCGGTAGACGTCAAAACCTTGCCGTACCCGGGATTCCCGACCGACATGCAGTCGCAAATGATGGCCCTGCTGCTCGTGTCCCAAGGAACGAGCGTAATTACCGAGACGGTTTTCGAAAACCGGTTTATGCATGTGGACCAATTCCGCTTGATGAATGCGGAGATTAAGGTGGAGGGCCGCAGCGCAATCGTCACCGGCGAGTCCAAGCTGAGCGGAGCCAAAGTTTGCGCGACCGACCTGCGCGCGGGTGCGGCGTTGATTATCGCCGGGCTGGCTGCCGACGGAACGACGGAAGTGAGCGGAACGCATCACATCGACCGGGGTTACGTTCATTTGGCCGAGAAATTGTCCGGACTTGGCGCGGACATTTGGCGGATCTCCGTAGACGAGAAACAGACCTCGCAGGAAGCCGAAAAAGTTCCGGTAACCATCAAGGAGGAAATGCCTGTTTTGAAAATCCAGCCTTCCTGGGCGTAATGAAGCAAGCTTTTTTCCGTGCATGACCGAAATGATGGTTATTATCATAGGAGTGAAAAGAACCATGCTGGTGGCAGCATGGTTTTTTGTTTAAAGATATCAGCATCCTGATAACGGAAGGAAAACTACCGCGAGGGTGAACCGTTGAATAGTTGCAAAACATAAAGTTATTAATACGGATATGTAGCCAAGCGCTTGTATAATTGCAAACCCTACAATTATATCTGATTAATCAGCAAGGCTGGCGGACATGTTTGGGTGTAGATGCAGGAAATACATTTAAAATATACAAATCCGTATCTTGGATTAAATCCAGTTGTAACTTTTGCAACTAATCAACCAAGTACGTTGATCAACTAAAGTTCTCTAGAACGATTTTGCCGATGGTCCGGCCTGTTTCCACCATGGCGTGAGCTTGGCGCAAGTTGGCGGCATTGATCGGTTCCAGCTTTTCAGCTATCGTTGTACGAATTTTGCCCTTATCCACGAGCCGGGACAACTCGCTTAGCAGCTTATGCTGTTCGATCATGTCTTCCGTTTGAAACATCGGGCGGGTAAACATCAGCTCCCAGACGAACGTTGCGCTTTTATCCTGCAGGAGCGTCAAATTCAGCAGCTCATCGGTTTCCACGATCGAGCAGATTTTTCCTTGCGGGGCGATCGCTTCCGCCATGTTTCCCCAATGCTTTTCCGTGCTATTCAGGCAGAAGATGTAATCCGCGTGCTTAATGCCGATCTTTTGGAACTGCGGAACAAACGCTTCATAATGATTGATAATGTGATCGGCTCCCATTTGTTTGGCCCAATCGGCGGACTCGGGCCGCGAAGCGGTGCCGATGACCGTCAACCCGGCGAGTTTGGCCAACTGCGTGGCGATGGAGCCGACGCCTCCGGCAGCGCCGATGACGAGCAGCGATTTGCCGGCGTTATCGCCGGCGTTTGGGGAGATGCCAAGCCGGTGGAACAGGCCCTCCCAGGCGGTAATCCCGGTCAAAGGCAGAGCCGCCGCCTCGGCAAATCCTAGCGATGCCGGCTTGCGTCCGACGATCCGTTCATCCACAAGGTGGAATTCGCTGTTTCCCCCGGCCCGGACGATGCTCCCGGCATAATACACTTCATCGCCAGGCTGAAACAACGTCGTTTCCGGACCAACTTGCTCCACAATCCCGGCGACATCCCAGCCGATTACGCGCGGCGTTTGTTCGGTACGGTTTTTGGGGGAACGCACCTTAACGTCTACCGGGTTTACGGAGATCGCTTTGACTTTTACCAGCAAATCTTTGCCGCCCGGCACCGGCTTTTCAATTTCCACATCCAGCAGACTTTCCGGATCGTTAATCGGTAAATACTTATAGAACCCTACCGCTTTCATCATTTCTTTAGCCATCTTTATGAACCTCCGTATCTGATTAAATGGATTTTCCCTTAACACTTGTTAATGTAATGCATGTGCTTTAAAATTGTAAGTACGCACAATCATGTTATGTAGTATTCATTTGTATACTATTAATGCGAATTTAATAATGCGAATTCAAAAAGTCGGATTTTAGCCGAGGCGGGCGCACAAACTTGGGAGACAGACCGCGTTAGCGTTGTTTTTCTTGCGATGAAGGAAGCTAAGGCTAGGACATCTGTTTCTTTCTTAATGCCTTCAAAAGATGACTTTTTGAACCGCCTCTATTAAGGAGTTGAATAAGGATGCGCGATCGCAAAAGCGGCTACGGTGCCTGTCCTAATGAAGAAGGCTGCCCGGTCGAATATACGCTGGACGTCATCGGCGGCAAGTGGAAAGGCTTGCTGCTGTATCATTTAATCAACGGACCGATCCGGTTCAATGAATTCCGGCGGATTTGCCCGACAATCACCCAACGGATGCTGACGCTGCAGCTCAGAGAACTGGAGCAGGACGGCATCGTTCACCGCGAGGTTTATCATCAAGTGCCCCCGAAGGTGGAATATTCGTTAACCGAATTCGGCCAGACCCTGGTCCCGATCATTCTAAAAATGAAGGAATGGGGCGAAACCTACAAAAGCCAGAAGCCGCTCCCGAAATCGGCGGAGGTACAGTCCTAGTTTCAGCTTTAAGCTGGGAAGGAAACGGGATGAGCAGTGTGAAATGGATGGGCAAAGGTCAGGCAAGTGAAATAGATAGGCGGACTAGATTAATGATCTAAACAAGTAATTGGACAAATCATTAAATAAGCTAATCAGATAAGTAAGCTCGATGAGCAGCTTGAAGACGGTATGGTATTCCATGCCGTTTTTTTGTGCCCAAAACAGTCATGAGCTTTGCGCGGAGCGCCGGGGTCAATTCGGCCATCGCCGTGTTTGCCCCATATCCTTAACGGGCATAGTAGGCGGGAAATGGCCAAACCGAGGGCGGGAACACTGGCGTTGCGTAAACTCAAACTCCTGCACAAGACAACTTGTTGTCTTGATACATTTCAGTTTTCCCGCAAAGGCTTAGTGTTCGAAATAAAAGTGGGCTTGCAGGAAATCTAACGGTCGTAGCAGCGGCTATTTTCCGAAAAAAGCCCTTTTCAAAATTTTAACGGATGTGAGAAGCGTTATTTGCCTGAGTTTAAGCAAAATGAGCCGGGTGTCAGTGAAATAAGCGCTATAGTAACCGTTACAATTTGAAATCAACGTTTTTTGAGCGTATAGCGGTTGTGGCAACCGTTAGAATAGTTGTGGCTTAATGCAGCGCTAGTGGGGGAGAGAACTTTTTCGGACCTAGGAGCTGCTTGTATCATCAAATTAACGGAAGTCGCCTTATCGGGATCTTTGCAGTCTGAACCGCAGCTGCTTTTGATTTGTTATGCTTTTTTGTCCTGAAACGAACCTTTCAAAACATCGGAAATTCGGTAGCTTGCCGTCACATTCTAAGTTTTTCGGTTCTAGCAGATTCTGAAAACTCATATCTATGAGTATAGCGATCAAACGATATAACGGGGCAAAAGCTAGGATGCGATCGTTATGGAAGATCGCGGCAGTCAGAATCCGATGGAGGTAACTCAGTTGCTGCAGGAAAAAACGCATTCTTTGAAAATAAACGTCGCGCCAAGGCAGGAGAGGCCGGCGGGCAGTACGGCGGAGGGAAGGCCGCCGGCGGCACGGGCAGACGGCCGTAAGCCGGAGGAGGCGGTTGGCGGGGCGAGGCTGGCGCTGGCGGGGAAAGCCGCTGGCGATGCAACGGCAACGGCGGCAGGGAAAAGCGCGAGTGATGCCAAGCTCGCGGGGGCGACAAAGGCTGCAAGCGGTGCGCAGCTGCAAGCAGCAGGAGGGGGCGAGCGCGGAGCGAGGACGGGGGCAGTGGAAGAAAGTGTTAGCGGTGGGAGACCGCAGATAGCAGTAGAGACCGTACGTGGCGCGAAGCCGGGGACAGCAGAAACCGCAAGCCGGGCAAAAGCGGGTGCGGCGATAGAAACAGCGAGCGGGGCGAAGCCGCGGGTAGCGGGAGGGGCCGTGCGAGGGGCGAAGCCGGGGACGGCGGAATCCGCCAGCGGGGCGAAGCCGCGTGTGGCGGCAGGCGATCCGCGCGGCGCGGAGCGGTCCGCGGCGGAGGCGCCCGCGCGCGTCGCAGACGCCCGCGCGCGGGCGGGCACGGACCGCGTGCGCGTCAGCGTGCGCACGCGAAAGCCACCCATCCGCCGCCAGGCGGGCGGATGGGGCGGGCGGCGCGCCGCCTGGCAGGCGGCGCTCGCCGCGCTGGCGCTGGCGCTGCTGCTGCCAGCGCTGCACGCCTGGCGCGCGGCGCATGCGCCGGCCGCGCGCACGGACCCGGCGGCGGTGCCGGGCACGCCGCCCGCCGCTGTGCAGGCGCCAGCGCCGCCGGGCGCGGCTGGCGCCAATCCGCCGCAGGCCGGCGAGGCCCCGGCCCCGCTGGCGGACACGCCGGTGCGCGTTTACCTGTCGCGCACCGGCGCCGTCGAAACCGTGCCGCTCGAACAATACGTGACCGGCGTCATCGCCGCCGAAATGCCGGCGGACTTTGAGCTGGCGGCGCTCAAAGCGCAGGCGATCGCGGCCCGCACTTTCATCGTCCGCCGCCTGGCCGCCGGCGACACGAGCGGGGTTCCGGCGGAAAACGCCGACGTTACCGATACGGTCGACCATCAGGTCTACCTCTCGCGCTCCGTTTTGAACGCATGGAAAACGGACGGCAAAGCGGAGCAGCTGGCCAAGCTGCAGGAAGCGGTCCGGCAAACGCAGGGAATCGTCATGACCTACCGAGGCCAGCCTATCACCGCCTCCTTTTTTTCCTCCAGCGGAGGATACACGGAAAATTCCGAGGAATACTGGTCTTTGAAAATACCCTATTTGCGCAGTGTTCCAAGCCCTTGGGACGCGAGCGTCAATCCCGGGAATCGGGAAACCGTCCGTTTACCGGTGGCTGAGCTGTTCGGCAAACTGGGTCAAGAGATGCCGGAGGATGTCAAAGCCGTTTTCGGGAGCGGCGGTACAAACCGGCAGGCATCCGCCTCTCTCAAAGCCGCCCCGTTTAAAGTGCTGTCCTGGACGACCGGGAGGCGAGTAAAAGAAGTCCGCGTCGGCGGCAAGGCGTATACCGGACGAGAAGTTAGGGAAAAGCTGGGTCTGCGCTCAAGCCAGTTTACGATGACGCTGGACGCAGGCGAGGTGAAGATCACCACCTACGGGTACGGCCACGGCGTCGGAATGAGCCAGTGGGGCGCCAACGGCATGGCCAAGCAGGGTTTCACGGCCACGCAGATTTTAAAACACTATTATACGGGGATCGCCTTCCAGCAGGCCTCGCATTTTTTAAAGTAGCCGAAAAGGATGCAAACTTGTATTCTAACTTTTTTTGAAATTTTAATATAATCCGAGTATAAAAGAATCCGCCCCGGTAACAATGGTTACTGAGGTGATGATTAAATGAATGAACAAGACCAAAAGAAACAGTCCCGCGAAGAATCTCCTAAAATTGGATTGGGAGAACCGGCAGCTCCGGTATCTTCGTGGAAAAGATTATTGTCGAAGAGATGGGTTTACCCGGCAGCATATGTGGCGGCAGCGGCAATTATACTAACCTTAGTGTGGGTCTACCAGGATGCGAGCAACAAGCCGATGGACTCGACCCCCGCCAGCGTGACCGACTCCGTAAACCTGTCCGGCGATGAGGGAGTGACGGGCCAGGAAGAGACGCAAGGTGGAGAGGCAGCCGAGGTGATCGCTTCCTCCGAAGATCTGGCATGGCCGGTCGCGAATGTGTCCGAGGTATCCGTCGTCAAGCCGTTCTACGAAAAGGACGCTACGGCGGAGCAGCATCAGGCGGCATTGGTGCAGTATAACGATACGTTTACGCCGAACACCGGGATCGACCTGGCGCGCGAAGACGGCAAGCCGTTTGATGTGCAAGCCGCGATGAGCGGGAAAGTGACGCGGGTGGAGGAAGTTCCGCTGCTCGGTTATGTCGTGGAAATTACCCATGCCAACAACCTGAAAACCGTGTACGAAAGCTTGTCGGAAGTAAAAGTGAAGAAAGACGCCGAAGTGAAGCAGGGCGATGTGGTCGGCAGCGCCGGACGCAACGAGATGGAAAAAGATCTCGACAACCACGTACACTTCGCCGTTTATGAAAACGACGAGCTGGTGAATCCGGAAACGGTGCTTCCGAAAAACTAACCAACCCGGCTAAATTAGTATCAACAGAACGCCGAACGATCCGGCCACCCGGATCGCCGGCAATGGCGGAGGGCGAAAGTCCTCCGCTTTTTTATCCGTTAGGCAAGCATTCTTCAGCCCCCCTATAATCTCTCCAAAGAAAGCAATGCCGTTTGCACTTTTCATCCGTTTATCGGCAGCCGTTTGCATGCCCCGAAAATAAATTGGTTCCACGGAAGCTTGTCAGGCTTGGAAACAAAGAATATATAGGCCCGCCACTCATATAATGTACCAAACTATCTCGAAGCAGAGGGAGGCGGGAGCGTGCACGATTACATCAAGGAACGGACGATTAAAATAGGCCGGTGCATCGTTGAGACGCGGCACACGGTTCGAACGATCGCCAAGGAGTTTGGGGTGTCGAAGAGCACGGTGCACAAAGATTTAACGGAACGTCTGCCGGAGATCAATCCGGATTTGGCCGATCAGGTCAAACACATTCTCGAGTACCACAAGTCGATCCGTCACCTGCGGGGTGGAGAAGCGACCAAGATCAAGTATAAGAAAAAAGGGCAGACCAAACGCGAGGTGATTAGCACGGTAAACTAATGGGTAAATATTAAAATTGCTTTAAGCGGATTAGGATTGAATACATCCCCTAAAGTATGGTATTTTTAACTAAGGTATAAGATCGTGGACTTCTATCCATCATTCCCGAATTTTAACGATTATGATCGGCTTTTGTCGAATCCGACTTCTGAGATGTGGGACTTTTACCATAGGGCTCTGGAAATGGCTGTACCGTCTTTTCCGTGATCCGTTAAAAATACGCTTTGGGGGAGCATCGTAATGATGAGCAAGGATATTGGTATTGATTTAGGCACGGCCAATGTGGCGATTCACGTTAAAGGAAAGGGAGTTGTTCTGGACGAACCTTCCGTCGTGGCGATCGACAGCGAAGGAAAACGCGTTATGGCCGTTGGCGAAGAAGCGAGGCGAATGGTTGGGCGTACGCCGGGCAACATCACTGCGATCCGTCCTTTGAGGGACGGGGTTATCGCCGATTTTGAAATTACGGAAACGATGCTGAAGTATTTTATCGATCGCGTTGGGGGAAGAAGCTGGTACAGCCACCCGCGGATTCTGATCTGCGCGCCGACGAACATCACCTCGGTTGAGCAGAAAGCGATTCGCGAAGCCGCTGAGCGCAGCGGGGCCAAAGAAGTTTTCTTGGAAGAGGAACCGAAGGCGGCAGCCATCGGGGCCGGGATGGATATTTACGAACCGAGCGGCAACATGGTTGTCGACATCGGCGGCGGGACGACGGATGTGGCGGTGCTCTCCATGGGGGACATCGTCACGGCTTCGTCCATTAAAGTCGCGGGGGACAAGTTCGATGCCGCCATTATTAAATATATTAAGTCGAAGTACAAGCTGCTCATCGGCGAACGGACGGCGGAAGA
This sequence comes from Paenibacillus macerans, assembly GCF_900454495.1. Taxonomy (NCBI): domain Bacteria; kingdom Bacillati; phylum Bacillota; class Bacilli; order Caryophanales; family Paenibacillaceae; genus Paenibacillus; species Paenibacillus macerans. The sequence continues at coordinate 737,783 of NZ_UGSI01000002.1, forward strand.
TATCAAAATCAAGATCGGAACGGTTTATCCGAACGGACGGTTGGATGAAATGGATATTCGCGGGAGGGACATGGTTTCCGGGCTTCCGCTGACCGTGACGATTAAGGCTAACGAGGTGCAGGAGGCGCTTGCCGATCCGGTTTCGAACATCGTGGCGGCGGCAAAATCGGTGCTGGAGCGCACTCCGCCGGAATTATCCGCCGACATTATCGACCGCGGCGTGATTTTGACCGGCGGTGGCGCTCTGCTGAACGGACTTGACGAACTGCTCGCGGAGGAGCTGCACGTACCGGTGCTGATCGCGGAAGATCCGATGCACTGCGTAGTGAAGGGGACCGGCATCATGCTCGATAATTTGGACAAGGCCCTCAAGAAAAAGATCTGATCCGACGATATTATTAATGTAGGAATGTTATTGCCGCGGGGCAATTGAACATAAAATTGGGCAGATGGAGGGATGGCCATGTTAAGAGGTCTTTATACGGCGGCTTCGGGGATGCTTGCGGAGCAGCGCCGCCACGATACGGTGACGCAAAATATCGCCAATCTCAATACGCCGGGGTACAAACAGGTGAATTCGGTAGCGCACTCTTTTCCGGAGATGCTGATCGCATTGATGGGGGACAAGCGCTCGGGAAGCCCCGCTCCGATCGGAAAGCTGGTGACCGGGGTGTTTGCGGAGGAAAGCTTGCCTGCGTTCGTTCAAGGCGATCTGAAGGAGACGCAAAAAAGCACCGATTTTGCCCTCGTTTCCAGCTTGAGTTTGGACGATCCGGCTACCGGTGAGCCGATTGCTTTCGACGCCTCGGGGAAATACGTCGGGCAGGACGGAACGGTGACTTATCAGCCCCAGGCGTTTTTTGCCGTGGCGGATGAGAACGGCAATGTCCGATACACGAGAGATGGCAATTTTAACGTGAACGCTGCGGGCGAGCTTAGAACTTCGACCGGTTACCGCGTTTTGGACGATCAAGGAAACGCTATTGTTCTGGCCGCCGGAATGTCGGTAGACAGTTTGAAAAGCAGTGCCGCCGGGCAATTGACGACTTATGATAACAATACGGGAACGACGGTTCCGGTTGCCGCCCTCGGCATCGTTGTTGCGGACCGTCCGCAGCAATTGGTCCGTGAAGGGAACGGTGTGTATGTCGCCCAAGATGAAACGGCCGCCGGCATCCGAACTTTTGATCCGGCCGCTGACGGTGCGTCCGTTCGTCAGGGATATCTGGAAGTATCCAATGTGGACGCGGCCCAGTCGATGGTCGACCTGATGGCTGCCCAGCGGGCGTATGAGTCGAATCAGAAAATTATCCAATATTATGATAAGAGTTTGGAAAAAGCGGTAAATGAAATCGGCCGCGTATAACGCGGGCTAGGGAATAGGGAGGTATGGCATGAACAACTCCATGATCAGCGCCATGGTATCGATGGGCGGAATCCAGCAGCGTCTCGATTTGCTTGCCGATAACATCGCGAATGTGAATACCGTGGGGTATAAGCGTAAAGAGGCCTCGTTTGAAGATACATTAACCGAGGTGCAACAGCAAATTCCCAAATTCAATAATTTGACGGGCCGGGCGACGCCGTCCGGGTTCAATTTGGGCTTTGGTTCGAGATTGTCTCATGTGGCGTTGAATTTTCAGCAAGGCTCGATCAAGGAAACCGGGAACGCCACCGATCTGGCGATCGAAGGAAACGCTCTGTTTAGCGTACTGACGCCGGATGGGGTCAAAGCTTATACGCGGGCCGGGGATTTTCACATTCAGCCGAATCCGAATGATGGGGAAAGCTCCTATCTAATGAACAACCAGGGATATGTGGTGCTCAACTCTGACGGAGAACCCATTGAAATCCCGGCCGGAGCCAAACTGGAAATTGACGGTGCGGGCAATATCCGGGCGACGCTTGGGGAAGAGGTGACGGAAGTAGGCCGGATCGCTTTGCTGACGCCGGAGCGGCCGGAGGCGCTGCGTCAACGGGACGGTAATTTGTTCGTATTGGCTGACGGCGTAAATGAAGCCGATGCACTTGTCGATACGCTGACGCTTCCAGTGGGGAAACAGGCAGGAGTCCGGCAGGGAGCGGTGGAACAATCCAACGTGGATTTGACCGATGAGATGGCGGAGATGGTTCAGGTGCAGCGGGCTTATCAACTTTCGGCACGCGCCTTGACGTCCAGCGAGACGATGATGGGTCTGGCCAACAACTTGCGCGGATAGGTGGGGAGTTCCATGACTGAAGAACGTCGCCCTGAACCCAAGCGGGCTGCCTGGATCGTAATCCTGCGCATCGTACTTATCTTATTGTTCCTGCTCGTCGCTTTGGTGGGAGGCGCCGTCGTCGGTTACGTTGTGTTCGGGAAGCAGGACGCATCGGACATCTGGCAATGGGCCACCTGGCGGCATGTGTTTGATCTGGTGTTCGCCCCTTAAGAGGAAGTTCAAAAAGTCATCTTTTGATCACGAAGTAGAACTATGGAGCTTAATCGGCATCGAATCTTGAATTCAGCCGGGCCAAGCGAATGCTTCCGAAGCATGTTTCCTACGGAAACATTTCAGTTGCTCACGTACCCCAAACGTACGCTCCGCTCCTTACGTCCCTAGCTTCATCCAACCTTCTCGGTGCTGAAAACCTGACTTTTTGAATATACATTAATATAGTAGAAATTGAGCGGAAATGTCCACAACTCCCTGCAATGGGAGTTTTCTTTTTGCCTGCGGAAAATGTATAATGATGGGGGACCGTATGGCGAAAAAACAGTTCAAAAGGGCTTCATCCGTAAGCGGCGCTGACGCCGTCTGCGGATAAGCCCCTTATCTTAACCTTCGCTTTGCGCAGATGCGAAGGATAACTACAGTTTGACCGAATGCCGGCCGTTTTATTCAGGCGAGGTCATCCGCTATTTCTTTAAAACCGAAAGGAGATACATATGCTGGATATTAAACAGATACAGGAGATCATTCCGCACCGCCCTCCGTTTTTGCTGGTTGACCGGATCGTGGAGCTGGAGGTGGGAAAACGGGCGGTAGGGATCAAAAACGTAACGATCAACGAGCCGTTTTTCACCGGACATTTTCCGGAGTATCCCGTCATGCCCGGCGTACTGATTACGGAAGCGCTCGCCCAGGTAGGGGCGGTAGCGATTTTGCAGGTCGAGGCCAATCGCGGCAAAATCGGCTTCCTGGCCGGTTTGGACAATTTCCGGTTCCGCGGCCAAGTCGTTCCCGGCGATACGCTTCGCTTGGAGGTTGAGATTATCCGCCTGAAAGGCTCGATTGGCAAAGGACACGCGGTGGCCAAGGTCGATGAGAAAGTGGTTGCCGAAGGCGAGATTATGTTCGCATTGCAATAAGGAGAAAACAAGGAGGAGCATGAACCATGACTGAAATCAGCGCATCCATCAAAGCGAAAGTGGAGGGATGGTTGCAGGACCCTTCCGTAGATGAAGCGACCAAGCAGGAGCTGCGCAGTTTAGAGAACGATCCGAAGGAACTGGAGGACCGGTTCTACCGGGATCTCGAATTCGGAACCGGCGGGCTTCGCGGTGTGATCGGCGCCGGCAGCAACCGGATGAACCGCTATACGGTGGCGCGGGCTACGCAAGGCTTCGCAAAATATATTCTGGAAGCGCATGCCGGGAAAGAGGGGAATCCGTCGGTGGTTATTGCCCATGATTGCCGCCATTTTTCGCCGGAATTTGCGCTGGAGGCGGCGCTGGTTTTGGCCGGAAATGGTATCGTCGCCAAGCTGTTTCCGTCGCTCCGTCCTACGCCGCAGCTATCTTTTTCCGTACGGGCTTTGAACGCGACGGGGGGGATTGTCATTACGGCCAGCCATAACCCGCCGGAATACAACGGGTACAAGGTGTACAACGCTTCGGGCGGTCAATTGGTGCCGCATGAAGCGGAACGCGTCATCGCGAACATTCAGGAAGTCAGCGCGTTTGCGCAGGTGAAGCGCCTGACTCGCGAGGAAGCGGAAGCGAAGGGGCTGCTCGTTTGGCTAGGCGAAGCGGAGGATGAGGCGTTTGCGGAGACGGTTGCCCGCACCAGCGTGAACCGGGAGCTGCTTTTGGCGGGAGCGGCCAAAGAGTTGGTCGTCGTCTTTACGCCGCTTCATGGCACAGGTAATGTGCCGGTGCGCCGCGTATTGGAGAAGCTGGGCTTCACGCAGGTGCACATCGTGAAAGAGCAGGAGCAGCCGGACGCGAACTTCTCCACCGTGAAATCGCCGAATCCGGAGGAGCGCGAGGCGTTTGCGATGGCGATCGAACTGGGCAAACAAGCGGGAGCCGATCTGCTGATCGGAACGGACCCGGATGCCGATCGGATGGGAGCCGTCGTCAGAACGGCAACCGGAGAATATGAAATACTTACCGGTAACCAATCGGGCTCATTGCTTGTACACTATGTATTAAGCCAAATGAAAGAAGCCGGTACGCTTCCGGCGAACGGGGCGGTCGTCAAAACGATCGTCACCAGCGAACTCGGTGCGGCGATTGCCCGCCATTACGGAGCAACGGTGTTTAATACGCTAACCGGTTTCAAATATATCGGCGAGAAAATGGACCAATTCGAAAAAACGCAAGATTATACTTATTTGTTCGGCTATGAGGAAAGCTATGGATATCTGGCCGGCAATTATGCTCGCGACAAAGACGCGGTAGTGGCGTCGGCTCTGATCTGCGAGGCTGCGGCTTATTACAAGCGCCAAGGCAAAACGCTGATCGACGTGCTGGAGGAGCTGTACGCGCAGTTTGGGTATTACCGCGAAGCGCTGGCGTCCCGCACGCTGAAAGGCAAGGACGGTCTGGCTAAAATCGGCGAGTTGATGGAGAATTTCCGCAGCAATCCGCCGCAGCAAATCGGGGGCGTGCAGGTTAACGAAATGCTCGATTACTCGCTTGGCTTGGACGGCTTGCCGAAGGAGAACGTGCTGAAATTTTTGCTGGAGGACGGCTCCTGGTTCTGCTTGCGGCCTTCCGGTACGGAGCCGAAAATCAAATTTTATTTCGGCGTTTGCGGTACGTCGAGTGAAGATGCTTCAGCGCGGCTTGAACGAATCCAGGACGAAGTACTGGCTCGCGTCGACGCTTAATCGACTAGAACTCTGTTACAATTTCTTAGATTTTAAATGACAATTTGAGAAGATTTAACTGCAATGGTGCATTTATGATGGAAATATTGGTTTCGTGGACAGCTCATCGTATGTGCGCTTTTGCAGTTGTCTTCTTGATAGGGTGACCCAAACTTTCAGCCGTTAAGCAACTGCATTTATGCATTTTGAGGAGGTACCTTTGTGATTCGAAGTTGGCAGCGGTGGAATAACTTTTCCCGCAAATGGTTGTGGATATTGGTGATTGTCGGAATCGTGGCTTCCGTGCCGGTGATTTATGAACGGGTGGAAACGGAGTCGTCCTCCAATAAGGTGGAGTTTGTTTTCAATTATCGCGGTTTGTTGGAGATCGCTTCTTATCAAGCGGATCCGGCGACGTATATGAACGAACAGCTTGAGCGGCTGAAAGCGGCCGGAATTCACACGATGGCGATGTTTGAAAGCACGCTCGACGAGTTGTCGAAAGCGCGCCGGATCATGGTGTTTAGCGCGCTTGAAGCGGCAAAGTTGAACCAGTCCGTCATTTCCCCGGACGGCAATTACACCTATATCGCTTTTACCAGCGAGGAAAACGAGAAGCAGCTTCGGCCGATGATTGAGGAAACGTTCCGGAATCTGGGCGCCTCGGTGGCCGATTGGGAGTATCAAGGCCATGGCGGCTTGATCATTGGTATGGGCATGGAAGAAGCCGTGCTGAAACCGATGCCGCAAGATCCTATCGCGTTTGCTATGCTGCGGGACAAAGGGTTTCATATTTTGCCAAGGCTTTCGGACAGCAAGCCTTACGATCAGCAAGCGATGGACCGGCAACTGGCTTTTTACGCCGAAAACGGAGTAACCCGCATTTTATTCGACGGGGATTCCGTCAAGGGGTACAAAGACAATGAAAATATGAACAGCTTGCAGGGCTTTGCCGAGCTGCTGAACAAATATCACATCGGCATCGCCGCGATCGAAGGCTTGAAGGCGCCGCAAAAAGGCTTCAACAAGCTGGCGTATTTGATCGATTACAACGTTGTCCGGCTGCATTCTTTGGCAGATGCGGAAGCCGGTCAGGATACGGCTACTTTGGCTGACCGCTTTGTATTGGCCGCTAAGGACCGCAATATCCGGATGATTTACTTGAACGCTTCCCCGTCCAAAGATGCCGGAAAAGCAGCGATCACCAACCCGCTCGACAATCTGGTTCATTCCCTGCTGGCACCGGGCAATGCGATTCAGCGTATAGAAAACAACGGATTTGAACTAGGGACGGCGGAGCCTTTCCAAATTCATGATTCCAGTTGGCAGAAATATCTAAAAGCCTTGGCCGTTTTGGGCGGTGTCGCTTTTGTCGCTCTGCTGATTTCCTGTTTTCTGCCTTCGCTCACGCTGGCTGCGTTTGCCCTCGGTTTGATCGGCTCGGCCGGGCTGTATGTGCTGAAACCGGTGATGCTGGAGCAGGCGCTCGCTTTGTTCGTGGCGATCAGCGCACCAACCGTGGCGATGGTGCTGGCGATCCGCAAGATTCAGGAGCTGGGGGACAAGCATCCGGGCATGGCAAGCGGAAGAAGATTAATGCATACGTTAGTATTGTACGTCAAAACCGCGATCATCTCGCTTGCTGCGGTTCCGTTCGTAATTGCACTGCTTAACAATATTACGTACAGCCTGGTGTTGAATCAGTTCCGCGGCGTCAGCCTGCTGCATTTGATGCCGATTTTGTTAATCGCCGTTTACGTCTTTCTGTACCGGGGCAATTCCGTATGGGAAGAGCTGAAAAATTGGCTGAAGATGCCCATCACGGTGATTTGGGTCGTGCTTGCCGTGGTACTTGCCGCCGCTGCGTATTATTACCTAACTCGTACAGGGAATGCGGGTACGCTGCTGCCGGGCGAAGCGGTCTTCCGTTCGTTCCTGGAGAACACGTTTGGCGTGCGTCCGCGCAACAAGGAGTTTTTGCTGGCGCATCCGCTGTTTATCGTCGGTATTTTCGCCGCTTTCCGTTACCGCTGGGCGTTTTTTTCGATGATCGTGGCGGTGATGGGGCAGTTGTCGATGGTCGACACGTTCGCCCATATTCATACGCCGGCGGCGATTTCCCTGGTTCGCGACGTATTGGGCCTCGGGCTTGGTTTGGTATTCGGATTGATTGCCGTACTGGTTTGGCAAATCATTGAAAGGTGCTGGGATAAATGGTCGCCGCGACTGCTAGAACCATAGTTTTGTCGGGGTATTACGGATTTCGCAACAGTGGGGACGAAGCGGTGCTAAAGTCGATCCTGCTCGCACTGGAAGAAGAGGGGCTGACCTCGGGGATCGACATTAAGCCGGTTGTGCTGTCGAATGATCCGGAATGGACGCGCCGGACGTATGGCGTCGAAGCCGTGCACCGGATGAAACTCAGCGAGGTTAGGAAGGCTATAAAAAGCAGCAACGGGTTGATCAGCGGCGGGGGAAGCCTGCTGCAGGATGCGACGGGGGTCATGACGATTCCTTATTATTTGGGCTTTATCAAACTGGCCCAATGGATGGGCAAACCTACCTTTGTTTATGCCCAGGGGATCGGTCCGGTGAAACGCAAATTTTTCCGCCCGCTGATCGCCGCGGTTTTCCGGCGCTGCGATTACATCTCCGTCCGCGATGCGGAATCGGCCGCCCTGCTGCGCAGCATGGGGTTGCGCGGCGGCAACGTGGAGGTGGTCCCGGATCCGGTAATGGGGTTGACGCTGCCGGAAGGCGGCAGCAGAGCGGACTCACCGGTTGAACGTGATTCGAATGAGAGCATTTCCGTTGCAGCCCCTGGGCAAACGGAAGGTTCAAGCATAGACTCCGCCTCCCCTCTGCCGGTCGTTGGCGTATCGGTCCGCTTCTGGAACCGGCAGCGGACCGAGCTAACGCAGCTGGCCGAGGGGCTGTCGCTCCTTTGTCGACGCAAGTCGGTGCATATCCGCTTTTTGCCGTTTCATTTCCCGGGTGATGACGAAGCTTCGCGTTTCGTGATGGAACGGCTCGGAAGTGTGGCGGAATGCGGCTGCGCCGTAAGCATAGCGCCGGAGACGGAGCACCCGCAGGATATGCTGCGGGAGGTAAGCGAGTGCAGCCTGCTGATCGGCATGCGGCTGCACAGCTTGATCTATGCCGCCTCGCAAAACGTGCCGCTGCTCGGCGTCTCGTATGACCCGAAGATCGACCAATTTCTCGGCCGAATCGGGAGCGTTCCGGTCGGCACGGCGGAGGAGTTGGACCCGCGGATTTTGGCCGCCGAGGGCGAGCGTTTGCTGCAGGAAGGCGATGTCTGGCGTAAAACGCGTGCATCGCAAATCGCCGGCCTCAAACGCGAGGCGCGCGTGCCGGCGCGGCGGATCGTGGAATTTTTACGGAGCAAAGGGTGAGCAAGGTGATGACGAAGTCAATGGACCGGATTCCTACGGTATCGGTGTACGGTGTTCCCGTCTGCAAGTGGGGAATGAAGGATACGGTAGCCTACTTGACCCGGGCGGCCAACGAAGGAAAGCCGCATCAGGTGATTACGGCCAATCCGATTATGATGATGGCGGCCCTGGAGAACCCGGACTATATGGAGATCATGAAAAACGCCGAGCTTATAGTTCCGGATGGCACCGGGCTGGTGTGGGCTGCACAAAAAGGGGGCGACCCGGTAACCGAGCGGGTTCCGGGGTACGAGCTGCTGCACGAGCTGATGAGGCAGGGGGAACGTCACCAATGGAAGGTGTATCTATTAGGCTCTTCGCCCGAAGTGGTCAAGGAAACGGCCCGGCGGCTGGCGCTGCAGTATCCCGGGACGGAGATCGCAGGTTACCGCGACGGTTTTTTTGGGCCGGACGAAGATGAAATAGTTGTGGAACAGATCGTCAAAGCTGCTCCGCACTTGCTGTTTGTCGCGCGGGGAGCGGACAATCAGGAACCCTGGATCGCCAAGTATAAGGAAAAGCTGCGCGTGCCGGTGATAATGGGGGTCGGCGGCAGCTTTGACGTCATTTCGGGCCGCGCCAAAAGAGCTCCAATCGCTTTTCGCAAGCTCCGCTTGGAATGGTTGTACCGTTTGTTGAAGGAACCTACACGTTTCCGCAGAATGCTTGCGCTGCCCAAATTTGCGTTGCGCGTACTGCGGGATAGAGAAAACCTTACGAAAATGGGCTAAAAGTCGCGTTTTATTTGCAAAACATCGGAATTTTGCGCAAATACGGGGTTGGTGTTTCTCTCTAAACGGAGTATAATTCATTCCGGCAGAACAATTGGAGGTCGAATACTTAATGTTGTGGATGATTTATATCATCGGATTCATTGTTTCGCTCGGCTTGGCACTGGGATTAACGCCGCTCGTCAAAAAGTTCGCTTTTGCCGTCGGCGCCGTGGACGTGCCAAACGCCCGAAAAGTTCATACGCGAATTATGCCGAGACTCGGCGGATTGGGTATTTTCGCTTCGTTTATTATTGCGATGCTTCTGCTTTTCCCGTTTATTCCGGAGATTTTTACGCTTCGTGAAGTGAACTTCATCAAGGCCTTTCTGGTCGGCGGTTCGATTACCGTGCTGCTGGGAGCTTTGGACGACCGCTTCGATTTACCGGCCAAGCTGAAATTTCTCGTGCAAATCGCGACGGCCTGCATCGTTGTGTTCGGTTTCGATATCCGGATTGAATTTGCAAATATTCCGTTTCATTCTTATGCTGCCGTGGAAACCTGGATCGCGATTCCGTTCACCATCCTGTGGATCGTGGGCGTGACGAATGCGATCAACCTGATCGACGGATTGGACGGCTTGGCGGCAGGCGTATCCGCGATTGCCATCGGCACGATCGCCGTCATGGCCTTTGTTATGGGCAATGTTATGGTTGCGCTTTTATGCTTGCTGCTGCTCGGCAGTATTCTGGGATTCCTGTATTTTAACTTTCACCCTGCCAAAATCTTTATGGGCGATTCGGGCGCACTGTTCCTTGGCTTTTGCCTGGCGCTCCTGTCGCTGCTGGGCTTCAAGCAGGTGGCGATTGTATCTTTCCTAACACCGCTCATTCTGATTGGCGTGCCGCTTTCGGATACGATGTTCGCGATCGTGCGCCGCTGGATGCAGAAGAAGCCGATCTTCTCCCCGGACAAGGGACATCTGCACCATTGCCTGCGCGAGTTGGGCTTCAGCCACCGCCAGACGGTGCTGATTATCTACGGCATCGCCGCGTTTTTCGGCGTACTGGCGGTCATCCAGTCTTCGGCGGCGATGTATAACGCCAACTGGGTTACCTTCGTCGTCATCTGCGTCATGGTATTTTTCCTGCAAATCGGCGCCGAAATCATCGGCCTGATCGGCAAAACGAAACGCCCGGTGCTCGACTTCTTCGCGCGCCTGCGCATGAAGGTCGGGGAAGAACGGGGATCGAAGTAGTCTGAAAAAAGAAAAGACAAGCCTTGATGCAACAAATGTTGTTGCGGCAAGGCTTTTTTAATTGCAGAAATTATTTGGTGAGTCCGTCGCACCAGGAAATGAATGATTTAGTTGTAAAATGCACAATTCTTTATCGGCGATTGAAGCCAAGCGCTTGCTTAAATGCAAAACCCGCAATTAAAATCGGCATTTTCGAAGGACTGGCGTAGAAGTTTGGGGGGAGTTGTAGGAAATGCAATTAAAACTGGCTAACCCGCTTCGTTGTTGAAATCTAATTGCAGGTTTTGCAGCTGACTGTCCGGGTCCAATTCAAAGAGCAAGGCTTCTCTATGGGATCAACTGCAAAAAGACATTCTACTTTCCATAAGTGGCCGTTTTGGGGCGAGTGAAATGCAATATATCTGTATGTGGTATTTTGGTAGAAAATTTTTTCTTGGCGACAACAAACGCGATACTTCGACACACTAACTGGGATAAGCTTATTATGTAATATAAACCATATTATGGAGGTATTACTGTATATGAAAAAGTTAAAGCCAATGTTGCTGGTAATGATCGCTGCTTTTCTGATGTTTTCGTTTTCATCAAACGCCTTCGCCGGAAGCAAGTAGGTCTATGTAACTAAAGCTGAAGATGATATGCTTGTAAGGAGTGAGAAGCTGTATATTGATAATGAAGAAGTTGAATTATCCATTGATATGATGGCAGCCGGAGAAGCTAGTGTCTATTTATTGTTTGAAGATGCAGAGACTGAGGATACAATATTAATGAGCCAGCTAATTTTAAGGCCAGAAATGAAAAGCCTGAATATTAGGAGCCATCATAAAAATCCTCGCCCTGGCTATTACTACATCCAAATTTCAGGAGATAATAACGCTTTTGTCATAGCACAGGTTAGGACAGCATTTCGTTAAGAAGATAAAAATCTCGCTAACCTTAATTGGGTTGGCGGGATTTTTTTAATTATTCTCTTATTCTTGTAGCATAATCCATACGAAAGGATGATTTAACCATATAGTACAACAATAACTCAAAAGGCACTATCAGCATTTTAGCTGGAAGAGCCTTTTTTGTAGATTTAACAAAACTGAGGGAGCCGATATTCAAAATCATAGATTGTAGTTTCTGCTTTCCTCCTAGGAGAAGTGGCGGACGGAATACCTGATCTAATTCTGTCTTGGGGTTAAATTTTTAGTTCCTGCGGCCGATATAAAGTTTATGTGGCTGGATTTCGTCGCTCATCGGGTGACAGAAGGGCAGATTATGCGAAAACCAAAGGGGGATTTGAGTTGAAGAAAGTAATGTCCTTATTGATGACAGCGTTGCTGATGATTGGTCTGTTCCCGGCCGGTTTGACCAATACCGCACATGCTGCATCGGGGAGTTTTTTCGTGTTTCCGAACGAAAGCTATGATGTGGGCTCTGCCAGAGTCGTAAACAAGGACGAGGTGAATCTTGTCGGCTCCATTAGTAATGTCAATGGCAACATCTCATATAGCGTTTATCAAATCGCTGAGAACAAGTCCGGAAAATGGGAAGTTGTCGACTCCAATGTAGGGCAAACCGGAGGCATTACGGTTGACGGCTATGATATTAAAGTTACGGACTTGCAGCTATACCCCGGGATGAACAAAATTACGTTCAAAGGAACGAATGGTTCTAAATCGGTCGAAGAGTCCATCTATATCGAGTTTCGCAACGGACCAACGCTTTCCAATTTGAAAGCAAGTCTGAGCGGAGAAACCGTTGACTTAAGCGAGGACTCCACGGCTGTAGTAACCGCATCCCCAAGATCAAAGGATTATGGGAAGAGCTCGGCTGAAGTTATCATTAGCGGGGTGGCCAAAAATGCTACGTCCGTCACGGTAACTGTAGACGGGAAGAGCTGGTCCTATAAAGTATCCAGTTATAACGATTACAAATTTACGGCTTCATCAATTAAGGTGAATGAAGGCAAAAACCTGATCACGATCAAAGCGACCAACGGCGACCAGTCGGTTGAAACGACACGAGAGCTTGCGTTTAATAACGGTCGTGCTACGTTTTACGATACTTATCTGACGGCCGGAGGTTCGAAATCTCCGGACCTGGCAACGGCCCCGGATTTTAACGTTGCTCCAGGCAATGCAGGATCCATTGACCTCAACGGGAAAGCCATCGTTCCAATTACGGGCGGTACATTTACGGTAGACTATACATTTTCCGGCGGAGCTACAGGGACAGGGAGCGTCAATGCTACGGTTGATTCGACGGATACCAGCAGCGGGTTTACGGTAATCAGCTATTCCATTGATGCCCCGGCAACCATTGCCTACGATCAAACGGTCAAAGTCGAACTGAAAGTTATGAACTCCAGCGGTACAGGGAATCCGGTCGGGGAATTTACGGCTTATTTTACGTTGCGCGACAGCTTGCAACCCTTTATTTATCAAGTAAACTACCTTGATGGCTATAACAGCAATACAACTGCCGACCAGGCTCTGAACTTGACGGGTACGTTGACAAGCGAAACCAGTTTTACCGATATTTATGCATTGCCTGCCGGTTTTGAAGTGCTGGTAGTTAACGGAGATAATTCCACCGATGTTGGTCTGGACAAGATCACAGATTCCAAGGGGAATGATCTGGATATCAGCGGCGTGAAACCGGAAGTGGTGAACCGTAAGTTGTCGACACAGTCGATTAATGGGGTCCAGACGGATGTGATGCGAATTATCGTTAAATTCGATAAACTTCCTTCCGACGGTACCCAGTACATTACCTTGTCCGTCGGCGGCAGCAAAAAGACGGTTGCGGCCAGCGTGCTGTATGGTCCTTATGTTCAATTCGACAAGCTCTACGAAGGGCAGCAAATCTCGGTCGATACGACGTCGGTTGACAGCATGACGAACAATATTTTGGATGCGGTCGGTGATTTTTCGGGTACTTTGTTCAATATTCCTGATTCCGGTACTATTAAATACAGCGGCTCCACCCGTACGGTCTATTTGTATATCAATAATACATTGGTTGATCTGGAGGAGAACGGGGCACCCAATAAATTTAAATTAGCCAGCGGGGATAAGAAAACGGCGACTAATGCGATCAGCACGGGGAACAACGTCATCAAGCTGGTTTATAAATCCGGCAATAGCTCTTACACCAAAAGCGTGAAAATTAATGTGGCGCAAACCAATGTACCGGATATCCCGGTTAATGACACTTTGGGGGTCATTCCGTTTACCACTGGCAACGCCTATGAGATTCCGGCGGCTGCCGACCCTGCTTTCAAACAAAACGGCTCCACGTTCTCTACGAAGGAGTCGGAAATTAAAATTTACGGCACCTTTGATTTTCTGGATTTAGGTATTAGCAATAGTGCGGTAAATGCTGCGCTGGAGGATTTGGACAATCCTGAGGATTACATTTTGAACATTAAATCCTCCGAGGACAGCGCCAGTTCCGATGGCATTACCTGGACCCTGGACAACGAACTTTATTCCGAAGATACAGGTAAAGTTTACGAGAAGAGCACAGGGAAGAGTGTAAATGACCTTCGCGTTTACTATAATGAAAAAGGTCAATATTTCAGCTTCGTATTAATTAATCAGGAACTGCCTAAGGACGGTTCTCCTGTCGTTTACAATTTCACGGTCACCAGCAATGGAGCTACTTCGACCTATCGTATTGAAGTTTTATACGAACGCACCGTGTTTAACGTCATTCGGCCATTGCCGGAGAAACGCATTTTGAATCAAAATTTTGTGGAGGTTGTCGTTGCCTCGGAAACTGCCGATAGCGTGACGATTGACAAAAAAGAAGCGGAGCAGGTTGCTTACGATGCCGATTTGGATGGTAAAAGTGATTATCCGCGTGCCTTCCGGACCGTTGTCACTGGCTTGAAGGCGAATAAGGATACGAAAATCAACATTGTCGTCAAGGAAGGAAACGACGAGTTGAAGGAGACCGTCACGGTCAAATATGTACCTACCAATATTCCAGGCGGTCAATTCATGGCTGCAATGGCAAGCTCGCATAAAGTGTTTGACGGAGCTTTGTCGCTGAAATTTACAAAAGGCACCAGTTTGATTCGCCGGGATTATGATCTTCCCGAGCAATTGAAGAACCAGGTGTTCTCCGGCCATACGATTCGTTTTGCCATCGGCAACAACGAAGACGGCGTCGTGGACCGCCATGAATTTGAGGTTAATTATGCCGACTATAACTACTTGGTAGATACGGGACGGCAATATTTTATTAGTAATTTCCCGGATCGTTTTGCCAAGGCCAGCCCGGTGTTCTGGATTGATGCCGGTATTGCGGACGATATCACTACAGCGGGATATGACCCGATCACCGAAGGGGCGGATCCGTATCAGTTTGATTTTTCGAAGATTCCAAGCTTCTTTAAACGGGACCCGGAAAATGAGCTGGTTCCGTCAAAACGCGGCGAATTGACGTTGGCTTACGATGCGTCGATGGCTCAGGATGCCGGCCGGCTCGTGACCGTGTTCCATTTTGATCCGGAAAACAAAGAATGGGAGAACATCGGCGGGGTTGTAGACGCCAAAAAGCATACCATTAAAGTTCCGTTTGACCGATTTGGCTATTATGTGGTCGCCAAGTTAAGCTCTACTTACACGGACATTATCGATCACGCCTATGGACGGGAGTTTATTGAGACTGTTTTTGCTAAAGGGGTTATGAATCCGATAGATCCGTCTACGCAATTTGGTGTAGATAAGAAAATCTCGCGTGCCGAATTTGTTCGCATGATTACCAAAGCCCAACAGCTTCCTTTAAATTACAGCGGCCAGCAGCACTTTGGGGACGTGCCCAAAAGCGCAGTGATTGACCTGGACGCCTTATGGGATTACCGCTTCATAGAAACTGCGGCAAGGGCAGGCTATATTAAGGGGGCGCAGCCTGGTGCCTTCAATCCGGACAGTCTTATTACACGTCAGGATGCTGCGGTCATCATTGCAAAGGCGTTGAACCTGAAACTTGACACTGACCGTGCGAAGATCGAAAAAGGACTTCAAAAGTATTTCAAGGATTATTCAACGATTGATTATTACGCCCAGGCTTCCGTCCTGGCCATCGCGAAAAAAGGATTTATTACCGGTTCGCCGATAGATTCGAAAGATCCATCAAAAGGTTATAATTTTAATCCTGAAGCATCCACGCTTCGCGGGGACGCTGCAATTATTATTTCCAAAGTAATGATTGACCAGAAGAAACTGCCTAAGATGTAATCATGTTTCTTTAATGCAAAAAAGTGCGAGTGTAGAGAAATGGCTCTGCGCCCGCACTTTTTTTGACATTAGGCGGTTGTCTTATCGCAAGTCCTAACCTTACCTAGACTCTAGACTAGGCTTCTTTTGAACTAAGGTACATGTACGAAAGTACGATTTAAAGGGAGGGGTTAGGCTTTATAATAATGAAAAAGGAGGGGGCGAATTGGAATTTTATTCGTGCTTGGAAAATTTGACTGCTGAATATGCAGGATGCATAATGATTAATGAAAATCTTGAGCTTGATGGCCTATTTCTCAACAGGGAGGAGCAGTACCGGAAAGTAGAATGCAAATGCAACCTAAGGAATACGTAGCCGTAGTAAAATCAGGAGCCCGAAAAATAGATTAAAGAAATAAGTGGGGGTGGAGAAATGTCCCAGTTTTCAATACGCCGTCCCGTAACCGTCTTTATGCTGGTTGTGGTTTTGTTGATCGGGGGCGTTATTTTTGGGTCAAAGCTGCCGGTAGAACAGATGCCGGAGCTAAAGTTTCCTGTTTTGGTCGTTGCCACAAGCATTCCAGGGGCGACACCGTCTGAAGTCGAGGAGTTGGTGACCAAGCCAATTGAAAAAAACCTTGCTTCAGTACAGAACATAGATACGATTAGTTCTCAATCGCAGGAAGGAGCGTCCATGGTCCAGATAATGTTCAACTGGGGGACAGATCTGGACCAGGCTAGTTTGGATATCCGGGATAAGTTGGACGCAGTCAGGGGCGCTTTGCCTGATTCGGCCAATTCTCCCAGACTAATGAAGTTTGATATAAATTCAACTCCTATTATCAATCTTGCGTTCACCGGAGATCGGGATGTCAATTCCCTAAAGCCGATCGCGGAAGACATTGTTCAGCCCAAGCTTGAAAGAATTGCGGGTGTGGCATCCGTAAGCGTGGCAGGCGGACAAGACAGATTGATTCGCGTGAATTTGGATCCCGCCAAACTCGAAAGCTATGGGATCACCCTGGATCAAGTAAGTCAAGCGCTGGCCGCCAATAACCAATCCGGTTCTGCCGGTGCTGTGAGAAAGGGCGGCTCGGAAATTCAAATACGTGTTGATGGCGAATATCGGGCCGTTTCGGAAATAGGAGAAATTCCGGTTGCAGCGGGATCGGGGACCATTAAACTTAAGGAAATAGCAACAGTAGAGGATTCCTACGCTGATGTAACCTCCATTTCTACATACAATGGACAACCGAGCATCAATATTGGGGTTACCAAAGCATCCGGCGGCAACACCTTGCAGATCGCGAATGCCGTAAAGGAAAGACTGGATTCGATCCGGCAGGAACTGCCGGAAGGAACTAAGCTGGAGCTTGTAACGGATGCCTCCGAGCCGATCCATGACTCGGTTGACCTGTTAGTAGAGCACGCTATTCTTGGCCTTGTTATCGCATCCGCCATTCTCTTGTTGTTCCTGAACAGCGTCCGCTCAACCATCATTGCGGCTGTTGTCATTCCAATTTCGTTTGTGGCCACTTTCTTAATGATGTACTTCACAGGCCAGACGATCAATATTATTTCGCTCGCCGGCTTGCTCCTGGGCCTGGGTTCGTTTGTAGACTTCGCGGTCGTTATTATCGAGAATATTTTCAGGCAGCGGCACGAGGGGAAAAGCATGCTGCAGGGTGCAATTGATGGTTCCAAGCAGGTCGGCAATGCCGTAATGGCATCAGCGCTTGCGCAGATCGTTGTTTTTTTGCCGATTGTATTCACGGAAGGGATCGCCGGCGAGTTGTTTAAGCCGCTCGCATTAACGGTTATTTTCTCTCATATCGCAGCATTGCTCGTTTCCCTGTTGATCGTTCCGATGCTCAGTTCACGCTGGTTGCCAAAGCTTCCGGACGAGTCGGTGTATACGTCGGGTAACTATCGGGGCTTCAATCCGATCGTATGGTTCAATATCGGGTTCGAAAAGTTCAAAAACGGCTACGGCAAGACGCTGGAATGGAGCATCCATCACAGAAAAAGTGTTCTCATTTTAACGATTATTTTGTTTATAGGTGCAGGCGCCCTGACTCCATTGATTAAGTCGGAATTTATTCCGGCTCAAGATATGGGACAGTTCAATGTGTCGGTGAAATTACCGGATGGAACCAAGCTGGAGGAAACCAACAAAGTTGTTCAGCAAATTGAGAAAGAAATCATGAGCATCCCTGAATTGGATAAAATGTCGGCAAGTGTAGGTTCGTCTGGAGGGTTCAGCTTTGGTAGTCCGACGAACGCAGCTACATTGGATGTGACGCTGGTTGATGAACGTTCACGTTCAACGGATCAAATCGTTGCCCAGCTCCGGAAAAAAATCACCAATATTCCGGATGCGAAAGTAACCCTTACGGCGGGTGAAAGTTTCGCTGCAGGTGCAGCTGTTCAAATCAACCTCAG
The DNA here is from genome assembly GCF_900454495.1 of Paenibacillus macerans. NCBI lineage: Bacteria > Bacillati > Bacillota > Bacilli > Caryophanales > Paenibacillaceae > Paenibacillus > Paenibacillus macerans. Next base: position 755,934 of record NZ_UGSI01000002.1, read on the forward strand.
AGGCGACGATATGGAGGTGCTGCGGGAGCTTTCCGATCAGCTTGTCAAAGGCGTAAGCGATATTCCTGGAGCGGTTAACGTTAAGAGTTCACTAGACGACGCTCGCGAGGAATTCCAAGTCATCGTTAACCGCCAGTTGGCTGCAGAGTATGGGCTGTCTACATCACAGATATTGTCTGCAGTGCGTACTTCATTTAATGGGTCGGTTGCTACGACCTACCGCACTGGAGACGATGAAATTGATGTTAAGATTTCCATGCCTGAGCAGTTCAAGGAAGATGCTTCTTATCTTGAAACTTTGCGGATTACCACGCCGCGGGGTATTGATGTACCGTTATCTTCAGTTGCGAGCCTGAAGCGAGCCGAGGTTCCTGTCACCATTACCCGTGAAAATCAGACTCGCCAAATTCAGATTACGGCTGGCGTTGAAGGCAAAGATCTACTCAGTGTTAACCAGGATGTGGCCAAACTGCTGAAGCGTATGTCGATGCCTGATGGCTATACCGTGGATACCGGCGGCGGGCAAGAGGAACAAATGATGGAATCATTTACGAGTCTTGCTATTGCGCTTCTGTTGTCCGTAGTCCTGATTTACATGGTTATGGCCGGACAGTTCGAATCTATGTTTACACCATTTGTCATTATGTTCTCGATTCCGCCAACGTTTATAGGCGTTGTTCTGGGATTGGTTTTGACAGGGACTGCCTTGAGTATCATGGCCTTTGTCGGGTATATCATGCTGGCCGGACTTGTTGTTAACAATGCGATTGTCCTGATTGACTTTGTTATTCAGCTCCGTAAAGAGGGGATGGAAAGGGATAAGGCCATACTGCTTGCGGGATCTGAACGGCTGCGGCCAATTCTGATGACGATGTTCGCGACGGTTCTTGCCTTGGTGCCGATGGTTGTTTCTAGTGACCCGGCAAATGAATCTATGGCGCCTATGGCCGTTGTCGTTGTGTTTGGTCTTGCTTTCGGGTCCATCATTACGTTGATTCTGATCCCTGTCGTATATATTTTGCTCGATAATATCACGGTTAGACGCAATAACCGCAAGCTTAAACGCCAGCAGAAAAGGGAAGCGAAGAAACAGGCGAAACTTGAGCAAGGCAGTTTGCAGCTCTAATAGATAAAGCGGGACATAGTGAGGTGGGAAAACCATGAATAAAAAAAGTGCAGTAATATTGTTGTCGGCCTTGGCTTTATCGGTGGCGTTAGCCGGCTGCTCAGGAGGTCAGCCTCCTGCAGCGGCTCCGGCGGAGCAGGAAGTACAGGCCGTGTCTGTCGAAGTAGGGAAGGTAACCAAGGGCAATATTGAAGCTGAAGCGGGCGTTGTCGGTACGCTGGCCCCCAACAAAACCGTTCAGGTGGCTCCGAAGATCAATGGCACAATTGCAAGCATCAATTTGAAAATCGGGCAGACCGTCACCAAGGGGCAAGTTTTGTTTACGCTGGATCAAAAGACTATTCGCGACAGCATCAAGCAATCCGAGGAATCTTATAATGTTGCGCTTGCTAACCTGAAGCAAGCGCAGAGCAGTACGGAGCAATCGATTCAGCAGGCGGAATCCGGCGTTGATCAGGCTAAAGCCGCCCTTGATCAGCAGCAAAGCTCTATAGATACGGCGAAGAACACAATTAAGGATGCAGAGACCTCCTTGAAGGACGCGCAAAACGCCCTGAACCGTACACAGCAGCTATTTGCGGCAGGAGCTGTATCTCAGACGGAGCTGGAGCAGGCACAAACGACAGTAAGGCAGGCCCAAACCAGGCTGGACAATGCAAAGCTGACGTTGAGCAACGCTCAAACTTCTTTAGAAAACGCGCAAACGTCATACCAAAACGCCGTGAAATCACTTGAATTAGCCCGTAAAGGGGCCGGTATTGATGTGGCTAAGGCCAATGTTGAACAGTTGCGCTCCGCTCTTGAGACAGCTCGCAGCCAATTGGATGACGCTACCGTTAAGGCTCCAATGTCCGGCACGCTTTCGGCTGTCAACGGCAATGTTGGACAGATTGTCGGTCCTCAGTCGCCTGTTGTCACGATTGCTAATACCAATCCGATTCTGGTGAAAGTAAATTTGTCCGAGTCTGAAATGATGAAGGTTAAAGTCGGTTCCTCCGTGACAGTAGGCATTCCTTCCGTCGATAAGAGAATTAACGCCAAGGTTACGGCGATCAACTCTGTCATGGATCAGGATCTGAAAGCTTATCCGGTTGAAATCTCTATAGAGAATTCTGCTAATACACTTAAGGCAGGCATGGTAGCCAACGTGTATATCCAATCCGGGGCCGCGGAAGGGCTGCTCGTTCCGCAAGCCGCTGTTAGTGAAAAAGCTGGTGTAAAGTACGTCTATATCATCGAAGGAAGTGTAGCAAAACAAGTGAAGATTCAAACAGGAGAAGAGAGCGCCGAGCAGGTGGAAGTGACCGAAGGGCTCTCAGAGGGGCAACAAATCGTTGTTAAGGGTGCAGCCATGCTTACTGACGGCGCGCAGGTTACCATTATAAATCAGTAATAATGGCTCCTTGTTTGGCATATCTTTGTATGTCATTACTTATTCCGGGCAGAATGATGCGTTTTAGAACCCCTATCCGTATCATTCTGCACCTCCTTAATTATGTAGATATTAGGAGATGCAGGAAATAATTGCTGGATGACGCTAGATAAGCCTTTAGAGTATAATTATAACTGCAAGAAGGGTGAATACATACTTTTTAAAAAAAACAAAAACTTTTTTAAAAGTATCGCAACTTTTCGAACTCCAAAACGTCTAATTGTGTGAGTATGATACAGATGATTACAATTTCAAAAGACAAAATATGATAAAAAATCTTTACGGCGTTGTAATCACATTGTATAATACTGGAGTAAGTTGTGAGTTTTTCGCCTGCTACATTATTTTGGTTTCAAGCTTCTGTGATATTGTCACAGATATCATTTTATAAGAGTTGCATCCATACTCGGAAAGGAGGTGTAACGACTGATGAGTGACACGACTCGACACAAAGAAAATAATACTGTAATTGATGAAGTTCAAGGAGGAGAAAAAAAGGTTATGACAAAGTTTAACAAGAAAATTATTAACGTGCTTGCTACAGCAACATTGGTTGCCGGTGTAGCGGCGCCTGTAACAGCAATTGTTGCTCCATCCGCTGTTGAAGCTGCCAGCAGTGGTGACATTACGGTTCTGAGCACGCCGAGCGTAGTTAATAATGGTACTGCACAACGCGTTGGCAGCATCAAATTTGAGATTCCTAAGTTCTCTACCCTTCGTACTGGCGATCAGCTTATTATTAGATTGCCATTTGATTTGGATAAAGCTACCGTTACTAAATCTGTTTATACCATTGAGGGACGCAGCTTTGTTGCATTTAGCGGTTTGAACAAGCCTGAATATAAGGAATTTGTAAATACCTTGAAATTGGCTAATGACGCAAACGGTCTTACAAATGCTGATTTTGAATTAGATCCGGAAGTTTCCGATGCAAGTACAATTGCAATTAAATACGTTGGTGAAAATGGCAAGGTTCTTTCGGATGACCCAGCAGTTTTCACGCTGGTTCTCGGTGGTTTGATCATTGACAGCAATGACGAAGCTAAGGTTGAATTCTATGCTCCAGGAAGCAGTCCTTTCCCGGCTGGTTCCAAAATTGTTGCTACAGTTGCTAAAAACAAAAACAATCTTAACGTGTCTTTTGGCAGCTTGGATACATCGAATGAGAGATTTGATCCTAAGATCGTCATCGAGGAACCGTATGCTGGTGCATTGGATTTAAACACCGAATTAAGAATTAAACTGCCTAATGGATATGTTTGGGTCGACAATAAAAAAGCGATGAAACGTATGTACGGTGATTTTAACCCTGAGTGGCTTAATATCACACAAGAGAAAGACGATCAAGAACTGGTTATTACGGTTAAAACTGATGCTACTACGAAAGCAGCGGTGGAAGCACGTAATAAAAGTGCCAATAAAGTTGAGACCAAAATTGAAATTCCTTACGACTTCAGAGTTGATGATTCCACAAAAGTCAAGAAAGGCGATATCATTGCTCGCCTGAGCGGCAGAACCTCCGCTAACATTTCTGAAGCCAAAATTGGTACTTATGGTGAATATGAATCCACGCTGAAGGCTGAAGATGCACCTACTTTGGTTTCCGGCCAAGATGAACAGAGAATTGCCGATTTCCATATTACTGAGACTGTTGGTGACAGTATCGTAACTGGCTCGAACGGACGTTATCTTGAACTGACGCTGCCGGAAGGTGCTAGATGGCAGGATGAGTATGAATGGGATATTGCTGGTAAGGATAGATCTAAAAAACCAAATCCCCTTCCTACTATAACAGACGAAGGTTTGACATTGACGTTTGAAGGATTTACAGGAAATAACAATCGTACAGCCAAGTACTTGGTAAACCCGCGTCCTCAAAATGATACAGATGCAGCGACGCTTGACTTCGAAGACCTTGAAGTAGCTTTGGCTCCTGACTTCACCGGCGATTTGAAAATTTCGGTTGGCGGTTCCGCAGGAGTTAAAGGGGACGTTGTAGTAGCTAAGGTTGTTGCTCCGGTTACTGCGCAAGTAGCATCGGCTCCTGATGTCATTATCGGTGCACGCGAACAAAAGGCTGGTGATTTCACGATCACTGAAGGTAAAGCCGGCGCTTTGGTGGACGATGGCGAAGTTCGTTTGGTTCTGCCGGATGGCGTTAAATTTGCAAGCACACCAACGGTTAAAGTATCTGGCGGGGACCTGATTATCAACAATGTTAGAAGATCGAGCGATGACAGAACTGTGATCTTCGACGTTGAGGGCGAAAGCGATACGGCTAGCACGATTTCGGTATCGAATGTTAGCGTTATTCTTGACCGTACTGTTCCGGAAGGAAAAGTTGAACTGTCCGTTGAAGGTGATGCTGTATCCGAAACTCAAAAGTATTCGAATTGGAAAGATAACAAAGCGGTAGCAAAAGCAATTATCGCTAAAGTTTCTACTCCGGCACCGGTTGAAGACTCCAAAGGTAATACTGTATCTATTTTCAAAATCGGTAGCACGAGCTACACTGTAAATGGTGCAACTTATACAGCCGACGTTGCTCCTTACATCGAGAACGGACGCACTTTCCTGCCTGTTCGTTACGTAGCCGATGCTCTGGGTGTTGCTCCGCAAAACATTAAGTTTGATAAGAAGACTTCCACAGTCACGCTGTTGAAAGGTGACCGTATCGTACAAATCAAACTGAAAACTAACATCCTGACGGTTAACGGTGCAGTAATTAACATGGACGTTAAGGCAATCACTAAGAACAACCGTACTGTTCTGCCAATCAGCTGGGTAGGTCAAGCTTTGGGAGCAGATATCAAATGGGACAAAGATACTAACACAGTTACGGTAACACAAGTAAAATAAGAACCGTTATCGCTGGTTCTAACGTCTTATGAATAATGAAAAAGGGGTTCCTATTAGGGGAGCCCTTTTTTCATAGTATATCCCGCAATACAGATTTTATTCATTATGGAATCGTAATAAGTCTACAATCTACAATATAGTGTAAGGAGGAGTGGTGTGAGATGAAACGACTGGGCTCCGCTTTAGTTTCCACAGCACTGTTGTCTTCCGTTGTAGTGGGTGCAGCTTCTGCGCAATCGGCAAACGATATTCATGTAACCCTCAATGGAATAACTCAGACATATAATCAACAACCCATTCAAAGCAATCATGTAACCTTGGTTCCGATGCGGGCTCTGTTTGAATCGCTTGGCGCGCAAGTTGATTATGACACGGCAACCGGACTAATTTCTGCAACCAAGGGTGCGGACACCATTGAATTGAAAGTGAATAATACTACCGCTCACAAGAACGGTGAATCGATTACTTTGGAGACGCCCGCTAAACTCATAAATGGGTCTGCCTACGTACCGTTACGTTTTGTTGGGGAATCGTTCGGCGCTAAAGTGGATTGGGATAAAGCAACTTCAACCATCCAAATTGAGCTGCCTGTGAAGACGGAAAGTGAACAAAACAGTTCAAATCCTGCTCCGAGTGTCCCTGTTACAACTACGGAAGCCATCTATGAGACCAACACGGAGCCGCTGGCCTATGAAGACGCTGTCGCTCTTGCGGTCGCCAACAACAATAAAATCAAGATGCAGGAGAAATCGCTTAAGGCAGATGACAACAGGTTGGTAGACTCAGCCGATAAGATCGATTATATCCCTACTCCCGGTCCGAACGGCAATCCTGAAGCAAAAGCCGCTTTTAATAATTACAGCCAGGCGCAAATAAGCTACCTGATATCCAAGAAAGACTTAGAGGTGGCCAAAGAGAGCGTGGCTTACCAGGTTAAAAAAAGCTATAATGCTATCATTAACGCCATTGAGGATAAGCGCTTGGCCGATCTCAACGTAACGGATGCAGAATGGAAGCTGCGCATTGCACAGACCAAGTTGGCGAATCAAATGGCCAGCGAATATGAAGTGACCCAAGCGCAGAATACGTTGGCCCAGACTAAAGCTGCGCAGGAAGTAGCGGCTAAGGCTCTGGATGAAGCCTATCGAACTTTAAATGCGTTAATAGGCTATAAAGCGGATCAGAAATATGAAGTAACCGATCATCCCAAATTTGAAGTATTTGAAGATAATGTGGACGCTCATATTGGCCGTGTTCAAGCCGACAGCCCTACCGTGTGGAAGGCTGAACGCGAGGTTGAGCAGGCTGATCTGAACGTTAATTATTTTACTTTCGCCAATGGGCAAACGATCAACGCTTATGAAAATACAAAAATCGGTGTTGATGTGAAAAAGATTAGTGTATCTGAAGCCAAGAAACAACTTGAAGATGCCATTCGGCAAACCTATGATCAAATCAAACAGCTTGAAACTCAATACACTCAGCTTCAGGCTTCCTTAACAAGCGCCACTGACGCCCTGAACGTAGTACAAAAACGTTATGAGTTGGGCATGGCGACTCAATATGAAGTGTTTCAAGCGCAGCTTCAATTAGAAACCTTGAAACAGAAAATATCCGCCATCGTCACAGGTCTGGATACCGCCAAACTGGCCTATGAGAAACCGTGGATTGCAGCACCATAATAAAATATTTTTATAACACAGAATGAATAATTTTCGGGGGTGGAAGCAGTGCTTTCGCCTCGTTTTTTGTTTATACGAAACTATTTTTATCAAAAAACGTCTAAATAATTAATCATGCTAAACGGGGAGGAGACAATTTGAGAAAAGTTTCAAAGACTGCAGCAGCCTTTGTTTTGACAGTATCCGCGTTAGTGCCCCTGTCATCACAAACCTGGGCTGCAACAACACCCAAGACTACCAACTCGGCTAAAACTGTAAAACAGGAAACTGTACATACATTGGCTAATCTGCCTCCGGTGAAGATTACCGCAAAAAGTTTGGTTCGATTGAGCGATGTCAATATTTTAACGCTGGACGGCGAAAGTATTCTTACGTATACGCTGACGATCCAAAATAAGGACAACAAGACGATCGATTTGCTCGATTACTGGTCCAAAGTAAAAACCACAAGCGGGACAACTTATAGTACGTCGTTGATGACCAAAGACAAAGACAAGAAGAAGCTGGCGGCCGGTTCTTCCACGACGTTGACGTATACAGCCCGAATTGCGAATCACATCAAGCCGCAAAATCTAATATTCCAGGTGGTCAAATGGGATTTTAGCCAGCCTGAGTACGAGGCGTTGAAAGGACAGTTCAAGATTCCAGCAGATTATTTGACGTCGACCCCTGCGAATCAATCCAAAACATTATGGATTGCCGATGCCCGTGTTAAGGCGAAGGTAGGGCAAGTGGCTTCTTATGTTTCAGGAGACTACAAATACGTCAATGTTTTGCTCAATATGACGAATGTTGGCTACAAGCTGTTTGAAGATCCGAAAATGAAATTTGTGATCCGTTCATCTAAAGGAGCAAGCTATCTGATGACAGCGGACCCAACAACCAGTGTGGATTACAAAATCCAGCCCAAGGATACGAAAACACTTCACCTGATGGCTCAAATCCCGAAGAAAATCGAGTTGTCGAACATGGAACTGCAAGTGGCGCTGGATGACGAAACGGCCAAGCAGAGTCTGCCGATTGCAACGATGCAATTGCCTGGCGAAGGCGATAACCTGATGACGGTTAAGCCCAATGTCGAAAAGTTCATTCAAGCCGGCAACGGCAAAATAGCCGTGCAGGTGACGAGCGCTGTCGTGAACAAAAATGATCTTGAACATGAGCTGTCCGTACGCTTTGCTTTCCGCAATACAAGCGGGGCGACGATCACTTTGCCGAAGTATCAATTTGAACTGCAAACCTCGGATGGATACCGTATGCCGATTAAGGCGCCGGCACTGGAAAATATGACCCTTCAACCGCTGGAACAAAGATTCATAACACTCCCGGTGACGGTGCCGCCCGATATCAGCATTGCCTATCCGCGTCTGTTCATGAATCTGCCGACCGCGGAGGACAATAAGGAGAAAATCGCCTATCCGCTCGCGATTTTTGCGCTGCAGACCATTCATACCGCCGATAAAATGGTAGGAACCGAGCAGTTTATACAGACGAAGGACGGTGTTTTTGGCGTTACCTTGTCTTCGCTGCAAAGACTGCCTTGGAGTGATGGCGATCTGGTCAACGCCAAAATTACGATTAGCAATGATAACATCAAAACGTTACAGCTGCCGGAACTGATCGGGAGCTTGCAAGTGGACTCCGTTAAGCTGACTGAAGGAACCAAGCTGATATTCACGCAGCCGGACAGATTAATTGGAGCCGGAATGTCGATGGACATTTTTGTGACAGCTAAGGTGCCCAACTATCTGAAGTTTGACCAACTGCAGGTTGCCCTGCTTGAGAAGATAGGGGAAGAGAGTACCGACTGGATTCAATTCAGCAATACGGGCGCAATACCGGAGGTGGCCGGTATAGCCAAGGGAGCCTCCTTTACGTTCGATACGCCTGGACGCAAACAAGAGTTGGGTGTGATAAGTTCCCGTGTTTACTTAGGTCCATCCAGCGATCTAGTTTATACCGAACTGGATGTCAAGAATCTGGAAGAACATCAAATGGATCTTTCGCAAATTGTCGGGGCATACCAGACATCCGACGGCCAGACATATAAAGCCACGGTCAGCCAGATCGACACCCCGGCCGGACCGGAAGAGAAAAGTGTGGTTGCAGTATGGACTAAAATTCCTAAGCGGGTCTCAATAACCGATATGAAGCTGATTGTTGGGGAAGGGATCACCGACAATAAGCTGACGCCGGTCAAAGGCGAAGCGACAGGTTATATAAATGCGGTGGCCCTAGAGCTTGGGGTTTCTAATCCAACAGCCAATAAAAAACTGAGAGGCCTGGAGATATTCCCATATAAGTTGGCGGTGAAAGACGTGGAATCTACTCTCTCCGGCAGCTCCATGAATCTGAGCTTTACCTATGATCTGACCCGTAATAGGGACTATACGATCGGCGAGTTTGGGCATAAATATCTGTTTGAGGTCGAGGATTCCAGCGGTCGAATTTTCGAGAAGGAGTTCGTCCCTGAAACCGACTTGCTTCTTACAGGCGACGGTAGAGCAAGCTTCAGCTTTAATGATCCGCTATTTAAAGATCTCACCGAAGACGACGAATTTAAATTAACGGTTTATGACCTGTTCCAGGGATACAAAATCAAGCTTGGCAGCCAAAGCTTTGAATATGATGATGAGACTGATACGGATGAGTAGTAAAATCGGGCTTGTTTCATGCCTGTATAACCTCTATCATTATCGTAATGAGAGATTTGAGGAGGAACATGATGAAGACAGTATGGAAAGTCATGTCAGCGACGGTGGTGATCGGTGGTAGTATTTGGGCAGGCTCGTTGCTGAATTTGACGGCGGAAGGCTCAAGCGTAACGGGTCAACCAGGCACCGCTGACGATCCGGTTGTGACGAAGAGTTATGTGGACCAAGCCATTCAGCAGGCGCTCAAGGGAGGCGTGACCCCAACAAAGCCTTCGGCTCCTTCGACGAGCGGCAGCACCGGCAGCAAAGGAGGCGGCTCAACCGATGCAATTGAAGTTGTAACGGTAGAGCCGGGTCAGACGTTGATTGCGGCGGCCGGAGCGGAGTTCGTGGTTCGGGCAGGAAAGGCTGTAATTTACAGCAGCGACGCCGACGGTGTTACGGATTTGACCGATGGCGTAGATATCAAAAACGGAGGAGCGGTAACGAACAACCACCTGCTTTCGTTTCCCCGGGATGGACGCGGAGTTCAGGTTCAGGCCGGAAATAAGTACAGCCTGACGGTGTTGGTTCGCGGCGGATATTCGCTAAAATAGGACAGCCGATTTCTTCCTGAACGAACAATAATTCTATAGGGTATTTTTCATGGCTGAGCACATCCTACTCCTGAACGACAATATTTATGGGGGTGGATTAAAGATGGCAAGAAGCAACTCCAAGCTGGTTCCGGAATGCCGTCAAATGCTTAAACAGTGGAAGTATGAAATTGCGGCAGAGTTCGGGTTGCCGGTCGGCGGCGGGGTAGCCGGTGAGGCGTCGGATACGGAATTCGCCAGCGAGCTCGGCGCTTTGGGGACAAGCGGTGATTCCGGCGGCAACTGGCGGCATCTCACATCACGGGAAAACGGCTCGGTCGGCGGAGAAATTACAAAACGGCTGGTCGCTCAGGCGCAGCGTGATTTGCTTTTGCACTAATCTTTTGACATGACATGGCAAATGCGATAATATGACTTTGAGGATTGTCAAACAACCTTTTCCGATCAGGGAAAGGTTCATTTTTTGGTAAATAAAGTCGGTAAATCTGCCCATAATCCAGTTGGGGCATTTTTAGTATTGGATACGAAGGCTTTCGCCATACTATCCATGGGGAGGTTGAAATTTTATGTCCGTACAAGGGCGACACTTATTTACTTCCGAGTCCGTTACGGAAGGACACCCTGATAAAATTTGCGATCAAATTTCCGATGCGGTTCTTGACGCATTTTTGGCCAATGATCCCTATGCCCGGGTTGCATGTGAAGTTTCCGTAGCCACCGGGCTAGTGCTCGTTATCGGGGAGATCAGCACCAAATCCGAATATGTCGATATTCCTGCTATTGTTCGCAAAACGGTGAAGGAGATTGGCTATACCCGTGCTAAATATGGGTTCGATTTCAATACTTGCGCGGTCCTCACCTCGCTTAATGAGCAGTCCGCAGACATTGCCCAAGGCGTAAACGCCGCTCTGGAAAGCCGGGATCCTGCCCAGGTCGATAAGGAAACGGAAAATATCGGCGCCGGTGACCAAGGGTTGATGTTTGGTTTTGCTACGAATGAAACGCCGGAGCTCATGCCGCTTCCGATTGCGCTGTCGCACCGTATTGCTCGCCGCCTTTCCGAAGTGCGGAAGGACGGCACGCTGGGTTACCTCCGGCCGGACGGTAAAACCCAAGTTACGATTGAATATGTCGACGGCAAACCCAAACGGGTGGACGCGATCGTTGTATCTTCGCAGCATGCGGAAGAAATTACGCTGGAACAAATTCAAACAGACATCAAGGAGCACGTCATTCTTCCGGTTGTACCGGCGGAATTATTGGATGGGGAAACGAAATATTTCATTAACCCGACAGGCCGCTTTGTTATCGGGGGGCCACAGGGAGATGCCGGTTTAACGGGCCGCAAAATTATTGTCGATACGTACGGCGGATATGCCCGCCACGGCGGCGGCGCATTCTCTGGGAAAGACCCGACCAAAGTTGACCGTTCGGCCGCTTATGCGGCGCGTTACGTGGCGAAAAACCTCGTTGCCGCGGGGCTGGCCGACAAAGTGGAAATCCAGTTGGCTTATGCGATCGGCGTCGCTAACCCGGTATCCATTAATGTCGATACTTACGGAACAGGCAAAGTACCGGAAGAAAAATTGGTGGAGCTCGTTCGCCAGAATTTCGATCTTCGTCCGGCGGGCATCATTCGTATGTTGGATCTTCGCCGTCCGATTTATCGCCAAACCGCAGCCTACGGTCATTTTGGACGTACGGACATCGATTTGCCTTGGGAACGCATAGATAAGGCCGAAGCGCTGAAAACACAAGCGGGATTATAAACTATCGTTAATAGAAACGGATATCGTTCTCCTGGAAGGGAGAGGGTATCCGTTTTTTACGCTGCGACTCTCGTTTCTTATGTATCGAGAATTTTGCGTGCTTATAAAGTTGAAGAGTTGTAAAACATACAGTTATTTAGCTGATGACGTAGCTGGGCGCTAGTTTAAATGCAAATCCTACAATTAAAACGGCATAGTTGAAGGGATTGGTGAAGATGTCTGGATGTAATTGCAAGAAATGCAATTAATACGGATTAGCCCGCATCTAAATTTATCCTACCTGTAAGTTTTGCAACTAATTCGTCGGAGCCAGGCTCCTAACTAGTTCAACACCCAGGTAACCAACTATTTGGAAAAATATCTTATGGATCTTGCCTATGTCAGTCAATCATCTCCCAACTTCCTTGAAGCAGTTCGTAGCGATGAATTCTTTGTCCGGTTCCGTTTCGGATCGGCTGCATCCACCCTTTGGCAGAAAGAGATTGTAGCAAGCGCACCGCAGTCCGGTAATTGATGCCAAAATATTGGCATACCTCTTTAGGACTGATGGACCCGGCAGAACATAATGCCAGGCGGAGAACTTCCTTTTCTGCGAAAACAGAACGTTCTTTAGGCTGCGGATAGGCTTGGTACCGGTTAAATAACACTTGCAGGAGATTTCTACACAGATCAGGCCTTTGTTCGATATCATCGTAGGCGATAGAAACTACTCGGAAGCCGAGGGATTGCAGGTATAATTCACGATTTAATTCATTGCAAAACTTCTGACGATCCATTTCCTGTACATGAGGGCCATACCCCTTAATTTCAATCATAAATTTAAGAAGCCCCGGCAAATAGGCAAAATCGCCAAAATATGAGCGCCCCCGCCAATCGAGAATCTCATATTCGGGATGAAGATATTCGAAATTTCCATACAGCGGCCACCATACGTTCTTCAAAAATAAGGTTTCTCCATGTCCGTGTCCCCGTAAAAGGCGGGCTTTGCGCTCTCCCTTTCGTGAGTCTGAGTGCTGATTGATGAAGGTTTTATGCGCCTTTTCGAAAGTTAACGTTTTCATTTATACCGATCACTCCTCTTATTTTTTATATAGTAAAATAAAAAGTCCTGACCCTCTATCCACAGAGAAGATCAGGACGTGCTACGCCTTATATATTTAAATAGTAGCATTTTATCCGCCGAGTTTCCACAATGTCCACATTATCCACAAAAACAATCCACAATATCCACAGTTTTTATCCACATAATCCACGATATTCACAGCCAGCAACCACTACTTTTCAAAAACATAGAGAACTTTGACAATCTTGCTTTTTTTCGTAACTTTTTGGCGGGAAAATAGTCTATAATTTATAGATTAGGTTTCCAAAGGGATAGGGTAGGCTGTTCGCTTTGGATAATTATTGCAAAAGTTGGGAGAGTAGCAAATTAATATGGTAGTGGATAAGAATCAGGACTCGAAATGGATGCGGATTGTAGTGCGGGGCGGGAAACGATTGGCGATCGTCTCCTTGGCGGGAATGATTTGGATTCAGCCGGCGATCGGATGGGGACCGGTACCTATTGGGGGGACGGTTTCTACGGCGTATGCGGCAAGCAATCAAGCCGTAAAATTAAGCGAAGAAATCATTACGTCCGGGGCGAAACTTGTCAAATATCAATACACGGTGACGCGTTCGGGCAAGTCCGTTAAAGTGCTTGCGGATGTGGTCGAAGTCGATTTAACCAATCCTTACGTCAGTTTGGATGTCATGACCGGCAAGGGGGGGCAATTGACGACCCGGCAATCGGTGGAAGGCATGGCCAAAGAGACCGGTGCCGTGGCCGGGGTAAACGGCGATTTCTTTGCCACCGGAGGGCAAGGCGTGCCGATGGGAGCGGCGGTTTCCCAAGGAACGCTTGTCACAAGCCCGGCGCAACTCGAAGGCATGTACGCGTTTGGAGTGAAAAATGACGGAACGCCGTTCATTGACCGGTTTGGCTTCAACGGGACGGTGGTTGCCGAGGACGGCTCGTCGTTTGAGCTTGCGGGGATCAATCAGGAATCTTATGTAACGGAGCCGGATAAAACCCGCAGCCATGTCAACAAATTGTTTATATACACTAGCGCCTGGAAATCCGCGCAGCGGCCGGTGGACACTTCGACAACGCCGACGGAAGTGCTTGTACAGGGCGATGTGATCACGCAGATTTCGATCAAAGCGCCGATTCCGGGAGCCGTGCCGGCGGACGGATATATTTTGCGCGCCCATGGAACGGCGGCGGACTTTGTCGCTAAACATTTGGAGGTCGGACAGCGCATCGATACGCAGTATGAACTGCAGTCTTTAACGACTGGGAATAGCGTCAATCCCGCGGATCTCAAGGTGATGATCGGCGGCCATACGCTGCTGGTCGATCAAGGCCAAGCCTCGGCGTTTACCCGTGCAACGAACTCGATCAGCGGAGGCAGCACCGTGGCGCGTACGGCCGTTGGCTACTCCAAAGACGGGAAAACGGCTTATATTATTGCCGCCGAGAAAAACAGCAACAGCTCCGGGATGACGTTAAAGGAACTGCAAGGTTTTATGACGAGCATTGGGGTATGGAAAGGGTTGAACCTGGACGGAGGCGGTTCAACAACGATGGTGAATCGTCCGCTTGCCGAAACAAGTGCGCAGCTCACCTTCACGACGTCCAACGGATCGGCCGGACAACGCGCCGTCGCCAACGGCCTCGGCGTCTTCACTTCGGCTCCGCAAGGCACGCTGAAAGGCTTTAAAGTCAGCGGATCATCCACGCTGCTCATCGGGCAGACGGTCCCTTATGCCCTGAAAGGCTACGATACGTACTACAACCCGATTGCGACGGAAAGCACGGCGGCTTCCTGGAAAGCGAGCAACGGAAACGTCAAGTGGACAGGCAGCGGATTTAAAGGCGTTAAAGCGGGTACGGCAAAAATCACCGCTACAAACGGCTCGGCCAGCAGCAGCATGGAGGTGACGGTGCTGGGCGGCAGCGATCTTACGAGCCTGACGCCGGCTACGACGTTTGCGCCGCTCGAAGCGGGGGCTTCCGTATCCGTGCCGGTTACGGCTCAGCTGAAGAGCGGAAGCACGGTAAACGTTCCGGCGGAATCCGTGAAATGGACCTTCAGCGGCATGAAAGCCAGCGTAAAGGACGGCGCGCTCACCGTGCAGTCGATAAATTCCGGCACGAAGGTTGCTTATGCAACGCCTAGCTATGACGGCTTCACCGGCACGCCGGTTGTCTTGTCCGCTTCCACGGACACCATTTGGGAAAGCTTTGAAAACGTGTCTTACCCGATTTCGTTTACGGGGCTTCCGGCCGAGTCGCAGGGAACGGCAGCGATTGTCCAAGGGACGGGCGAACGCGCGAATTCGAAAGTGCTGCAGCTTGACTACGATTTGACCGGCGGTACGGGCAATAAATTCGCTTACGCGCAAATCAACGGAACGACCGGCAAGGAGATTCCGGAAAACGCCACGGCGATGACGATCGATCTCCTGGGCGATGCCAGCTTGAACTGGGTGCGCGCGGAGCTGGCGGACGCCGACGGCAAACCGGTGTATCTCGATTTGGCGCGGCCGCTGGACTTCACGGGCTGGAAAACGCTGAACGTCGACTTAACGGCAGCGGGCATCAAATATCCGGCCAAGCTGAAACGGCTGTATGTCGTAAGTGTGGAGGAAGGGCAAGATGAACGTATGCTGACGGGCAGTGTTTCTTTTGACAATATCCGGTTTACCGCTCCCGCCGCCGCTACAGAGGAAGCCGCCGCCGTGACCCAGCCCAGCGTCAAAGCCGTCATGGTTGTCGGCCAAAAATCGATGACGGTGGACGGGGCGAAACAAAGCCTGGAAGTGGCTCCGCTGCTGAAGGACAACACGACGTATGTACCCATTAAATATGTGCTGGATGCTTTTGGCGGGACCTCCACCTGGAACAATGCCGCGAAAAAAATTACCGTAAAGCGCGGAACGAACGTACTCGAGTTAACCGTGGGGGAAAAGGAATTTTTTGTGAACGGAACCAGCAAGCAAGCGGAGGTTTCTCCGATCGTTGTGGGAGGTAGGACTTTAGTCCCGTTACGTTTGGTGTCGGAACAGCTGGGCATTGGCGTAAATTGGGAAAAGAAAACCAAATCCATCACCCTCGAATCATGATATGATTAGTCTGGGACTATTCGGACTACAGAAACGGAGAAGGTATAGGTGGATTTTCAAGCAGATGCCATAGATCGCGTAATAAATAACGCTGTTAACGTACTTGAAAATAGCAAGCTGCAAATTCTCGAAATTTTGGACTCGGCGCGAAATGAGCTGAAGACGCTGAACACGGAGATGCAAAACGTAATGAAAGAAACGGCGGAAACCGTGGAGAAGGTCGACCAGCTCGAGGTGAACTACAGACGTTCCCGCATCCGGCTGACGGAAGTCAGCCGGGATTTCGTGCGGTACAAAGAGGAAGACATCAAACAGGCCTACGAGAAGGCGACGCAGCTTCAGCTTGATTTGCTGATTTATCGCGAGAAGGAAATGTATTTGAAGGCCAGACGCGATGAACTGCAAAAAAGAGTTCGAAACGTGGAAAAATCGGTCGAACGAGCTGAAACGATCAGTACGCAAATGGGCGTTGTGCTCGAATACTTTTCCGGCGAATTGGGACAGGTTACCCGAATCTTGGAATCCGCTAAGAACCGGCAGCTGATCGGTCTCAAGATTATTTTGGCGCAGGAAGAAGAACGAAAACGGATTTCGCGGGAAATTCACGATGGTCCCGCTCAGCTTCTCGCGAATCTAGTGCTTAGGACGGAAATTGTAGAAAGAATGCTCGCTAAGCAGGAATTTAAACTGGTACAGGACGAAATAGTAGATTTGAAAGCTCAGGTCCGCTCCAGTCTCGAAGAAATGCGGAAAGTGATCTTTAATTTGCGTCCGATGGCGCTCGATGATCTCGGTCTGATTCCAACACTGCGCAAATACGTTCATGATTATGAAGAGAAGACCAAGATTCGAGCCACCTTTGAAACCAGGGGCAAAGAGCATCGGTTATCCTCTCCGATGGAAGCGGCGATTTTTCGGCTGGTGCAAGAAGCGCTCACCAATGCGGCGAAGCATGCTTTTCCGACCTATGTTGGCGTGGAGATCACGTATCAGGCGCAAATGCTGCGCATCATTGTGCGAGATAACGGCCTTGGCTTCAAGGTGGACCAATTGGAGCAAAAGACGAAAGGGCATACCCATTTCGGACTGATTGGCATGCGGGAAAGAGTCGAATTACTCGAAGGAAGAATGGAAATCGAATCGGCAGCGAATATGGGTACCAAAATCGTCATCCACATTCCAACGAACACAGAGAAGAGAAAGGAGTACCAGGATGGATAATCTTACGAGTGGCAGCAGACAAGCAATCAAAGTTCTCTTGGCTGACGATCACCAGTTGTTTCGGGAGGGTCTGAAGCGGATTTTGAACATGGAGGAAGACATCGAGGTTGTAGGAGAATGCGGCGACGGCACTCAAGTGTTGGAATGCTGCCAGCAGTTTGCTCCGGAAATCGTGCTGATGGACATCAATATGCCGCAATTGAACGGCGTGGATGCCACGGCTGAACTCCGCGAGTCGTATCCCGAGGTCAAGGTCATCATTTTGTCGATTCACGATGATGAAAGCTATGTGTTTGAAACGCTGCGCAAAGGGGCAACCGGCTATTTGCTGAAAGACATGGAGGCTGAATCGCTGGTTAATGCCATCCGTACGGTGGCCGAGGGGAATGCGTTTATTCACCCGAAAGTAACCGGCAAACTGATTCAGCAACTGCGCCGCATGGAATATTTGAGCGAGACGGGGGCGATTGCCGAAGACAACGCGATCCGCGAAGCGGGCGTTAAATTCGTTGCCGGCGATGACAATCCGCTGACGAGACGGGAAGCTGAAGTGCTTCGTTTGATGGCGGAAGGACGCAGCAACAAAATGATTGGAGAGCATTTGTTTATTAGCGAGAAGACCGTCAAAAACCACGTCAGCAGCATTTTGCAGAAAATGGACGTTGACGACCGTACCCAAGCGGTTATTAATGCGATTAAGTTCGGTTGGGTCACTCTTTAACCGGCTAAAATATTTACAGATATAAATTCGGTTTGGCGCGGTTGATATTAGCCGAGCCGATTCCGCGGCAGCGGATGGTGTCTACACGTAAAGGCGGCGGCAGCTCGTAGTTTTAGGACGGCAGAGATAGCTGAATGTTCATTAGAGTTGATAGACACAGCAGATGATGCGGAAATCGTTTTTGACTGGCCTTCTCTGTGCCTTGGTTTCCATATTATTCATGATATTGAAATGTGAGGCGAGTTCCTATTTTTTTGAATGCTATAGGGACAGGGAAGCGGCCAGGTACATAGTACAGCGCTGTCTGCGAGTTGCGGAAATTGATGAATTTAGCCGTAATGCAGTACGCCGGCCCAAACGGGCAGGTGGGCTGTTATTCCGGCACTGTGGCGTTAAAAAGGTCTAGTCATCTGTCCAACTGCGATTGGATGAAAAGGGCTGGAAGGCTCCCGTTATTGCAGGCAGCGGTCTGTTTGACGGGAGCCCAGTAACCCTCCTTTTGCTAGCGGCATATATTGTCGCTATAAGGGAGTGTTCAAAAAGTCAGGTTTTCAGCACCGAGAAGGTTGGATGAAGCTTAGGGACTGAGTAGCGGAGCGTAGGAGGAGCCTACGTGAGCAACGGAAGGCCCGGCTGAATTCAAGATTCGACGTCGAATCCGCTTCATGATCTGCTTCGTGATTAAAAGATGACTTTTTGAACTACCTCTACAAAGGAGGTGAGTTCCGTGGTTCCCTATATGGGTTGGGTCCTGCTTAGCTACGGATTGGCCGCGGCGCTGGTTCATTTTTTGCACGGGATATATTTACGGCGGAAGTCTACAATCAAAACGATGCATTATATTCTGGTGACGAGCAATCATGAGAGCCAAATGGAATGGTATTTGCGGGCATTGTCATGGTATGCGAGACTGCGCGGATTGCCGCTGCGGGTAACGGTGCTCGACGAGGCTTCGGAGGATGATACGCTTGCAATTATGCAAAAGCTGCAGGCGCAAGGCGATATGGAGTTGACCATTATCGGGCTGGCAGCGGTCCGGGAAGAAGATGTGGAGGCGCAGGCTGCCAAAACGGCTGGCGACGCTCCTGTTTGCATCGACCTTCGTATTCCGCAGGAGGCGGGTAAGATTCCCTATGTCCATGTGTAAGCCGCCAAGTCATATGTTCGCATCAGGCTGCGTTTGGGAGCGTACGAGGTTTTGGAAGCGCACCGATTATTGGGTTTCAAAAAATTACCAGGGGTTGCAGGAAAACGCCGAGCCGCAGCGAATACCAATAAGTGAGCCGAAACAAAATCATAACTTTATACTCGCGCATCGGGATGCGCGGCGCAAAGTGTGAAGCACACTCTTTATCAGGCCATAGGCCGGAGGGGTGTGCTTTTTTGCGTCTTGCGGTTTGTGAAGAAAGGGGATGTCGAAAAAAAGGCTTAGAACCGAAACCGGGGCTTGACAGGGACTGGACGAAGCTGCTCGGAGTACGTGGGGAGGGCTAACGGACCGAAATAACCTTATTTCGTTGAAATCAAGCGTTTTGGCACCAGCGTTGCATTAATTCTTGCTCAAGATTCCCCAAAAAGGCTGCCCGGAAATTTAACGGTTGTAGCAGCGGCTATTTTCCGGAAAAAGACCTTTTCTAAATTCTAACGGTTGTAAGCGTCGTTATTTGCCTGAATCTAAGCAAAAATAGCCTGATTTCTGTGAAATAAGCGCTATGGCAACCGTTACAATTTGAAACCAACGTTTTTGGGACAAATAGCGTTTGTGGCAACCGTTAGAATATGTGTGGATAGAAGATGTATCTTGTCAGATTTAATGCCACAAAAAAGAAGCAAAAAATATTGAAGGAATATAAGTAAATGGAGGAATTATATTGTAATTGTTGAAGTATGCAATAAACTGCTGTTTTTTGGCGGGGAGAGGTGGAAATGAAGGCGGGTTTGTATGCGGTAAAGCTCATGACGGAGTGGCGGCTTTGGATCAGTTTGGATTTGCGGGTTGATTTGCTTTGGTGGGTTGTGGGAGGAAGCCGGTGGATGAGGCTGGGGGATCAGGGGGATGCAGCAGCATGCAGTGTTGTGGACGTTTTGAATGGGCAAGGGGGGCTTGAAAGACAGGGAGTGAAGAAAAAGATGGGTTTAACCGATGGGCCGATCTTGGCCGGCGGGACCGTGGGTTCAAACGGGGTTCTGCGCGGCGCTGGATTTTCACATCATGCGGGAGCTGGACTCGGGGCCTCGGCGATATATCTGCTTTCGGACGGTTTGCCCTTGGGTTGGGCGGTGAAGCTGCGCGGCCGGTTTAAAACGCAGGAGGCGATGGACCGGTGGAATGAGAGGGATTGGGAGGGCTTTTTAAAGCTTGGCTTGAAGCCGGAACTCGCGGCCGAAAAGAAGCTAAGCGATGATGAACGGGGGGGCGTTCGGAAAAATGCAGAACGTTTGAGTTCCTTAAGTGGAGTGAATTTGAGCAATACGCCGAGGAGAGCCGGGGAAAAGGATTTGAATTTGACGGGAAATCATGGCTGGTTATGGAGAGGGGAGGCGGGCTTGACTCCGCTAGGTCTCAGGTTGTTGGAAAGCGTGCCTGGAGGCGGTGAAAACGCAAAGGCATGGCGGGATAGCAAGCGGGGATGGAAGGATAACCGGGATAACAAGCTTTTTTTAAGTCAGGCCGATTCGGTGGAGAGGGAGTGGCTTGCCGCAGGGGAAGCGTGGCTTGTGCACACGCTTGAGGAGGCGCGGCGGCTTGCGGACGCGCTCGCGGGCAGGTCGCTGCTGGAAGCGGAGCTCCAGCAGCTGCTGGCGGAGCGCCTGCCGGGCCTTGCGCCGGCATGGCGCTCCGCCGCCCAGCTCGCGCACCTGCAGGGGCGCGTGCGGTTCACCTCGGGCGTGGGCGGGACAAGCCGCGCCCGAGGTGAAGCGGGCCCGCGCTGGCGCCGGGCCCGGGCGGGCCACCGCTGCCGGCGCTGCGGCAGCGAAGTGCACCGCCGCACGCCCTGCGGGGCGTGCGGCTCCCGCGGCTGCGCCTACTGCGAGGCCTGCCTCGCGCTGGGGCGCAGCCGCTCTTGTGCGCTGCTGCTTCGCGGCAGCGCTGGCGCCGAGCCGCCCGCGGCGCCGCAGGCGGCGGGCGGCTCGGCCGTGGCCCCCGCCGCGTCCCTGCTGGACCGGTGGGGGCTGAGCCCCGCGCAGCGCAGCGCGGCGGGGCAGGCGCTGCGCTTTCTATCGCAGCCGCACAAGCCCTTGCCGCAGTCGCACAAGCTCTTAACGCAGTCGCACGAGCCCTTGGCGCAGCTGCCCAAGCCCATGACGCAGTCGCACAAGCCCTTGCCGCAGTCGCACAAGCTCTTAACGGAGGCGCACAAGCTCTTGCCGCAGTCGTACAAGCTCTTGCCGCAGTCGTACAAGCTCTTGCCGCAGTCGTACAAGCTTTTGCCGCATCCGCCCGAGCCTTTGACGCAACTGCCCGGGCCCTTGGCGCATTCGCCTGAGCCCCCGGCGGAGCAGGCTTTGGCCAACCCGCCCGGGCAACCTGCCGTCCCCCGCTCCGCACCCTTTGCCCGGCTTTTGCGCCTGTTGCCCTTCGGCAGGCCGGCGGATGCCCGGCCTCCCCGGTTTTTGCTGTGGGCCGTGACCGGGGCCGGCAAGACGGAGATGATTTTTCCGCTGTTGCGTTACGTGTTGGACCAAGGAGGGCGAGCGCTGGTCGCCACGCCCCGCCGGGACGTGGTGCTTGAACTGGCGCCGCGGGTGGCCAAAGTTTTTCCCGATGTGCCCATGGCGGTGCTGTATGGCGGGAGCGAGCAGCGCTGGGAAGAGGCCAGGTTGTTTATTTCCACGACCCATCAATTGATGCGTTTTTACGAGGCCTTCGATTTGGTTATCATCGATGAACTCGACGCGTTTCCGTATCATAACGACCCGATGTTGGAATTTGCCGCAGAGGCGGCCTGCAAAAGAGACGGACGGTTCATTTTTTTGTCCGCCACGCCGCCCCCGGCCATGCAGCGGGAAATTCGCGCCGGAAGGCTGCCTCATGCCAAAGTGCCGGCCCGTTTCCACGGCCATCCGCTCCCGGTTCCGGTTCGGATTGCGATGGACCCGGTCGGGACCTGTCTGCGCCGCCGCTCCCTTCCGCGCAGCTTGCTTTGGCCCCTGGAGGAATCGGTCCGCCGCGGCGCGCAAATTTTTATGTTCGTCACCCGCATCCGGCAGATCGAGCCGCTTACGGGGCTGCTCCGGGGCTGTTTTCCCGGACTGCCGCTTGCGGGAACCTCTTCCCAGGACCAGGAAAGGAATCGGAAGGTGCTGGAGTTCCGCGAAGGAAAAATCAGGCTGTTGGTGACCACGACGATTTTGGAGCGCGGCGTTACGGTGCCGCGAAGCGATGTATACATATTGGATGCGGACAGCGACCTGTTCGATGAAGCATCCCTCGTGCAGATGGCCGGACGGGCGGGGCGCTCAAAGGATGACCCGAACGGGACGGTGATCTTCGCCTCGCATGAATGGACGAAGTCCCAGCGCGGAGCTCTGCGGCAAATTCGCTGGATGAACAAGGCCGCGCTAAGGGGCGGTTTTTTGAAACAAAAGGAGGTAGTCTAAATGACGAAGTCATCCCAAAGTTTGGCGGTTCGGGGGCCCCGCAGAAGAAGACGGAGCGGGACGCGGGCCTATGCGGCGGGCGGCAGGCTCCGCTTGCCGTCGCCAGGAGTTCAATACGCTTTAACGGAGGGGAACTCCCCTTTGGCGGGAGTGTTCTCCTCGCTGCATACCCTGCTTGCTCCTCCGGGAATTCCGTGCTTAACCTGCGGCAAGACGATTTCCGACCGCGTTCGGGGTTATCCGGAAATCTGCATGTCCTGCTACCTTTCGATTCCTTGGATCAAGCAAATCCGCTGCCGGTTTTGCGGGCGGCCCGTGGGCTGTCCGGATTGCAGCAGACCGGAACGTTCGCATTCCAGTTTTGTGATGAACCGCAGCGCGGTAAGCTATAACGCGGTAATGCGCGAATGGTTAGCCCAGTATAAATTCAGAGGAAATGAATCTTATGGGGCGGTGCTTGCCAGAATGACGGCTCAAGCATACAGGGCGATGTTGCGGGAGTTGGAAGAAGCTTATGGCTTTGGGCGTTTCCGGTTTGATGCCGTTACCTATGTGCCGGTCAGCGGCGACCGCATGCAGGAACGGGGATTTAACCAGGCCAAGCGCCTGGCCTACGGCGTTGCCGCAGCCGGACGTCTTCCGCTGCTTAGTTTGGTGGAGCGCTCCCGGCATACCGAAAAACAAAGCTTTAAAAGCCGCTGGGAACGGCTGCGGGATTTGCATGACGTTTTTCAGCCGGACATTCACGGGGCACAGCAGCTGTCGGCGGCTCTGGCGGCCGCCAGCCGGAAGCGAAGCGGTTTTTCCCTTCTTGCTGACCGCTGGTTTGGTAAAACCGCCCCCGTCGGGCATGTCGCCGAGTCCGGTGTAACGAGGACGGGGCAGCATTCCGTTTCATCGGCCTTTACTTTCCCGGATGCGACAGCCATCAAGTTTGCCGATCCTCCTGCGCCTCCCGTGCGCATTGTTCTGATCGATGATGTTTATACGACAGGCAGCACCGTGGAATCATGCTCCAAGGCGCTGCATGATATTTGCGGGCGGTTGGGGCGCCGGGCGGAGGTTTACAGTTTGACATGGGCCCGTTCCTGATTCTTACATTTTTTGGGCGATCCTTATGTAAAAGATATAGACGAATCCCCCTCGAATAGAGTAATCTAACATTATATAGATGTTATGTGAAGGGACGATTAAGCATGGGTATGAATCTTGGGAATTGTCCGCGTTGTGGGAGATTGTTTGCCAATAATTTCAGAGACATCTGCCCCTCTTGCATTAAGGAGATCGAAGAGGAGTACGAGAAGTGCCTGGATTATTTACGTGAGGAGAAGTTGGCTACAATTCAGGAGGTCCACGAGGCAACGGGCGTTTCGATCCGGCAAATTACCAAGTTCATCAAGGAAGGACGCATTTCGGTCGCCAACAACCCGAATATGATGTATCCTTGCGAGGTATGCGGGGTGCTGATTCGGCAAGGCAATATGTGCGATTCCTGCCGTACCCGTTTGACTCGCGATTTAACAGCCGCTACTAGAGATGATGCGCCAAAAACGGCCGGCTTAAACGAAAGAACCGGACAAGGAGCCTACAACGCCATCGACAAATTCCGTAATCCGTAATCGACAAAAAGACCGTCGGTTCGGTATAATATTCTTTATAAACCAATAGTTCGCTATTAAAAATGATTCAAACGCCGCCGATAAACTTAGTAAAGATTATCGGCTTTTTTATTTGGAAAGAAAGGTGGAGCCCATGAAAATCAATGAAACCGGACGGGCCGGAGCCATTAACAATTATCAACGCCAACTGGATTCCCAGCGTAAAGATACAGACAGTAGAGCACGCCGCAAGGACGAACTTTCTATTTCCGAGGAGGCCAAAGAGCTTCTCAAGGCGCAGGAGGAAGGCACGGACGCGGAACGCGCCAAAAGAATCGAGGATTTGAGATCGCAGGTGTCCGCGGGAACGTACCAGGTAGACGCCAAGAAACTGGCGGAGAAGCTCGTTCCGTACTTCAAATCTTTTTTCAATGATAATTAGGGGGCGGCTATGTCAGTTCAGTTAATCATCGGCAGCTTGTCGCAAATGGATGCGCAGCAATCGGCTTTATTGGAAATGATGCTGCAAAAAAAACAGGCTATATTAGACCGTGACTTTGATGGATTGGTACGCATCTTGTCGCGTGAATCCAAAATGCTGAAATCGATTGAAGAGCTGGAACAGCAGCTTCTAACGGTTGCCCAGACGTTTTTGCAGTCCAAGGGAATCAAATCAAAACTGAACTTGACGATTACGGAAATATCAAGACTCGTCTTTGACCCCGAAGAGAAACGAATGCTGATGGAGTTAAAGGAGAAACTGGAGGGCCGTTTGGCTGAGGTGAAACGGGTGAACGCGCTGAATCAGGAATTGATTAAGCAGAATCTTTCGTTTATCGATTTTTCCTTGAATTTAATGATCGGCAACGAAGACGATGATACAACCTATTCGCCGCCGACGGGACAGGACAGAAAATCCGCGACCCGAAGAATGTTTGATACAAGAGCTTGATCCATATATAACGCGTAGAGGAGATGGGACAAAATGACCTCCACTTTTCATGGAATAGAGACCAGCAAGCGAGCCCTTTTCGTAAATACCACTTCGATGCAAACGTTAGGGCACAACATAGCTAATGCCAATACTGAAGGTTATTCCAGGCAACGCGTGAATCTTACCGAAGCCGACCCGATTTGGGCTATGGGGATGACGAAGAGCCAGCAGCCCGGGCAATTGGGCACCGGGGTTGAGTACACCAGTATTACTCGGGTAAGGGACAGCTTTCTGGATGTCCAATACCGCCGGGAGAACCAACTGCTTGGCTCCTGGGAAGTACTGAATTCGACGATGACGTCCATTCAGAATATTCTGAACGAGCCTTCGGGCAGCGGACTTAGCGCGGTGATGGACGATTTCTGGAATTCCTGGGAGACCTTGAACCGCGATCCCTCCCTCCTTAGCGCGCGTGTAGCCGTGGCCGGGGCCGCCAGCAACCTGGTGGATACGCTGAAGCATATCAGCGAATCGCTGACCAATTTATCGACCGATGTGAATTCCAACATAGACAAGAAGGTCCAGGAAGCCAACAATATCGTGGAAAATATCGCGAGATTGAATGTGCTGATCCGCGATAACGAAAGCTTTGGCGACAATGCCAACGACTACCGCGACCAGCGGGATTTGCTGCTCGATAAGTTGTCGACGATCGTTGACGTTCAGTTTACCGAGGATGAAAACGGTATGGTCAGCATTACGTCCGCAGGCGTCAATGTTTTGGACGGAGAAGCGGTGACCCCTTTGACTGCGGCTAACGCCACCACGGCAACGGCTGGTCAACTGTATGGATACGTTCAATCGCTGCAGGAAACCGATACGATCCGCAACCAGTTGAACGGTTTGGTCAGCACGCTTGTGACAGGGGATATTAAAGTCACTTTAAGCAATGGTTACATCGCTTCCAGTGATATTGTCGCTTTGAACGATGTAACGGTGGAAGGCATGGGGACGGTTGTTGCCGGCACCACGATACCTGCGGGCTCCAAGATCACTTCTTCCATGGATATCATGGTGAAAGGCTTTAACGGACTTCATCAACTGGGTTACACGCTTACCGAGCCTACTTCTTCGGGAATTCCCTTTTTCGTATCCAACGGCGGGGCGTTTTCGATTGACAATATTCAAGTGAATCCGGCAATTCTTGCCGATACCAATAAAATTGCCGCTTCCTCACAGTATGAGGTAAAAGATGGAGTAAACAAAGTTATCCGCGGGAACAGCGACATTGCGAATGCCATTGCCAGCTTGCGGGACGGTCTCTTTACTTTCCCTAACGCGCTTACTTCTTTGTCGCAGGGGACAACGGACGACTACTTCCGGGCATTGACCGCCGACTTGGGGATCCGCGCCAGCAATACGGAAAGGAACTACGAGAATCAACAAACGATGACGGACAATCTGCAAATCCAACGCCAATCTGTCAGCGGCGTCTCGATGGACGAAGAATTGGCTGACATGATTCGATTCCAACAAGCCTACAATGCCGCAGCGCGCAATATGACCACGGTGGACGAAATGCTCGACCGGGTCATCAACCAAATGGGCCGGGTAGGTTTATAACATAGATAGCTTAGCTTTGGATTTATAGGGAGGTTTATGGAATGCGTGTAACAGGTATGATGCAGAACTTGCAGCTGTTAAAAAACGTGAGAAATATCAACACGGCGATGATGACCGGCCAACAGCAGCTGGCAACCGGGCAAAAAATCAGCAAACCGAGCGACGATCCGATCGGAACCGGTTATCAAATGCGATACGATACCGACTTGGCGCGGAGCCAGGAGTTTTTGACGAATGCGCAGACAGGCACGGAGATTTTGAAGACGATGGATTCTTTGCTGCAGCAGGCATCGGATGTGCTGAAGCGTGCGCGTACCTTGGCGCTTCAAGGGGCCAACGGGACTTTGGATTTACAGCAAAGACAAACGATCTCATCGGAAATCAAACAGTTAAAGGAACAAATGGTTACTATCGGTAATAGCACCTTTAACGGTAGATACCTGTTTAACGGGCAGAAAACGGATCAGGCTCCCTATACCGTAGATGGAGCGGCTAACGCAGAAACGGATCCGGGATTGTTTTATCTTAACGTAAGCCCGTCCGTAAAGGTGCCGGTAAGCATTACCGGCGAAGTTGTATTCGGAGAAGCCGGAACAAATAATGTCTTTAAGGTTCTGGACGATCTGGCGAATGCGCTCGATACCAATAATGAGGCCGGAATTCAGGCGGCCATCGATAATATCGACGTTGTTTCCGACCGCATTAATGTCAGTTGGTCGGAGATAGGTGCGCGAATGAACCGGTTTGATCTAATGATCAACCGGATTCAGGATGAACAGGTAAATATAAAGGAACAACGATCAAACGTCGCCGACGTAAATTATCCGGAAGCAATCGTGGATTTGAAGATGAAAGAAAATGTACTTCAAGCAGCTTTGTCCACGGGAGCGAGAATTATGCAGACGTCGCTGGTTGACTTCCTGCGATGATTAGCGCCATCCTGCCAAATGACTGGGGGAAGTATAGACCGGCGGAAATTAACGTTCGCCTAACTCCTCCCGAATTGGAAACCGATTGGACAGGCGTTTATGATGATTTGGATCTGAAACGTCCACGTTCACTTGCGAGGGAATTAGACGGACAAGCTCAGGCGGCGATATTAAGGGATATTGCTTCCAAGGCTCAGGAAGGTGACCGGGTGGCCAATATTTCCTCGGGCGAAAAAAACGTGTTCGGTCACATTGCCCACGAAAGATACATGCGAAAGGGACAAAAGGAAGTGACGATCGAAGCTCTTCCAAAGCAGGGAGTGATTATCGACTTCCGGATTTATCCCCCAGAAATTCAAGTTGATCCGAGAGGAGCACTTCCAAAATGATGCAGATTCATAGTGAGACATACGGGGTGCTTGAAGTTAAGGAAGAGCAGATTTACTCCTTCGAACCTGGAATTTTGGGCATTCCTGAAATCAAGCAGTATGCGTTGCTTCCTATGCAGGACACTCCTTTCTATGTATTGCATTCTTTAGAGGATGAAGTCAGTTTTATTTTACTACCTTCTCATCAGGTGGTTGAAAATTACAGCTTTCGCATTCCGGAAGAAATCGTGGACTCGCTGGAACTTTCATCACCGGATGATGTGGGCGTGATGCTTATCGTCAATGTCCAGTCGAGCGAACTGTTTGTAAATCTGATGGCTCCGGTCCTTCTTGCTCCGAATTCGCATAAAGGATGCCAGTATATTATCAAGGATCAGGAGTTTCCGATCCGGCATCCCCTTCTTATACAAAAAGGAGGCGTGTAGATGCTGGTCCTGAGAAGGAAAATCGGAGAAGCGGTTATGATCGGAGACGAAATCCAAGTGCAGATTTTGGGGATCGAAGGCGATCAAATCAAGCTGGGCTTCGTGGCCCCTAAGGATGTATCTATTTTACGCCAAGAGTTGTACCAAGGAATCGTTGCCGAAAATTTGGCGGCAAAGGAGCAAACCAGTCTATTGCAGCAAGAACAAATCCTGGACCTGCTAAAAAAATTTAAAATGTAAATCATTTTGAAGGTAGGTGGGTTGGGTTATGAACCTGAATCGGTTGGATGCAAATGTTCAAGAGTTAAGGTCCGGGGATTACGGCTTGTCAAAGACGACCCCATCTCTTGCTCAAAACAGCAGCAAAATTGAAGAGCAAAGAGTTCATGCGCTGACCAAGGATGAACAGGCGAAGTTAGAGGAGCAAATCAAGAAGCTTAACGAGTCGATCGCGGCCTCGGGCAAGGAACTCAAATTCAAGTACAACGAGGATGCAGAGCAATTGTACGTAGAGGTGCTGGATGCGAAGACGCAAGAAGTCTTAAGCAGCCTGCCGCCGGAATTTCTCATCGATCTTTCGGTCAAGATGAAGGAATTAATCGGCATGTTTTTTGATGAAAAAATTTAAAACGAGAGGAAGAGGTGTAGATCATGGGAGTAGCTTTATCGGGTTTGGCATCGGGTATGAATACCCAGAATATCATAAATGGCTTAATGGATATTGAAAGAGTTCCTTATAAGAAGCTGGAAACTAAAAAAAGTACAATTACAAACAACAAAAGTATTTTTAATAGCATTAATTTGAAATTGAAAAACCTGCGGGACGCAGCTTCGGCTTTCACGGACCTCGGTTCTTTTCAAGTCAGCAGCGCAGTCAGTTCCGACACGACCAAATTGACGGCTACGGGCGGAGGAGCTTCGGTCAACGGCAATTATACCGTAGAAGTTACGAAATTAGCCAAGCAGCAGATGAATGCAACAACCTCGATTCAGGTTAAGGATGCGGACGGCAAAGACATTAAGTTTAGCGCTGATGATCTGGCTGCAGCCAAGTCGATTTCGATTGGGGGAAAGAGTCTTGTCCTGAGCGATGATCTGGACTTAACCAATAAAAGTTATAGTGATGCGCTTTCGACCATCGCAGGGCAAATCAATAAGCAGTTCGGCGATGTTCAGGCTTCCGTCGTTCAAACATCCGATGGATATAAGAGCTTGGTCGTCACGGCCAAAGACGGGAAGACAATCGACATGAGCGGTACCGGCTCGTTTACTCTAGAAAATAAAGTAACGGCGCAACCGGCCATTTTAAAAGTTAACGGTATAGAAATTACCAGTTCCAGCAACACGGTAAAGGATGCGATTCCCGGGGTAACCCTGCAGCTGTTGGCCGAAGACACCAAAGTCAATGTAGAGGTCAAACAGGATGTGGATAAGATTGCCGAAAAAGTTCAGACTTTTGTCGATGCGTACAATGATGTTGTTAAACTTATTCGCGAAAACACCAAAAAGATTGAGAACGAAAAGAATGCGGACGGCTCTTATAAAGATTTTAAAACGAATCTCCAAAGCGACTCTCTGCTAAGACAGCTAAGCACAGAATTGTCCGATATCATCAGCAGTGTTTCTGGAAGTGCGGATAACCTTAGACTTTTGAGCGATATTGGCCTGGAAATCGATAAAGGGAAAAAATCTGCTTCGGAAATGACCGGTGAGATTTCCTTTGACAAAGAAGTGTTTAAGAAGAAATTGACAGATAATCCGAACGCTGTAGAAGAATTGTTTAATGGCGAGTCGGGGCTAGGGACTCTGGCTAAGGACCGGTTATATAACTATACTAAGGCCAACGGTCTGATGGATTTGAAAAAGAAAGGGCTCGAACAAGACATCGATTTTATTGATGAACAAATGGAAAATATGGAGGCAAGATTAACGCTAAAAGAGGAGAGGCTTAAGAAACAATTTGACCAAATGGAAGTAGCGTTGTCGAAGCTGCAAAAACAACAATCCTGGATGGCCGGTCAGCTAAGTTCGTTAATGTCGTCCAGTAGTTGATCGTTTTTATAGTTCCTTTTAGGAGATGAACAATCCATGGCTATGCCCAATGCTTACCAAAGCTATCAAAAAAATAAATATGAGACGGCTTCGCCTCACCGCCTCACATTAATGCTGTATAATGGAGCCGTGCAATTTGCCGAACGGGCCCATAAAGCCATTCAAAGCGGAAGCTTGGAAGATACCAACAAGTACATACAGAAGGTCCAAGACATTATCTATGAATTGATGACTTCCTTGAATGAGCCGGAAGGCGGCGAATTGGCCCGTAATTTAAAAAATATTTATGTATATTTAATTGATAGATTAGTGCAGGCTAACATCAAGAAAAACGCCGACTACGTAGAAGAGGTTATCCGTCATCTCAAAGAGCTGCAGTCTGCTTGGGAGCAAATCGGAAAGGAAGTCAGCCTTGGATAATCACGACACTTCAATCATGGCGGAATATCGGGAGCTTTACGGCCAATTGCTTGAGTGTACGAAACATCAGTTGGAGTTAATATCGCCTGAGGAGTCGCTGGAACGCATGACGGATATTTATCTGCAGTCGGCGGAAAAGTGGGAGGAGATCAGAGGACGGATTGATCGTATGGCTTTGGAATTTCCAACTTTAAAAGAAATTCAGGATGCGGCTTTAGCAGAGACGATGAAGAACATCCAGGCCTACCTGCAGATGATTGAAGCCCGGCTCAGCGATTCGATCCATGAAACGGGCGGTGATTTGCGGACAGTAAAGGACCAAAAGGTGCTGATGAACGCTTATTACGGCATGAATCGAAGAGGATATCATTCTATTTATTTTGACGAAAAAAAATAAGGAAAATTCTTTGGATAGGTATAAAGTTATATTTTAACGATGCCGATATATTGATTAGGCCACAAGGATGTAGCCAATATAAACCAATCACGGAGGATGATTAGAATGGGAATGTTTATCAACACGAACGTTGGCGCATTGAACGCTAACCGCAACCTGAACTTCAACAACACGCAAATGGGCAAGACAATGGAAAAATTGTCTTCCGGTTATCGGATTAACCGTGCTGCGGACGACGCTGCTGGTCTTGCGATCTCCGAAAAAATGCGCTTCCAAATCAATGGTTTGACGCAAGCGCAACGCAACGCTCAAGACGGTATCTCCCTGATTCAAACGGCTGAAGGTGCTTTGACCGAAGTTCACTCGATGCTGCAACGTCTGAACACGCTGGCTAACCAAGCAGCAAACGGAACTTACGACAGCACGGACCGCGAAAAAATCCAATTGGAAGTTAAAGAGCTTGTTGGTGAAATCAGTAACATTGCTAAAACAGTTAACTTCAATGGTATTAACTTGCTGAATAATAACAATAAGGTGGACTTCCAGATTGGATCGGATGCTAACACTGAAATTTCTATTCAGTTAGCTTCTTTGACGCCTGCAGATCTTGGTAGCGCTGCTATGAAATTGAGCGATCTTTCAGTTTCGGGCGCTGATGCAACAAAGGCGAATCAAGCTATCGATGCTATTAAATCGGCAATCAGCACAGTCTCCACTCAACGCGCTACCTTTGGTGCCGTGCAAAACCGTCTGGAGCACACAGTTAATAACTTGGGCGTAATGGTAGAAAACCTGTCCGCTTCCGAATCACGTATTCGTGACGCTGATATGGCTACTGAAATGACGTCGTTCACGAAGAACCAAATCCTGGTACAAGCAGGTACAGCGATGTTGGCACAAGCGAACTCTGCTCCACAATCCGTTCTTAAATTGCTCGGATAATATCGAACCTTTTTTTGGACCCCCTTCTGGGGGTCTTTTTGCTTTATTTTACCTATACAAATCCACTATGTTTATTCCGATATATTAGGTATATATGAATAAGGACGTGAGTGAATTGAAGGTAATGATTAACCAGCAGCAGGAACAAGTCATTGACGGATCGATCGAGCAGCTTGATAAATGGTGGAAAGAGGCGACTGGCTCGATTTTTCAAACCGGCCAGCTTATCCACTGCGTTGATATTGATGGTAAAACTTTTTATACCGGTTACGAACAATATCTATTTCTTAATGTGGATCAAATACAGTGCGTTAATATTAATAGCTTATCGAGATTGGAAAGTATAGTGTCTACTGAACAAGAGTTAGACCAATATCTCAGCCGATTCATTCCAGCGGCCAAAAGTGTCGTTAACCAGTTATATGGTGGACTTAATCAGGAAAATGCAGGTTTGTTGTCCCAACTTGTGCAGGGGCTGGAATGGATCAGTAGTGCAATTGCTTTAAATGTTAAACTTTATATGGAGGAAACAGAGAATCTTCCGGAGTATCTTGCTGAAATTACTTCAGTAAATCAATATATTAGCGTTATGCATACCAATATCCAACAAGATGATTTTGTAGGAGTAAGTGATGTGTTAGAATACGAAATCATTCCTGCTCTTGAAAACTATCATTCACAATATAAAGAAAAGGTGTCAGCATGAAATTGTTGGAAGCTAACGAACAGATTTTACATGACAAATATCCCGAGCTAGTCCGGGTTATTGATCACAATGTTCCCGATCGGGAACAATATGAAGTTGTTTATACGAAAAACAATGAGTTTAACCTGAAGCGGCACGAAGATGGCGTAGAATATTTTTTCCATAGTAAATATAATGCCGAAGTGGAAGCTGCTAGATGGGTTCAGGCAACTATGGCTGGGAAATCGGATAATGAAGGGCCTTTATTGCTGTTTGGAGTGGGGATGGGCCATTTTTTGAAAGCTGTATTGGAAGAGACCGAGGTCAAGCAAATCATTGTATATGAGCCTGATATAAATGTATTCCATAGCATGTTACAGCACCAGGATGTCAGTGAATTGTTAGACAATGATCGTGTTAAGATGGTGGCTTTGGGGGAACATGAGCTAGTTCTTTCAGAGTTGGCAGATTATATCAGTGGGCAGTTGGCCGGAACAATTACACTGATCGCTGCGCCAATATACAGACGGCTATATAAAGAAACGTTTAATCAATTGGAAGAAGTGATTAAACACGGAGTTCTCAATAGTCAGTCAAACTTTCAAACCTATCAAAGATATCAAATGGAATGGGTGCGGAACATCCTTTATAATATCCCGCATTGTATTGTGAATCCTTCTATAGCTCCTCTTAAAGGAATTAGCAATAAAGGAGCGGTTGCGGTTATCGGCTCTGGTCCATCATTGCAAGAAGATATTCATTTACTTGAGCAATTGAAACAAAAATGTATTCTGATTGCAGCCGGTTCCAGTATTCAGGTTTTGCAGCACCATCACATCAATCCGCATTTTATAGTAACAATGGATGGCGGTGACCCAAATCTAAAAGTTTTTAATAATATAGATTGTGGACGGACTCCCTTGATCTTTGTCAATCATAGTCATTTTCAAATCCAAGATATGTACCAGTCGGGGATGTTTCATGCCACTTTTGAAGGCGATACGATAAGTCAATACTTGTTGGAGGAGGATATGGGCCCCTCATTTAGACCAACTGCGTCAGTCACTGGAACAGCCATACAATTAGCGGCTTATATGGGCGCAAAGGATATCATTTTGCTCGGGCAGGATTTATCTTTCCCCGATCAAAAGTATTATAGCGCTGGTGCTAATCATGTGACAGAACAGGGCTTGGCCAACGCTCTAAGCAGTGCAACGGAATATGTGGAAAACGTATTAGGCGGCATGAATCCCACCAATGCGGTTATGACGATTACTCGTAAGAACATAGAAAACATTATTTCAGTTTTACAGCTTGATGGAATTAAATTCATAAATACTTCCGCCAAGGGAGCGAAAATAAAAGGCGCAGAGTGGGAAAGCCTTGAGCGCATCATAAAGGTATTGCCGGCAAATCCGGTGCCTGCTTTGTATGGTTTAAATTCCATGCCAGTAATGGAAGAAAACTTAAGTGAGAAAGTTTCGAAGAAAATGAATCATATATTAAGCGAAGCCCAAATGCTGGATAAAAGTTTGACTAAGATAAAGCAAGAATTGACTTCAATGGCTAGGAGCGTAAAAACCAAAAACGTAAATAATTTAAATAAAAATTTGCTGAAAGTCAATAAGCTATGGCAATCAATAACGGACCAAGACATCTTTAAATATTTTCACAGTTTTGGACTGGCTCATCATATTAACCACTATATGAGATTTGTTCCCAAGATCGTTGACGCAACGAATCCATTCGTAAAAGCCTCATTAATTATGGAGCACTTAGGCAAATTAGTAGATGAACTAATTTCCTTCAACCCCAAAATGACTAATTATATCCAACATGCCCTTCATCGCATGGATCGATTGCATCAGCAGGAGGAAAAGCCGTGAGTTTATATAAAGGCAAGAAAATTTTAATAACAGGGGGGACTGGGACAATAGGTCAACGTCTTGTTAGACGTTTGTTGCAGGAAAAACCCGGTGTTATTCGCATATTCAGCAGAGATGAATTCAAACAGTTTGAAATGGCGCAGGAGCTGCAGCAGTATGCTCAACAGTTGCGTTTCTTAATAGGTGACGTAAGAGATGCGCAAAGATTGTCCCGGGCCATGGCGGACATAGATTATGTCTTTCACTGTGCTGCTATGAAGCATGTCCCGGCATGTGAATATAATCCTTTTGAAGCCGTACAAACCAATATAATCGGCACGCAAAATGTAATACAGTCTGCATTGGAGGCTAGAGTGAAAAAAGTCATTTTTGTGAGTACGGACAAAGCCATTGCCCCGACAAATACTTATGGGGCATCTAAATTAATGGCCGAACGTCTAATTTCTTCTGCACAATACCAAGCAGGTTCAGCTAATACCACATTTGCAGCTGTGCGTTTTGGAAACGTTATGGGGTCAAGAGGATCTGTTATACCGCTTTTTAAAAAGCAGATCGAATCTCAGCGTAAGATTACAATTACTCACAAAAATATGACTCGTTTTATGATGACTATGGAAGAAGCCACTGAGTTAACCCTTAAAGCTGCAGATTATGCTCAAGGTGGAGAGGTTTTTGTATTAAAAATGCCTGTAGTTAGATTGGAAGATCTAATAAAAGCTGTAATTCTAGAAATGTCCAAAAAAATAGGAATAACTCCTGAGGAAATAGAGATTGAAGAAATTGGTTTGCGCCCCGGTGAAAAAATGTATGAGGAACTTATGACGGAAGATGAAGGAAAACGGGCCAAAGAACTAACGGAAATGTTTGTCATTCCAAATGAATTTTATAAAAAGGGAGATTATCCAAATTCAAAGCCTGTTAAAGATGGGAAGTATAGCTCAGAGGATCAAACAACGTTGGAGTTTGACGAGGTAACAGAGTTGCTAATACGATCAGGGGCTTTGGCCTGATAGAACGGGTATAAAGGTTATTCTATTCTCCGTTTAGCGTGGGGCAACGAAAATCCATAAATACCGGACAAGGTATATGGTTGGTGGACAAAGGAATCGTGTTCGGTGAGATGAGCGAATTGTGGCTCTATACTGATAGCGATTCTTTTTCGTTAAAGGGTGGAATCAATTTCCAATAAATAAATCCTCTATTCAGTAGAGTAAACTGCCGATATATTATATAACGGTAAGAAAAGTATAATTTGATTGAGGAAGCACGTTATCATTTGAATGAAATTATTGAAATAGCTTGGAATTGGCATAAGAGAAAATTCGGAGGGCAGTCATGAAAAAGATATTAGTGACGGGTGGCGCTGGTTTTTTGGGATCACACCTAATAGATCGATTGCTAAAGCAAGGGCATGAAATTGTTTGTGTAGATAATTTGCAGACAGGTTCACTTAGGAATATTGATCATGTGATGGATGCCATTACTTTTATTCAGCATGATATTACTGAGCCTCTTCCTGAACTGGGTGAATTTGATGAGATTTATAATCTGGCCTGTCCTGCTAGTCCGATTCATTACCAAGCCAATCCAATACATACTTTTAAAACAAATATACTTGGCTCTCTACAGCTGCTTGAAATTGCCCGCAAATGTGGTGCGAAAATAATGCAAGCTTCGACTTCCGAGGTATACGGAGACCCCTTGGTACATCCTCAGCCTGAGCAATATTGGGGACATGTGAATCCTATAGGAATTCGCAGTTGCTACGATGAGGGCAAGCGTGGGGCAGAAACTTTGTTTTTTGATTATGCACGAATGTACGATGTTCGAATTAAAGTGGTACGTATCTTCAATACGTATGGTCCAAGAATGGATGCAAAAGATGGCCGTGTTGTAAGTAACTTTATTGTACAGTCGCTGCATAACAAACCGCTGACAGTGTATGGTGATGGACAGCAGACTCGATCATTCTGCTACGTGGATGATTTAATCGAAGGCTTCCTGCGAATGATGGAGACTCCGGAGGAAGTAACAGGCCCCATTAATCTGGGAAACCCGGATGAGTTCACCATGTTGGAGCTTGCCGAAAAAGTCATGAAATGGACCAAGAACAATACGGAATTAAAGTATGAGTTATTGCCTGAGGATGATCCTAAGCAGCGCAAGCCTGTCATAGAAGAAGCTAAAAGAGTGCTTAATTGGTATCCAAAAGTAACTCTTGATGAAGGACTTCAACCTACTATTTTATATTTTGACCAATTGATTAATAAAGCAAATTCATAGAACGCTTACAGTTTAAATCCAGCGTGAAAGCAGGTTACCATATGAAAGTGGCAGTTATCGGCACAGGATATGTAGGGTTGGTTACGGGTACTATACTTTCTGAGGTTGGTCATACGGTAGTGTGCGTAGATGTAGATGAGGAGAAAATAATTAAATTACAAACAGGCACATCTCCAATTTATGAGCCAGGCCTTGATAAATTATTACAAAGGAATATTGTAAGCCAACGTTTGTTTTTCACAACAAGCCCTGCAGAAGCATTTCAAGATGCTGAAGTGATTGTTATTGCAGTAGGTACGCCTCAAGGAGAAAATGGGGCAGCCAACTTGAGCTATGTTGAGCAGGCCGTAATGAGTATAGCGAAGAATGTGGATCACGATGTAATTGTCGTTATGAAGAGCACAGTACCAGTAGGGATAAATGACTGGGTAGAGAATTTCATTCGTGAAAATAAACAGAACGATATTCATGTTGATGTGGTATCAAATCCGGAATTTTTACGTGAGGGTCATGCCATTCATGATTCCTTTTATGGAGATAGGATTATTATTGGGGCAGAAAGTAAAGCAGCAGGCGACACCGTTGAAGCGTTATATAGCAACATTGAAATACCTATTTTACGTACCGATCGTCGCAGCGCAGAAATGATTAAATACGCCTCCAATGCTTTTTTGGCTGTGAAAATAAGCTATATCAATCAAATTTCAAATCTTTGCGATAAATTAGGGGCGGACATTAATGCAGTCGCGGATGGAATGGGCATGGACAAACGGATTGGCCGCCAGTTTCTAAATGCGGGGCTAGGGTACGGTGGTTCATGTTTTCCTAAGGACACTATATCACTCGTGCAGCTAGGTAGAGAAAATAATGTATCTCTGAGTATTGTAGAATCTGCCATTAAGGCAAATCATGATCAGCGCACATTTTTTATTAATAAGGTGTTAAAACATTTTGATGGGAATGTTAGAGGTAAGAAGATAGCTGTTCTGGGCTTAGCATTTAAGCCTGATACTGATGACATGAGAGAGGCACCATCCATCGACATCATTAAAGCATTAGCAGAACAAAAGGCTGACATTTTTGTTTATGATCCTGTTGTCAAATATACGGATGTATTAAATGGGATTAGCTTGAAGTATGCTGCCTCGTTGGAAGAGGCCGTTAGTGAAGCTGCTGCTGTTCTACTAGTGACAGAATGGAATGAGTTTGTTGATGTAGACTGGATACAATTAAAATCAGTCTTGCAATATGATGTCATTTTCGATGGAAGAAACTTGCTTCATAAAAGAGCTAACTATTCCAATATATAAAATTTTGGATAAGGGCTGATTATTGTTTATAGAGAAGAAGTAATGAGGAACGGGAGCACCTTTGCATTGCTATTAAAAATAGTTTAGGGGGAACAACTACGATGATAATATATCCCCTCCTTCACTGATAAAACTGCTAGCATTTTAGCTAAGGATGTGGCATTTCCTTCTAATAGTAATGAGTTAATAAGCTTTAAATTGGGGGATTCAATTTGACAAAGCCAGTAGCATTCATAATATTTAATCGTCCTGATAAAGCTGCCATTGTTTTCGAAAAAATCCGTAAGTATTCACCAAAACAGTTGTTTGTTATTGCGGATGGTCCTAGACCAGATAAAGAACGCGACGTTCAATTGTGTGAAGAAACGCGAGCCGTGATCCAGGTTGATTGGGATTGTGATGTGAAGTATTTCTATGCTGAAGAGAACTTAGGTTGTCGGAGACGCATTTCATCAGGACTTGATGAAGTATTTAAGCAAGTGGAAGATGCCATAATTCTAGAAGATGATTGTGTTCCGAGCGAGGATTTTTTTGAATTTTGTGAAGAATTACTAGATAGATATAAACATAATGACAAAATAACCGGCATATCAGGAAATAATTTTCAACAAAAAAATGAATACTACAAGCCTGAGTTTAGTTACTACTTTTCTTTGTTTTTTCATAGTTCAGGTTGGGCGACATGGAGAAGAGCCTGGAAACTAAGAGATATGCGTATGCTTGATTGGCCTTCTTATAGACAGTCAGATGATTTTGAAAAAATATGTTATGATCCATTTTTTAGAAAATACTGGACGAATATATTTGACCAAACATACGAAGGGAAGATAGATAGTTGGGCGTATCCGTTTTTATTTAGTTCATGGTCTCGCAATGCTTTCGGTATAATACCTTCTGTTAATTTAATCAGTAATATTGGTTTTGACGAAAGTGCTACACATACAACAATGTATGATAATTTGGAAGCCAGTTTACCAACATATCCCATTAATTTTCCTTTAGAGCATCCAGATGTTATAGAGCGGAATAGAATGTATGATTTCTTTACCTGTGAAATGATATATAAAATCAATGCATTAAAGCAGCAGGCAATAACAGATCAAAATAAGTTGAAAACAGTAAACAAATTGATCCTTAAGAATGACTATGAAAATTATAATTTTTTTCAGAGAAATGTATATATATTTGGATATGGTGAATACGGAATACTGTTAAAAAAAATATTAGAAATAAAGGAAATCAAAATAAGTAGTTTTCTAACAAGTTATAATCCTTCTCCCAACATCCTGGTGGAAGGTACTCCGATTAAATCCATAGATGACCTTGATCTCAGTACTCCTTCGACAATTTTGATTTCAATAGAGGGAGGACATGATGTGAGTATCATAAATGAACTAAAAAACAAATTTAAGGGATATGACCTGGAAATTATAAGCTGGAAAGATTTGTAGCATTGTGCTTAGGGGAATAACTAGAGCAGCGTCTACCTAAGGAGGGGACTAGTGCGAGTGAACAACGGCATAGGGATTTTTGGTTCTTCTAGTCAAGCACGTGAAGTTGCTGATATTTGCCTGGAAATAGGGTTCAAGAATCTTTTGTTTATAGATATCAAAGAAGGTAAAGATCCGATTACAGGAATTGAGATTGTAAGTGAGTCCAACATTAATGAGTATTATGAAAAATACTCGTTTGTAATTGGAGTAGGGGACGGAGCTATCAGAAAAAAAATATATAGAAAATTTAATAACCTTAAATTCATAAATATTATACATCCTAGTGCGACGTTTGGAAGGATGCAATTAAATGAGTTGCAAAGACATAAAGGGAATATAGTTGGTGCAGGCGTTAGGTTCTCAAATAATATAAAAATGGGTGATTTCGGGTTGTTTAATTCTAATGCAACGATTGCCCATGATTGTATCATTGAAGACTTTGTAACCATTTCACCAGGTGCAAACATAGCTGGCAATGTGCATCTCCATGAAGAGGCATTTATAGGGATTGGAGCAACAGTGATTCAAGGGAAAGGCGTACACGAAAAATTACATGTTGGTCCTAACTCAATTGTTGGGGCGGGAGCAGTTGTCATTAATAATATTGCTCCTCATGCAATAGTAAAAGGAATACCTGCCAAGTAAAATCATTCAACAAGTCAACTAGATTGGAGAAAGAGAATAATGATCAAAATTCCAGTTTATGAGCCTGCATTAGATGGAAATGAGAAAAAATATGTAATGGATTGCTTGGAATCAAATTGGATATCTTCAAAAGGAAAATATGTTCACAGATTTGAGGATCATTTTTCGAGCTATGTGGGAACCCAATATGCTGTAAGTACCTCCAATGGCACTACGGCGCTGCATTTAGCTATGCTGGCATTAGGAATAGGTAAAGGGGATGAGGTCATTGTTCCAACATTGACCTATATATCCTCGGTGAATTGTATTAGATACGTTGGGGCCACGCCTGTTTTTGTAGATAGCGATATAAAAAATTGGCAGTTAGATTTAGAACAAGTAAAAAAGAATATTAATAGAAGAACAAAAGCAGTAATAGCAGTACATTTATATGGAAATGCGTGTGATCTGGAGGAACTAAGAAATATATGTAACGAGCATAATATATTTTTAGTAGAAGATTGCGCAGAAGCAATAGGAACGTATTTTAATAATAAGCATGTAGGAACATTCGGTGATGTCTCTACATTTAGTTTTTTTGGTAATAAAACCATCACGACTGGAGAAGGAGGAATGGTTTGCACTAATGATCTTATTTTAAAAGAGCGCGTAGAATTGTTCAAGGGGCAGGGAGTTTCCAAGAATATAGAGTATTGGCATGAGGTGGTTGGTTATAATTACAGAATGACCAACATTTGTGCGGCAATTGGACTCGCACAGTTGGAGAGAATAGAATCTATCCTCGTGAGAAAAAGGGAGATAGCAGATCAGTATAAGCAGGAACTTGAGGAATTACCTATGGACTTCGTAGATGATAAAAAGGTCATAAATTCACATTGGATGGTTTCAGTAGTATTAGAACAAGGGGATTATCGAGACTTATTAAGAAGTCATTTGTATCAATTTGGAATAGAGACGCGTCCTTTCTTTCATCCGATACATCTAATGGATATGTATAAAAATGAAGGGTCATCCTATAATTACCCTAATGCTATTAAATTAAGCAAAAGTGGGATTAACTTGCCTAGTTCTCCTTTACTTAGTCAAGAAAAAATAACACATATATGTAATATAATAAAAGAATTCTATAGGACGAGATAAGTATGGAAAAATTAAAAATCTGTTTGATACCTAATACTATGTTTTCTTGGAACGGTGGAAAGGATTTTGTCTTTTATTTACTTTCAGGATTGGTCCAAAGTGACATAAAAGTAAAACTGGAATTGAGTATTATTGGTACAAGAAATGATAAAAGTATATTAAATCAGTTTATTGATCAGTTTAAGATAGAATTTACTGAAGTAGATGGGGTAAGTAAAGATAGAGTATATCAAATCGTAAAAGATAAGAGGATAGATGTGATTTTTTCATTCCAAACACATTTAGGTAAATTTATGCCTGTTCCTTGGGTTGGATACCTTCCAGACTTTCAACATAAATATTTACCTTCCAATTTTAGTAAACAAGAAATAGTTTATCGCGATGCATTTTATTCCCAGATGCTAAAGGACTCTGATGGAATAATTGTAAATTCTCTGGATACGAAGCATGACATTTTCAAATTTTTGACGCATAACATCAAAAACGTATATTCCTTGCCTTTTGTACCTTTTCTGAAAAATGGATATGAAGAGTATTTAAATAATGATATTGATAAAGAGTTTGAACATTTGATAGGAACTGAATACTTTATGATTTCCAATCAATTTTGGAAGCATAAGAATCATATACTTGCATTTAAAGCAATGAAATTGTTCTACGAGAATAATAAGCATCTGTCTAACATTCGGTTAATATGTACTGGAGATTTAACTGACTATAGGGATCTAACATATACTAATGAGCTATTGGAATATATCAATGAAAACAAACTAAATAATAAAATAATATTGTTGGGGTTAATTTCCAAAAAAGATCAGATTCAATTGCTGAATCAATGCATTGCCGTAATTCAACCCACACTGTTTGAGGGCGGACCTGGTGGAGGTTCGACATACGATGCATTATCACTAAATAAGACAGTGATTTTATCAGATATTAAAGTGAACAGAGAGATTATCAATTCTAAAGTTATCTTTTTTAATAGCAATTCAGTTAGCGACTTAGAAAAAGCTATGAACAAGGCTTTAGCTATGCAAAAAGATTCATCATCTGATAACCAAATAAATCATGAAGCGAATAGACTTGAATTAGGAACGGCCCTATTTAATGCTTTTGATGATATTCGAAAAAAAAGTAGAAATATAAGTAGTGATATTGAGGGAGAAGTAATAAATTATAGTTATTTCGATTCCCGAATTCTCCAATCCTGTAGACTAAATGAAAATATAGTTACTAATCATGGGCAGGGGAAAATTTCTTCAGTGTTACTTTTGGACAAAGATCAAAATGCTTTTTACAGGTCGGTTTCTTCCGGTTATTTTTATAAGATTATTTCTTCACAAATATCTTTTAATACGACCGATTTAAATATAACAGAACAAGTAGAGGAAGATTTGTTTTCTATACCGATTGCGCACTATATTGAAAAATATGTACTTCAATCCGTCCAAAGAAGTGACGTTATATATATTTATGCTGATGGTGGACATACAGAAAGATTGTTGAAAAATGTAGATTTTTCAAATTACAACCTAAAAGGAATTATATCCAAAAAGAATGACGGTGGGGTTATGGAAGGTTACCCCATTATCTCTTACAATCAAAATTTGATGCAAGAAAACTGTTATATATTAATTTCATCAGCTAGTTATGAAAGGGATATATACGGAGAACTAATAAAGGCCAATATTCCATGCAATAAAATTTTAAGAATATATGGGGATTGAATGGTGGAATTATGAAAACAGCACTTATCACTGGAGTAACAGGGCAGGATGGAGCTTATCTTATAAATTTATTGTTAGATAAAGGATACGAAGTGCATGGGTTAATTAGACGTGCTTCGATTGAACGATATGATCGAATAGAACAATATTTAGAACATCCCAGAGTAAAGCTTCATTATGGAGACATGACAGACTCATCTAACGTTATCCGATTAATGGCAGAAATAAGACCGGATGAAGTGTATAATCTGGCTGCAATGAGTCATGTCAAGGTCTCTTTTGATACGCCGGAGTATACGGCAAATGCAGACGGAATTGGTACTCTGCGTTTGCTTGAGGCGATACGTATTCTAGGGCTGGAACAGACGACAAAGATATATCAGGCATCTACAAGCGAGTTGTATGGGAAAGTCCAAGAAACACCCCAATCTGAATCTACACCCTTCTATCCACGCAGCCCATATGCAGCTGCTAAAATGTACGCCTACTGGATTACGGTTAACTACCGTGAGGCGTACAATATGTTTGCTTGCAACGGCATATTGTTTAATCACGAATCTCCAATGCGTGGTGAGACCTTTGTCACCCGCAAAATTACAATGGCGGTAGCTAATATTAAGTATGGATATCAGGATTGTCTATTCTTGGGGAATCTGGACGCCAAACGTGACTGGGGGTATGCGGGAGATTATGTTGAGGCGATGTGGCTGATGCTGCAACAGGATATTCCGCAAGATTTTGTGATCGCAACCGGCGAGACAAGAACAGTGCGTCAATTTGTTGAGTTAGCCTTTAAGGAGGCAGGGATTGATATCGAATGGCATGGGGAAGGGGTACATGAACAAGGGATCGATCCGACAACCGGAAAGGTAATTGTGGCTGTAGACCCGCAATTTTTCCGTCCTACTGAAGTAGATCTACTACTCGGCAATCCGGCGAAAGCAAAGAATATTCTTGGTT
Organism: Paenibacillus macerans; assembly: GCF_900454495.1. Taxonomy (NCBI): domain Bacteria; kingdom Bacillati; phylum Bacillota; class Bacilli; order Caryophanales; family Paenibacillaceae; genus Paenibacillus; species Paenibacillus macerans. Next base: position 800,601 of record NZ_UGSI01000002.1, read on the forward strand.
GGAGTCCTAAAACTAGCTTTAACGAGTTGGTAGCTATGATGGTTCAAGAGGATCTTAGAAAAACAGCGAGCAAAGGCAAACACAATTAGCTTGAAAAGGTGATCGAAATGCAAGCAAATTCTAAAATTTATGTTGCTGGTCATCGTGGATTAGTAGGTTCTGCCATTGTGCGAAAACTGAAGGCGAAAGGCTACAACAACATACTAGGGAGAACTAGTCAAGAGCTGGACTTACGTGATCAGTCGTCAGTTAAGCGATTTTTCGAAGAAGAACAGCCGGAGTACGTATATCTAGCAGCTGCAAAAGTAGGCGGTATTCTGGCTAATTCCACTTATCCGGCACAGTTCCTATACGATAATCTTATGATTCAATCTAATATTATTGAAGCAGCTAGGAACTATGGTGTTAAGAAGCTGCTTTTTTTAGGAAGCACTTGTATTTATCCTAAATTGGCTCCTCAGCCGCTTAAGGAAGAATACCTGCTTACGGATGAATTGGAGCCAACCAACGAGCCATACGCCATAGCGAAGATTGCTGGCATAAAAATGTGCAATGCTTACAATAAACAATACGGTACGAACTTTATGAGCGTCATGCCTACGAATCTATATGGTCCCAATGACAATTTTGATTTGCAGAACTCGCACGTGTTGCCGGCATTAATGCGGAAAATACATGAGGCCAAAACAAACGGAAGTGAAACGGTCACCATCTGGGGCAGCGGTACACCTTTTCGTGAATTCCTGCATGTAGATGATTTGGCAGATGCCTGCGTCTATCTCATGGAAAATCACTCGGCAGAGGAAATAGGCACCTTCGTAAACATTGGCACTGGTAAAGAAATCTCTATTCGAGAGCTTGCAGAACAGTTGTGTAGTAATATTGGCTTCGAGGGAACACTGGTTTATGACTCAACCAAACCGGATGGTACGCCAAGAAAAATAACTGATGTGACAAAGCTGGAACAATTAGGTTGGCGTTATTCCATTGAATTAGAGGAAGGGGTTCGGGATACCTATCAATGGTACCTCGAGCATGTGGTGAACAACGATGAATAAACCTAAAATTTCTGTTGTTACAGTCTGTTATAATGCTGCCGATACGATCGAGCAGACCATTCAAAGTGTACTAAACCAAAGCTATTCTAATTTGGAGTATATTATCGTGGATGGTGCATCCACAGATCATACTTTGGATATTATTCATAAATATAAGGATCGTATAAATACCATTGTATCTGAACCTGATCATGGGATATATGATGCCTTTAATAAGGGCGTACAATTGGCCACCGGGGATTTTATTAACTTTATGAATGCGGATGATTTTTTCTCATCCGGACAAGTTGTTGCAGAGGTGGCCAATTACTTAGTATCGAATCCTGATGTGCTCATGCTTCACGGCAACGTGAGAGTGATGAATGATGCATTGGGGATTTGGCATATCGACGGACAACCGATTACAGTTGATGATATGAAAAACGGTAAAATGTGCCCTCATCAATCAGTCTTTACACATAAGAAGCTTTTTGAAGAGTTCGGAGGCTTTGATGTAAGATATAAAATTTTAGCGGATGTCGATTTTACTATTAAATGTATCAAAAAATACGAGGCTCATTTTGCGTATGTACCACTGGAAATAGCAACCTTCAGGCTTGGCGGTGTAAGCACCCATGTTCATCACGAAAGCAGAATGTATAACGAAAATGCAATTATTCACTTGGAGCATTTCCAATGTATTCCTAAACAGGCTTCTGATTATTTAGATAATGTAGATTTGGTCCAAAGCAGTAACCATTATCAATTATGGCTGCAAAACATACTGTTGGGCAATGCTGGCGCTGCCTCAAAGCTGCTGGCCAAGAATCTTGATAAAGTTATCATATTCGGTACGAGAAAGCTCGCAACATTTTTATATCTTGATCTTCAGAAGCAAGGCATTGAGGTGGAATATTTTTTGGATAATGATCAGAGAATGCAAGGAAATATGATGCATAATATTCCAATTATTTCGCCCCAGGAGCTGGATGCAACTGCCGAGATGACAATTATAGTATCTGTTGAAAGACATTCTGTAATGAGTGAAGTAAAAGGCATATTAAGTGAACGATTCACAAACGCTCAATTATACACTTGGCAAGAGCTTATCTCGTAAATCCTAGGGGAATATTATGAAAATTATATTGTTATCGGGCGGATCAGGTACCCGTCTATGGCCGCTATCTAATGATTCACGAGCAAAACAGTTCTTAAAGGTGCTTCATAATCAGGAAACCCATGAGATGGAATCGATGCTGGAGCGTGTCTATTGCCAGCTATTAAAGATTGTATCCGCGGATGATATTATTATTGCTACCAATAAGCTGCAGGTGGATATGATTGCTAATCAGTTGGGCAACATTCCGATGATTATTGAGCCAGAGCGTAGGGACACATTTCCTGCAGTGGCGTTAGCCTGTTCATATTTGTATTCCCATGTCGAGATTGCAAAAGATGAAATCGTCGGCGTTGTGTCCGTAGACACTTATGTGGGCACAGAATTTTATAGGATGCTAAAGGACTTGGAGCAGCTTGTTCGAACAACCGATGCTCAGATAGGTCTAATCGGAATTAAACCCACTTATCCTTCTTCAAAGTATGGTTATTTGATTCCTAGAGAAGTTCAGAACTATATGAGGGTGGGGCGCTTTAAAGAAAAGCCTACAGAAGAAGAGGCGGAGCAGTTAATCGCAAATGGATCGTATTGGAATAGTGGTGTTTTTGTATTTCAACTGCAATTAATTATGGATCATCTTGAGAATCTGAAGATGCCTGTCAGCTATGAGGATTTATTGGACAGGTTCACGATGTTGCCGAAAAAGAGCTTTGACTACGAACTGCTGGAGACTTTAGATTCTATTGTAGCTCTTACCTATGAGGGTTATTGGAAGGATCTTGGGACCTGGAATACATTGACGGAAGAGATGTCTCAAAATGTGATAGGCAACGGCGGTCTCAGTGATGATTGCCATAATACCCATATTGTCAATGAGCTCGAACTGCCTGTAAAAGTCTTAGGGATATCTAATGCGGTTATTGCTGTGAGCCCGGATGGCATATTGGTCACAGATAAGCCGTCAAGTTCCCGTATGAAGGATATGCTGCATGAAGGCTTGTTCTCAAGACCCATGTACGAAGAACGGCGCTGGGGCTGGTATAGAATATTGGATTATTCCAAGTCAGAGAACAATGAAGTGTTGACTAAACGTCTCTGTATCAAGGCAGGCTATCATTTCAGCTATCATTATCATAATATGAGAACTGAGGTATGGACTATTACGGCTGGAAGAGCCACTCTGGTCATAGACGGCATAGCTCAAATGGTAACGGCAGGGGCCGTGATTGAGATTCCGAGCGGTACCAGACATTGTTTACAAGCCCAGGAGGATACGGAGTTAATTGAAGTACAGATTGGAAGGGTAACGGTCGATGATGATATTGTCCGCCTGGAGGAAGATATTCAACATATCCTCACTATTTAGGCAGTGGTGAGCTTCAAGTTATAAAATCCCTATGTGCTTGGATACAGGTTGATGGAATTATGATTCATTGTATCCCGGCTTTGAGGAGGAACGCAATGCTGGTCTCTCTGTTAATCAACAACTACAATTATGAGGATTTTATTGTCCAATGTGTTGATTCGGTTCTTAATCAAACCTACAAGGATATTGAAATTATCGTATATGATGATGGATCAACAGATCATTCCCTAGAGAAATTATCACAGTATTCAGATATCAAGGTGATCTCCAAGGCGAACCACGGAAAATCCAATAATTTAAATCAAATGAATGCTGTCTATCAGGCATACCTGCATTCCAAAGGGGAGTACATATTCCTTCTGGATAGTGACGACTGGTTTAAAAGTAACAAGGTTGAACATATTATTAATATTTTTGAGAGCAATCCTAAGCTGGAAGTCATTCAGCATGCGTTGGAGGAAGTAAATTCCCAGGGGCAATCGAACAACGCAATCATTCCGGTGTTTAAGAATGTTCAGAATTATAAAGAATATATTTATTCATCTGAATCTCTGTTTCATTTATTCTCCATGACAAGTGGTTTGGCGTTCCGAAAAAGTTTCTTTGACAGAGTTATGCCTTTGCCTGAGGATGAATTGATCCATCTATGTGTGGATACCAGATTAATGATTATAGCGGCTTTGACCTCAACCATTCATACCTCGCTTGAGCCTTTGGCTTACTACAGGAGGCATGGCAAGAATACTTGGGGGAAGATGGCGGATCCAGATGTTCATAAAGTATATACAGAGCAACTCTATAACTTTTTTAATAGCTGTGCTCAAAAATATGGTATGCCAACCATTCAGTACACAACAGAAAGTTTCTTGGAAAATACCTATTTCTATAATCAAATCGATATAGAAAAGTGTAAACATTTTATTGGCGATGACCATTTTTGGATTTGGGGAGCAGGAGAGGCTGGGCAAAGTGTGTGTCATGCCTTGATGCCGCATCAGCCATTGATGAGTGGTTTTATAGATAGTGAAGCGAAGAAGCAAGGGCAGTTTGTGCTAGGTAAGCAAGTATACGCTCCACATAACATCGTAAATGCGTCCCCAAGTAAAGTGCTTATTTCTCCGTATCATGCCTATAACGCGATTAAGGCAACACTTACGGAAGCGGGATGGGTTGAAGGAATGCATTTTATTGATCCATATTTTAGGTGAATAAGGAGATCTATGATGAAGATATCCGCAGTTATACCTGCTTATAACGCTGAAGAGTATATAGAAAAATCGATATCCAGTTTAATCCTTCAATCCCAAACGCTGCACGAGATCATTATCATTGACGATGGTAGTTCCGATGATACAGTAAAGATAGTAAAAGCCCTACAAAGAACCTATGAGCACATTGTACTCCTGCAGCAAGCCAACCAAGGAGCATCGGCCGCAAGAAATACAGGCCTAAACAATGCGCAGGGTGACTGGATTCTTTTCCTGGATGCAGATGACGAATGTGCACCTACCCTGATCGAGACCTATACCCGGTTTTTGCAGGAGAATCCAGCGCGTTATTGTGCAGTGTATAGTCAGGCCCTTCAAGTGGATGAGAGAGGAGAAGCCATATCGGGAATATTTAGCGGTTACGATCTTCATGGACAGGAGGGGTTCGTCCAAATGCTGCTGCGTAACCCGATTATTTCCCCGTCCGGGAGCTTGGTTAAGAAGGCTATCCTGGATGAGATGAATGGTTTTGACACATCCATTAAGTACGTGGAAGATGTTGACTTCTGGTTAAGACTACTACTGAATGGCAACAATATTGGTCATGTGTGCGAGCCGCTATCTTTCATCCGTAGACACTCTAGTAATACGACGGCGAATATCGAATCGACGAGACAGGGTGAAAAAAGGCTGTTAGATAAATTCGGCCTTGGAGTTATTAAAGAAACGATTTATGAAAGAGGCTATACAATTGATCATAATCATTTAGATTATGTGAATTTCTTAATTCGATTTGAAAAATGGCCGGAAGCCGAGCAATTACTGGAGACAGTACAAATAGAAGCTTCGGATGATAAATATGGCTCTTATCTATTTGTGAAAGCACTTGTTGCGCTGCAGGTTGGAAAGTATGAAGTCGCGAAAGACCTGTACTTAGCAATTATCAAATGGAATAATACTCATGGCGCTGCTCTCAATAATATCGGCGTTCTGTATGCGGAAAACAACGAGCTAGAGAAAGCTAGAGAATCGTTCAAGCTTGCGCTTCAATATTATCCAGGTTATCTGGATGCTGCCTATAATTTAGAACAACTAGATACAGAAACTCCCATATTTCGTTTTACCAAACGAGAGTTAAGAAAAAGCTTGTTAAGATATTCTTGAAATATATTATTCAAACGAAAAGAGGCTGGCTATGGATTTTTATAGCAGTGTACAGCAATTAATCCGAAGTATGCCGGTAGACAACACATTTTATATGAATCAAACCATTTTACAAAGCGATAGGGTAGCAATATTTGGCGCTGGAAGTTTTGGACAGGATATGGCACAAAACCTCTTGAAAGCTAACAAAAAAATCGAATTCTTTATTGATAATGATGAAAAAAAACATCACAATTATATTTGTGGCATAGAAGTAGTTTCATTAGACCATATTTTAGGGATGAAGAAGGATGATCTCCTTATCATTATTTGCAGTACATGGCACAATGAAATAAGACAACAACTATTACATGCTAATGTATCAAATTTTATTGAAGCAGATCCTGTTGTTATTTCTAAATATTGTTATAAATATTCAGCGGTAAGAGAACAGTTTGAACGTTTTTTTACGAGAGAGCAAGATAAATTTGATGCAGTTTTTCATATGTTGGAGGACGATTCATCAAAGGAGCTCTTTCTACATTTAATTGCGTATCGCGTTTCAGGGAATATTCATTGTTTGAAGATATCGGATTTCAAGCAATACGAGCATCCGATTGTTAGACCTGAGAAGAGAGATGTCATTATAGATGGTGGTGGCTATGTCGGTGACACTGCGCAACAATTTAATAAATTATTAGATGCTGATTGTCATATTCATTCCTTTGAACCATCAAAGGATAATTTTAAGAAGATGAAAGAATGGATAGAGAATAAAGGTATACAAAATGTAACGACCGTTCAATCAGGTTTAGGAATCGAAAATACTGAGTTGTATATGAATTCAATCGAAGGTGAAATTAATCCGTCTAATATAATCGTTGAACAGGGAAATGAAAAGGTTAATATTATGGCAATTGATCGTTATGTAGAAGAATATGCGCTACAAGATGTTAACCTTATTAAATTGGATATTGAAGGGTTTGAATTATCTGCATTACAAGGAGCGGATAAAACCATACAAAATTTTGCTCCGAAGATACAAGTATGTCTATATCACAAAAAAGAAGATTTAATAGATATTCCGTTGTTTTTTTATAATAAATACAAGGACAAGCATTACAAATTTTATATTGGTCATCATACGGACAACTATATGGAAACCGTTTTGTATGCAATCCGCGCGAAAAAATAAAGTTTCAGATATACAAAGGATGATCCGTATTATGCTGAAAGGAAAAAATGTATTTATCACAGGTTCTACAAGAGGGATTGGACGCTCAACTGCTTTCGTTTGCGCAGCAAATGGGGCGAATTTAGTGCTTCATGGTCGGGATCTTTCTGTGCTTAAGCAAGTCAAGGAAGAAATTACCGGTAAATACCACGTTGATGTTCACTTACTAGCTTATGACGTTTGTGATCCCGATGAAATAAAAAACGCATTTGTATGGATCAAAAAAAACTTAGGTAGATTAGATGTGCTTGTCAATAATGCCGGCGTGATGGATGATGCTCTGCTGGGCATGGTGAATGAGCGGCAAATGGAGTCTACCTTCTCGATCAATATCGAAGCAGTGATCTATCATATGCAGTATGCCTCTCGCTTGATGACCAGACAAAAGCAGGGCTCAATCATCAATGTCAGTTCTATTATCGGCAGAACGGGTAATGCGGGACAAGTAGTGTATGCCTCTAGCAAAGCAGCCGTGATCGGTGCGACCTATTCGGCCGCCAAAGAGCTTGGCGTGCATAATATCCGAGTCAATGCCGTTGCTCCGGGCTTCATCGATACCGATATGACCAAACAGTTTTCCGAAGAGGTGTATAAACAACGATTGAGCGGAATCAAGATGAATCGAATGGGAAGGCCGGAGGAGGTTGCTAACACGATTCTGTTCCTCGCCTCCGACCTCTCCTCTTATGTCACGGGACAAGTCATTGGTGTGGATGGCGGCATGGTGATTTAATACTTAATGGCTAAACGGTGGTGAGTTTGTGATTACCTTTAAGAAGCTGGATGAAGGTGATTTGGAGCAGGTACTGGAGTGGCGGACAAGCGAGCATGTAACCCGATATATGTATACCGATATTGACAAAAATCTGGATAATCAAATGAAATGGTATAAGGCTATTTCGAAGGATGACACGCAGTATTATTGGATCATTGAATATAAGGGTACGGCAATTGGTTTGATATCCATTAATAACCTGGATAGGATTAACCGGAAGGCTACATCTGGCTACTATCTTGGCGATCTAAGATACTCAATGATAGCAGGACACATTCATCCTTATCTTTATAATTTTGCTTTTTTTCAGCTGGGCTTAAATAAGCTCTATGCCGAAGTTATGGAAGGCAATGACGGCATAATGAAAATGCATCTTCACCACGGATATACACATACGGCTATCTTTAAGGAGCACATTTATAAATATGGGCATTATCATGATGTACATTACTTTGAATTGCTGGCCTCGACTTGGAAAGAGAAATGTCAGAAATTTCATAGGTTTACTGCACAGTTTACGCTGTAGTACATCTAAAACGATCATGAGCAAAGACCGATATATGTTATATACGTCTTTAGTTAGGTGGGTAAAGAGATGAATAATGAACAAAAGCTGCGTGAAATATTTGCGGAAGCGTTACAAATCGATATAGAGCGAGTAACGGACGGATTATCCTACAATGGCATTTCCGAGTGGGATTCGATTGCGCATATGACCTTGATTGCAGAGATCGATAATGTGTTCGACACGATGTTGGATACAGATGACGTGCTGGACATGAGTTCTTTTGCCAAGGCCAAGGAGATATTAGCTAAATACGATGTTCAATTTTAGAATTCAAGGGTGTGGTTAAAAGACCATGCCCTATTCTTTTACAGCCTTGAAAGGAGATTGCGATGCTTTTCAATATACAACAATATGGGGAACAATGCGCCGTAATCACGGAGCAACGCAAGCTGACGTATGCTGAGCTGCAAGCCTTGGCTGATCAGTATGACTTTCGATCTGACAGTAAAGAACTGCTTCTGTTGCTCTGTGATAACGAAATAGAGATCGTGGCCGCTTATGTGGCGGCCTTGCAAGCGAAGCAGGCTGTAATGCTGCTGAATGCTTCTACGAATTTAGAGCTGTTAAATCATATAGTTATGACTTATCAGCCGAAATGGATCGTTGCTTTAAATGAACTGACCTTTGATGGATACCGTCAGCGTGGCAATGTATTAGAGCGCGAACAGCATTCCGGAGCAGCCATTCATTCCGAGCTTGCCGTGCTGCTTAGTACATCCGGCACTACGGGCAGTCATAAATTTGTACGCTTGTCCTACGCCAATATACAGTCCAATGCCGAGGCCATCGCACAGTACCTGGAGATTGATGCTAGCGAGCGGGGAATTTTGAATCTGCCATTATCCTATTCGTATGGATTATCGATCTTGAACAGTCATTTTCATGCTGGAGCCGCCGTACTGCTAACCGGGGAAAGCGTTGTTGCCAAAACGTTTTGGAACTTCGTGCGGGAACAGCAAGCGACCTCCTTGCCTGGAGTTCCATTTACGTATCAAATGCTGGAACGAGTAGGCTTCTTTAAGATGGAGCTGCCGTATCTGCGAACTTTAACTCAGGCTGGCGGACGTCTGGAGGAACGATTGGTGCGTCTCTTGGGCGAGTACGCCAAGGAGCAGAGAAAACGATTTTTCGTCATGTATGGCCAGACCGAAGCTGCGCCGCGTATTTCCTATATTCCTAGTGACAGAGTATTGGATAAGCCAGGATCCATAGGCATCCCTATTCCCGGCGGCAGGCTGGAGCTTGCGTCAGATACAGGAGAACTGATCTACTATGGTAGCAATGTCATGTTGGGCTATGCGGAGTCGCTTGCGGATTTGGCCAAGGGCGATGAATGCGGCGGGGTGCTGTATACAGGCGATACAGCTACCGTGGATGAGGAAGGATTTTTTACGATTACGGGAAGAATGAAGCGGTTCATCAAGCTGTTTGGTCTTCGTATCAACCTGGATGAAGTAGAAAGAAAGCTGGAGGCACTGCTTCAACAGCCGATAGCGTGTGTCGGAAACGATGACAAACTGCTTGTTGCAACGGAATCCAGTCAGCATGTCGCTGAGATCAAACAACATGTGGACCAGCTGTATAAGCTGCATCCCACAGCCTACAGAGTGATTGTGGTCGATGAAATTCCGAGATTGGCCAATGGCAAAATTAATTATCAGGCATTAAAGGGTGAATGATCATGTGCTATCCCTATAACCTGTATAAAGAAGCGAAGCAGCAGCTGCTGCTGACTGGATTAAATGAGCTTACTTTGCATCATACAGAGAACAACGCGGCATACCGTGCAATGCTTGAAAAATCGGCTTCTCAGCCGCAAAATCATCTTCTCGAATCAGTCCCTTATTTGACCGTACAGCTATTTAAGCTGATGGACCTGGTTTCTGTCCCGCAGGAGAACATCGTGAAGGTGTTAACCTCAAGCGGAACTACAGGTCAGCAGGTATCCAGGATTCACCTGGACAAAGAGACAGCCGCGCAGCAATCCAAGGCATTGGTAGAGGTGATGAAGCCGCTGCTTGGGACTCAGCGCCTGCCGATGATTATTTTGGATACGAAATCCGTGCTGAAGGACCGGCGTTCGTTCAGTGCTCGTGGAGCGGGTATATTAGGGTTTGCCAACTTTGGCAGGCAGCATTTTTATGCTCTGCATGATGATATGTCCGTGGACTGGGATGGCCTGGCCCAATTTTTAAACAAGCATGAAGGCAGCAAAATTCTGCTGTTCGGATTCACTTATATGATTTGGAAGCATGTGTATTTGGAAGCCAAACAGAAGGGGATCGCGATCGACTTTGGCGACAGCTTGCTGATTCATGGCGGAGGCTGGAAGAAGCTTCAGGATGAAGCGGTGGATGCCGCTACGTTCAGATCTGAATTGGGTCGTGTGCTGGGCATTCGCCGAATTCATAATTATTACGGTATGGTCGAGCAGGTAGGCTCGATCTTTGCAGAGTGCAAGCACGGTCACTTGCACACTCCTAATTATGCCGACGTCATCGTCCGGGACCCGATCAGCTTTGCTCCGCTGCCGTATGGACAGCAGGGTTTGATTCAGGTGCTGAGTCTGCTGCCCAAGAGCTATCCGGGCCACAGCTTGCTAACGGAGGACCTTGGAGTCATTCACGGCGAAGATGATTGCCCATGCGGCTGGAGAGGGAAATACTTCAGTGTGGCGGGCAGAATCCCCAAGGCTGAGCTAAGAGGCTGCAGTGATACCTATGCGTTCGGACAAGGGGGGGCGTGAGGCATGACGAAGAGATTTTTCTTTCCGCATGAACAAGGAGAGCAGGCCTTGCAGCAATTGTCGGGCAAGCCGCCGCTGGCCCCATTCCACCAGGTAGTGCTGGATTTTGTACAAGCCTTGTCGCAACGTTTTGTCAAAATGCGCCAGTACCCGGAAATCGTGGCTCTAGGATTTTGGATGCGCAAAGCGAATATGAAAGCCATTGAGCAGCGATGGGAGCAGGATACAAACGGGCGGATCATGAAAGCAAGAGGGACCGTGTTCCATATTGCACCGTCTAATGTGGATACCATCTTCATTTATTCCTGGATGCTGTCTCTATTGGCAGGTAATCGCAACATTATTCGCTTGTCCAGCAAGGATCAGCCGCAGCAGCATGCTTTGCTGCAAGCGATCCTTGAAGAGCTGACACAGCCGGCTTACCAAATGCTTGCTGAGCGGAATGTTATTCTAACGTATGAGCATAACGATCAAACGACAGCCGAGCTTAGCGTAATTTGTCATGTTCGTGTGGTATGGGGAGGCGATGAAACGGTAAAGGCTGTACGCCGCGTTCCGCTTTTACCGGTGGCTAGTGAGCTGGTGTTTCCTGATCGTTTCTCGCTGTCTCTAATAAAAGCGCAAGCTATTATTGAATTAGAACAAGCAGCTTTCGTGCAACTCGTTCATCAATTTTATAACGATGCCTATTGGTTTGATCAATTGGCCTGCTCTTCCCCTAGGCTGATCGTATGGGACGGAGAACATGAGCAGGTTGAGCGAGTGCAGGACAGATTTTGGCAGATGCTTGAGCAAGTGCACACAACTAAGGCCTCGGAGCTGCTACCGGCGCTGCAGGTGCAGAAGCTGACGACAGCCTTATGGCTGTCTGCAGAGCCAGAGGCAATCCAGATGAATAACCGCCCTGCCTTTGCCAGGGTCATGCTCAATCAGGTCACGGCGGAAATCAGGGAGCGTCATTGCGGCGGCGGCTTTTTCCTGGAGACGGTTGTGAACGAACTGTCCGAACTGGTCCCCATGTTGAATGACAAGGATCAGACGTTATCCTATTTCGGTTATGACAGGGAGGAATTACTGGAACTGGCCGCCCGCATTCATGCTCGGGGCATTGATCGTATTGTCCCGATCGGCAAGGCGCTGGACTTTCATGAGGTATGGGACGGACAAAGCTTTTTACGCTCGTTTACGCGAGAAATTGTTATTATATAATAGGTTGAAACGATGCAGAAAAAGGAAGTGCGCAGCCTATGAAAACAATCGTGGTTATTCAAGCAAGAATGGGTTCCTCGCGATTGCCGGGAAAAATCTTAATGCCGTTAGGCGATCACGATAATTTGTACTATGTAACATCCCGCTGCAAAAGTATTCGCGGGGTCGATGAGGTGATTGTGGCTACTTCGAGGTTACCGCAGGATGATGCGGTGGAGCAGTGGTGCAGCAAGCACCAGATCGTCTGCTGCCGCGGCTCGGAGGAAGATGTATTAAGCCGCTATATGGAAGCGGCTCGGCCCTACCAGCCCACTTATGTTGTACGAGTCACAGCCGACTGTCCCTTTGTCGATGTGGAGATGGCGGAGGACATGATTCGTTTAATCCAGCAGGAGCAAGTCGATATCGTCGATCTGGGGGCTGCTTTGCCTAGGGGGCTTGCTGTCGAAGCGATCTCCTATTCTGCACTGCAGATAATAGATAAGCATGGACAAGAGCCTCGCCACAGGGAGCACGTGACCTATTATGCTTATGAATATAGAGAGCAATTTACCAGAGCGGTGTATCACCCTCCTGTGAACCGACTGCATCCTCAGCTTCGCATCACACTTGATACAGAGGAAGATTACGCATTAATCTCAACGGTAGCAAGACATTTCAATGATCCTTACATCTCTAGCGCAGAGGTTATTCAATACTTGCTGGACCATCCTGAACTAGCTAGCCTCAATGCTCACGTGGAGCAAAAGCCAGTCGTATGAACAATCACAGCTAAAATGCTCATATCAAATAAAAGTCGGTGGTATAGTTGGAAGATATCGTACTTATCCGAGCAGATGCTTCGGAGGAAATTGGGACTGGGCATGTGATGCGATGTTTAGCTCTGGCAGATGAATTGAAACGTCATGGTCATCAGTCTCTGTTTATCTGCCGGGCGCTTAAAGGACATATGGTGGAGTATATTAAAACCCGAGGATTTAATGTTTATGTGATGGAAACGGAGGATCCTTTATCTTTAGAGAATATGGAGTTTGATGTTCAGTTTACTGCCGATATCGCTCTAAATTTAGGAGTAAAGCCTAAATGGATGATTGTTGATCATTACGGAATAGACGAGCAGTGGGAGGCCAGAATCCGCCCCTACATCGAAAAGTTGCTGGTTATTGATGATTTAGCCAATCGGAGGCATCATGCGGATGTTCTTCTTGATCAGAACTTAGCCAGAGACCCGGGGGGAAGATATCGTGATCTTGTCCCGGATAAGTGCAAATTGCTGCTTGGACCATCCTATCTGCTGCTTCGGTCGTCATTTTACACAGAACGTCGGAAGTTAAGGGAAAGGACAGGGCAAATACACAGACTGCTAATGTTCTTCGGGGGAAGCGACCCTACCAATGAAACGACAAAAGCGATTGATGCGCTTAAAGAACTTTCGATGTACGATCTAACAGTTGATGTTGTGATTGGCCACTCCCACCGATTTAAAGAAGAAATTAAGCGAAAATGTGAAACGATTGATCGTCTCACTCTACACATACAGATCGAGTATATGGCCGAATTGATCGCCGCCGCTGACTTTGCACTAGGGGCCGGTGGTGTCGCTATGTGGGAGCGATGTTACCTAGGCCTGCCTTCATCCGTCACTGTAGTGGCTGATAATCAACTGGAGGCTGCGCGTTTAGCCAATCAAATGGGGGTTATTTGGAATTCCGGGTGGTATGGGCAAATGAATTCACTAAAATATGCCGATATTTTAAAGAGAGCTATAGGTGCTCCTGAGGAGATGAGGGCTATGAGCAATCGCTCCCTGGAGTTGATGAACAGCCATGCCGAGACTAGTGGCAGTCAAGTTATTAAGGAACTTTCTTTCGCTGCTCATTTTAATGACTTTCAATAGGACAGGGTGGGATTCATGAAATTTCAAATCGGTAATCGGTGGATTGGTAAAGATCAAAAGCCATTTATTATTGCAGAAATGTCCGGTAATCATAATCAATCGCTGGACCGGGCGCTGGCCATTGTGGAAGCTGCCGCCAGAGCCGGGGCCGATGCGTTGAAGCTGCAAACTTACACGGCGGATACGATGACCCTGGATATTCATGAGGGGGATTTCTTTATCGAAGATCCCAATAACTTATGGAGTGGTTCGTCACTCTATAACTTGTATCAAGAAGCTTATACCCCGTGGGAATGGCACGAACCTATATTTAAAAAATGCGCCGAATTGGGCTTAATTGCATTTAGTACCCCATTCGATGAGACGGCGGTAGATTTTCTGGAGAGTTTAGATGTTCCAGCCTATAAAATAGCTTCATTTGAGAATACGGATATTCAACTTATTCGGAAGGTTGCGGCCACGGGAAAACCGCTTATTATATCCACGGGTATGGCTTCTATAGCCGAGTTGGATGAATCCGTTCGGGAGGCAAGAAATGCCGGCGCAAAGCATATCGTGTTGTTGAAATGCACAAGCACTTATCCTGCCTCGCCGAATAATACAAACATATTGACCATCCCTCATATGGAGCAACTGTTCAATTGCCAAGTCGGCATTTCCGACCATACCATGGGCATCGGCGTTTCAGTGGCAAGCGTTGCTCTTGGAGCCACAGTGATCGAGAAGCACTTCACCCTCAGCAGAGCTGAAGGAGGGGTTGATTCCGCTTTTTCACTTGAGCCTGATGAGTTGCAAGCATTGGTGGTTGAATCCGAGCGGGCCTGGCAGGCTTTAGGTACGATCACTTACGGGGCAACGAATCAAGAGCTCCCATCATTAAAACACCGCCGTTCTCTTTATATTTCCCAAGATGTAAAAAAGGGAGAAGCATTAACAAAAAACAATGTAAAGGCTATTCGGCCAGGCCTAGGATTACCGACGAAATATTTAGATCATCTCTTAGGAAAATCGGTAAAAAAAGATATAAAAAAGGGTACTCCTTTAACGTGGGATTTATTTTAGAATCTCAATATAATTATGGATTTCTGATAGAAACGTTTAGGCTGGAGTTGATTGGACTTGGGTGAAAATGAGATTGCCGAAATGGACGAGTTGTTTGATCGTTTGTTTCCGATATGCCGGAGTATAACCGGGGCGGGTTTGCGCGAAACTTTGAGCATTTTGTCAGAGTATGTTCCGCTTGAACACTTTGGAGTGAAGTCGGGGACTGAAGTTTATGACTGGACGGTTCCTAAGGAATGGGTAATCAAAGAAGCTGTTTTGACAGGACCGGACGGAAATACGATCGTTGATTTTAAAGATCATAATCTTCATGTATTGAATTATAGTGCAGCAGTCAATAAGGAAATGGAATTGGAAGAATTGCAGGAGCACCTTTTTTCCATTCCGACACTGCCCGAGGCTATTCCTTATGTAACATCTTATTATAAAGAACGTTGGGGATTTTGCCTTCCTCATAAAGTAAGAAAAAATCTCAAGCCGGGGAAATACCATGCTTATATCGACAGCGAATTTATAGATGGAGAATTAAACTATTCTCATGCTATATTGCCTGGAAAGAGTAAAAAGGAAGTGCTGATTAGCGCATATGTTTGCCATCCTTCTTTAGCGAATAACGAGTTAAGCGGGCCCATTGTGTCAACTTTCCTCTATAAACGACTGGCTAATCGTCCCAGAAGATTTACTTATCGGTTTGTTTTTCTTCCCGAAACAATTGGCAGTATAAGCTACTTGCATCGTTTTGGTGAAGAAATGCGACCCAAGATTTACAGCGGTATTGTACTCACCTGTTTGGGCAGCACTCCATCATTAAGTTATAAAATGTCGAGAAGAGGAGACGCCCCAATTGATTTAATGTGGAAGCATTTAAATCAATTTCATACACTGGAGGGTAATACTAGACCGTTTACTCCGATTGATGGATCGGATGAGAGACAGTATTGTTCCCCAGGGTTTAACTTCCCGGTTGGGCAAATGGCCAGAAGCGTCTATGGGACTTATCCCGGTTATCACAATTCTCTGGATACCAAAGAAACGATGACGATTGAGGCTCTACACAAAAGTGTAAATGAATTAGAATTGCTAATTGAGGCTTTGGAGTGGGATGGCTATTATATCAATAATACCCCATTTGGCGAAGTCAAGCTGGACAAACATGAGCTATACCCTGATATAAACGCTGCCGCAACGGGTATGGGGCTTTCGACTAATCAATTAAATGACAATAGAGTGCAGTTATCGCGAATATTAATAATTCTCAACTATTCTGATGGAGAACATTTACTAAGAGATATCGCTGAAAAATGCCATTGCAGCATTTTAGAACTTGTTCCTATCATAAAATTATTATTGGAGAAAAAAATCATCTCGGGACCATTTGATGAGAGGAGGGGACTATATTGAAACTGTTGTTATTAACCGGTTCACATCCCCGTCACCTATATTTTGCACAGACTTTGTATAATGCCGGATATTTAACTTCTCTTATTATTGAGCAACGTGAAGAGTTTCTTCCCTTGCCGCCAACTAACATAGAAGAAAGTGATAAGAAGTTATTTTTAAGGCACTTTCAAGATAGGGAACGGACAGAGCATCAAGCCTTCGGCAATATTGCCTTGTCAAACTGGACTGTCCCAGTTCTGTACGTTAATACATCCGAATTAAACGGGCCGTCTGTGATGGATTGGGTTGCTAAATATGATCCCGATGTTGTGATCAGCTATGGGGTTCATAAACTGAATGAAGAGGTGCTGAGATTATTTCCTGAGTATTCTTGGAATATTCATGGCGGCTTGTCTCCCTGGTATCGTGGGAATACTACTTTATTCTGGCCATTTTATTTTATGAAGCCCAACTGGGCGGGAATGACCATACACCGCCTTACTTCGAAATTGGACGGCGGGGGGATTATTCATCATTCTGTGCCTCATTTAAATTACGGCGATGGGATACATGATGTGGCCTGCAACGCCGTAAAGCAAACCGCGATTGACCTGATAGAAATTCTAAGGAAGATTTCTTTAGGTGAAAGCATCGTAGAAGTGCCGCAAAAGAGCAGCGGTAAGTTGTTTACTTCGGCGGATTGGGAGCCTTATCATCTTCGTGTAATTTACGAGTTATATGATAACAACATAGTAGATCTCTATTTGGATGGGAAGCTTGGAAATACGCCTCCTCCACTGGTACGTGCTTTTTGAAGAATTCTATTTTAAGGAGTTTCTAACCTATGAACATCTTACTCACCGGCGGCGCCGGATTTATTGGGCGTTGGGTTGCCAAACGCCTTTTGGAAGAGGGACACAATCTTTGGATTTTGGACGATCTGTCCAATGGGCGGGAAGAAAACATCCGTGAGTTTCACGGCCACCAAGGATTTAAACAGTTCATCAAAGGAACGATTTTGGACGAGCGGTTGCTCAGCGATTTATTTGATCAGCATAAGTTCGATATTTGCTATCATCTTGGTGCCTCCATTAATGTACAGGATTCGATCGATGATCCGCGAACAACGTTTAATAACGACACGGTCGGCACGTTTTATATTTTGGAGCAATGCCGCAAGTATAATACCAAGGTCGTATTCATGAGTACTTGCATGGTTTATGACCGCTGTAACGACGACACCGGCATCACCGAACTGCATCCGACAAAACCGGCTTCGCCTTACGCCGGGGCTAAGGTTGCCGCCGAAAATATGGTCCTGTCTTATTATCATGCCTACGGTTTGCCGACTGTGGTCATTCGCCCATTCAACACCTACGGTCCGTTTCAGAAGACCGGCGGTGAAGGCGGCGTGGTTGCTATTTTCATCAAAAATGAATTGGATGGAAAAGAGCTCCGCATATACGGAGAAGGCACACAGACGCGCGACCTTCTTTATGTCGAGGATTGTGCAAATTTTGTCGTTTCAGCTGGTTTTTCCGATGCCGTTAACGGTGAGATTGTGAATGCCGGATTGGGACGGGATATTGCGATCAACGATTTGGCGTTGCTTATCGCAGGCGATCGCTCGCGGATCAGGCATGTAGAACATATTCACCCGCAGAGTGAAATCCAGAAGCTGCTGTGCAATTCGCAAAAAGCTAAACGTTTGCTCGGTTGGGAGCCGCGGGTAACGCTGGAGGAAGGAATTGCCCGGACACGCGAGTGGATTCGATCCGGAGGGTTGGATTAGCAACCGGTATAATTTGCATTTTAAGGAAGAAGGGAATGCAGAATGTCAAAAGAACATGAATCTAACCAGCCGGTTCGCGCTACACTGCTGCCTTACGGGCAGCAGTGGCTGGATGAACAGGATATTGAAGCGGTGGTTAAGGTTCTGCGGGGCGATTTCGTAACCCAAGGGCCGGCCATTCAAACTTTTGAACGAAAGGTCGCCGAATACGTCGGAGCCCAATATGCGGTGGCCTTTGCCAACGGCACGGCCGCGCTTCATGGCGCTTGTTTCGCGGCGGAGATCGGTCGGGGAGATGAAGTTATCACAACACCGATTACTTTTCTAGCCAGCAGCAACTGTGTGCTTTATCAAGGCGGTACGCCGGTTTTTGCAGATATCGACATGGATACATACAATGTCGATCCGGCGGAGATTGAGTCGAAAATATCCGAACGAACCAAAGCGATTATCGCGGTTGACTTTACGGGGCAGCCGGTTGAAATCGATCGAATCTCGATGTTGGCGCATGATCGAAACCTCGTTTTGATCCAAGATGCCGCGCATTCGCTGGGGGCTTCTTACGCCGGGCGAAAGATAGGCTCTTGGGCCGATATGACAATGTTTAGCTTCCACCCGGTCAAGCATGTTACAACCGGCGAAGGAGGTATAATTACGACGGACGATGAGCGCTACTATGAGCGGTTGTTGTTGTTCCGCAGCCACGGGATGACCCGGGAGCCGGAAAAATTAACGCGGACGGACGGACCGTGGTATTACGAAATGCAGGAACTGGGCTACAATTACCGGATGACCGATATGCAAGCGGCGTTGGGCGCAAGCCAGATGGACAAGCTCGACGATTTTATTGCAAAAAGACGGGAAATCGCCGCAACCTATAATGAATTTTTCTCCACGTTGCCTGGCCTTGTTGTTCCAAAGCAGCACCCTATGGCCGAGTCTTCATGGCATCTTTACGTAATTCGCTGGTTGCCGGAATACTTTGCCGCAGATCGGAGAGAGATTTTTGAGGCGCTTCGTGCGGAAAATATCGGTGTAAATGTACACTATATTCCGGTCTATTTGCAGCCTTACTACAAGGGAGTTGGTTATTGCTCAGGTTTGTGTCCTAATGCGGAGGCATATTACAATACAGCCATAACATTGCCGCTCTTTCCGAGGATGACAGACAAGGATGTGGCAGATGTGATGACAGCGGTCAAAAAGGTATACGATCTTTTTTTGAACCAATATGAATGAAAAAAGGATCTTGAAAAAGATCCTTTTTGAATAGATTTTTTGAATTGTATTTAAATTGATTTTTTAAAGTGCTCATAATATTGAGTAATTATGTTTAGATCATGTCGATAATATTCATCATTATTATTTATGTTAGTTTTATAGAAGCTTTCCTTTGAACAGAAATTATACGATTGTTCGTATAATTTTTGGGTGTCGGTATTTGTTCTTTTATAATAAGCATTTATTGAAATTGTTGTTAGAAACAAAGTTTTCACGCAAAGTCGGAGGTACATTTCCCTATGTAGGCCGGGATCCTGACCACAAATCTCTAAATCATTAAAAATCCGAGTAAATCCTTCGTGCTGTTCCAATCGACCTTCAATTGTTGCATAGTAAGGTATCACAACCTCATCATTTATTTTCAGATTATCGAATTCAGTTTTTTCAGCTCTTCCTTCGTTTACTAGAATGAGATCTGTACTCTCTACATTTCCATATTGACATAATAGCAGCTCCCAGAACATGTGAGGATACCAGAAACATACGCTATTATTCAGTTTTTCTTTAATGTATTCGATTCCATTATATTTTTTGAGGAGTTTATTATTAAAAATAAGGCCTGACATATAATTAGATGATAACATAAAGTTTAACAAGGCTTCTTTTCCTGGAGCTGCAACTAAATTGGATAACTTGTACTGTGAAGTAGATGAAGTTCTCATCACAGATACAGTATCTTTTGAAGCATACAATTTATTCATAATGAAATGTAAATTATTAAAATTAATCAAATCCTCATCGCTTAATAATAAAATAAATTCCCCACTTGCCAATTCGCAGGTTTTGCAACAGTTGTTGGCAAATCCCTGATTTTCTTCAAAAGCAAAATATTTTAATCTTCCGTCTCTAATCTCCTTAATTTGCTCATAATGTGCTTTTGTTTCATTTTGCGTCCCATTATTAGACAAAATAATTTCTATTTCCTCATCATAGTTGGATTGCAGCAGATGAATTATATTTTCATAAGCTCTTTTCCCTCTGTTGTAACTAGGAATACAAATACTGAGTAAAACTCGATCTCCCTTTCGATTTTCTTTAAGAATCCGGGTGTTATGAATTTCGTCTAAAATTTGTTGAGGCATTGAACTTTTATCTGAAAGGTTAATGATATTCCTTGGGAGAAATAAATTAGAGTCCGAAAGATACTCACTGAAACGATTAAGGTTATCAAATATTAATATATTAGATATAGTTTCGGTATTTAATAATGCACCTTGCAAACATGAAAGAAACTTCTCAATATCCTTAATTATGATATAAGTTTTCTTGTTTCTTTTTTTAATAGAATTTGTATATGTCAAGACATTACTCCAATTCCAATCCTCTAGTAGCAAATAATCTGCAAAGGCATCTGAGGTCGGTAGTGATTGAAGTTGCTGATAATTATATAGTGTTATTTTTTCTTGTATAAGCTTTTGTTTCTTATGATATAAATAGTATTCATTTGGAATGCCATTGGGGAGAAGCCAAAATGGTAGATCATCAAAAGCTACAGTTTTCTCGATATTTATGTATTTATTCCATTGTAAAAACTTGATATTAGCTTCATAAAGGGTTTTAAATTCATTTAAGTTAGGCTCGACAAAAGCTTCTAAAAGTATTTTTTCTAAATCATCTCTTGAGTATCCATATTTCTGAGCTTTTATTAGCATCTTAAAAAACTCATTGAATTCTGACACGCTAAACAAAAAATAAGCAAAAGAGATGAAGGCTTTGGCTTTATATTGAATATCAATATCTTTGTATTCCGTACTTTCTATCTTTTTTACAAGATTAATATATTCTGAATATGCTGCTTCAACCAGTTCATTAGCTAACAGATCATCTATTTTTTGTAGCTCTTGATCGATCTGTTGAGTCAGCTCGGATAGTTCTTTTTTGATCATCTTCGTTCAGCACCTTTTTTATTTTTGATTAAATTATAGCATTAATATTGGTGGTTAATTTATGTTTATTTATAACGATAACATGCCGATATGATAGTATTGATACTTTTAGATTTTAAAAATAGGTAAGGCCAAAAGGAGTGCCGAAATAATGGGGAAAATCGTCTTTGTTAAAAGTATTAAAAGCTATGTAGTTATTACTAATAAACAACTTATGTATGGCTATTCTTTATATAAAAATCTACCTGAAGATTTTTCAAGTACTTATAACCTGGAAATCAATAATTCTAATTTTGATTTTCCGCTATATCTGGATATACGCAAAAAAATTAGTTTGAACTCGGAAGATATTGAAATATATTCAGACATAAGCAGGAATGAACTTGAAAAGATTATGAGATTAGAAATTTTGTACAATGTCGAAAATTATCATAATTTGTTCCATTTGGACAAAAAGATTGATAAAAATTCCGCTCCAATAGTATATGGAGGCAGGGTCTACGATGAACAAGAAATGAGGAATCTTGTCGATTCTTCTTTGGATTTTTGGCTTACTGCTGGTAGATACCATAAGCAATTTGAAAAAGAATTCGCCGAGTATTTGGGAGTAAAATATGCTTTGTTAACAAATTCCGGATCATCAGCAAATTTATTGGCTATTTCAGCTTTAACTTCTCCTAAATTAAAAGAGAAGCGCATCATACCGGGTGATGAGGTTATTACTGTAGCAGCAGGTTTTCCTACTACAGTTGGCCCCATTGTTCAAAACAAAGCTGTTCCGGTCTTTATTGATGTCGAGCTAGGAACATATAACATCATTGCAGAGCGTATCGAAGAGGCTATTACACCAAAAACAAAAGCGATTATGATTGCCCATACCATGGGCAATCCATTCGAACTGGACAAGGTGCTGGAAGTTGCCAATAAATATGATCTATGGGTCGTTGAGGATAATTGCGATGCTTTAGGATCTATTTATAAAGGCAAATTAACAGGAACACATGGCCATATTGGAACGTCCAGTTTTTATCCTCCTCATCATATGACGATGGGCGAAGGTGGAGCAGTCTATACGAATAATGCACTATTGAAGACGATCATAGAATCATTTAGAGATTGGGGGCGGGATTGCTGGTGCCCTTCAGGTTGTGACAATACATGCGGTAAACGGTTTGGTTGGGAATTAGGTTCCCTGCCGTATGGTTATGACCACAAGTACACTTATTCCCATATAGGATACAACTTGAGAGTCACAGACATGCAGGCTGCTGTTGGGGTGGCGCAATTGAAGAAAGTTCCTGACTTTGTTCAAGCTAGAAAAAATAATTTTAATCGGTTGTACCAGGGATTAAGAGATTTAGAAGAATACTTCATCTTGCCTAGAGCAACTGTTAACTCAGATCCAAGCTGGTTTGGCTTTATATTGACAGTTCGTGATGGAGCTGGATTTACCAAGAATGAGATCGTTAATTATCTTGAAGAAAACCGGATTCAAACACGCATGCTCTTTGCTGGAAATTTAATTCGCCAACCTGCGTACCAAGGCGTTAACTATAGAGTACACGGGGACTTAACCAATACGGATAAGATATTGCATGATACGTTCTTAGTAGGGGTTTATCCAGGACTAACAGATGCAATGATCAATTATGTAATCGAAAAGATAAGAGAATTCGTTCTTTCAAAAAATGCTAACTAAGGGGTCCTTGTTGTGAAAGTAGTTATTCTTGCAGGCGGATATGGGACTAGAATAAGCGAAGAATCTCATCTTAAACCTAAACCGATGATCGAAATAGGGGAGCGGCCGATTTTATGGCATATTATGAAGCATTACTCTTATTATGGGTTTAATGATTTTATCATTTGCTTAGGTTACAAAGGTTTCTACATTAAAGAGTATTTTGCTCACTACTTTTTACATGAATCAGATGTGACCTTTGATTTTCAAAATAACAACCAGCTCATTACTCATAATCATACGGCTGAACCTTGGAAGGTTACTTTGGTTAATACCGGTTTAGATACAATGACCGGCGGCAGGGTGAAAAGAATTCAAAAGTACATAGGAAATGAGCCATTCATGCTTACCTACGGCGATGGGGTGTCAGATGTCAATATATCTGAGTTGGTTGAGAGCCATAAGCTTTATGGAAGACTTGCAACGGTTACCACGGTACAGCCAAGTGGGAGATTTGGTGCACTTACTATTACGGCAAGTAATGAGGTTAAAGGTTTTCAAGAAAAACCCAAAGGTGATGGTGGATGGATTAACGCAGGCTTTTTTGTTTTGCAGCCGGAAGTCTTCAACTATATATGTGATGACACTACTGTTTTTGAAAAGGAACCATTAGAAGGATTGGCTAAAGACGGTGAATTGATGAGTTATAAACACGAAGGGTTTTGGCAACCTATGGATACAATGAGAGATAAGAATCTTCTTGAAGAGTTGTGGAAAACAGGGAAAGCCCCGTGGAAAACATGGGACTTGGATATGGTGACGAACAATGGCGAATAAAAACTTTTGGCAAGATAAGAGGGTATTTTTGACCGGGCACACTGGTTTTAAAGGGTCTTGGTTATCGTTGTGGCTAACACAATTAGGTGCCAAAGTAACAGGATTCTCTTTGCCGCCCTCCACAAAACCTAATTTATTTGAAGTGTGTAATATTGAATCGCTTATAGAAAAAAGCGTTATTGGCGACATTAGGAATTTTGAGTTGTTAGAGCAATCAATGAAAGAAGCCAAACCGCAAATTGTTATTCATATGGCGGCTCAACCGCTTGTTAGTGAATCATATATTAACCCGGTTGAAACATATATGGTAAACGTTATGGGCACCGTTAATTTGTTAGAAACGATCAGAAGAATTAATAATGGGAATGAAATTAAGGCTGTTGTAAACGTAACTACAGATAAGTGCTATGAAAATAAGGAATGGTTCTGGGGATACCGCGAAAATGAACCCATGGGCGGTTACGATCCTTATTCCAGTAGTAAAGCTTGCTCCGAGCTGGTTACGGCTTCTTATCGGAATTCTTTTTTTAATGCTGAAAATTATGAAAAACACGGTGTAGCCATAGCAACCACAAGAGCAGGCAACGTTATCGGTGGCGGAGATTGGGCCAATAATAGACTCGTACCCGATATAATGAAGTCTTTATTAGAGAATACTCCCATTATAGTAAGAAATCCTGACTCCATTAGACCATGGCAACATGTTCTTGAACCATTGGGTGGATATTTATTACTCGCAGAAAAACTGTATCTGTATGGTAGTGAGTATGCGGAACCTTGGAATTTTGGGCCAAATGACGATGATGCTAAAACCGTTCAGTGGATTGTTGAAAGATTTTGCTCCAGATGGAATGGAAATGCAGGTTTCCAAATAAGACGCGATAATCAATTTCATGAAGCGCATTATTTGAAACTTGACTGTTCAAAAGCCAAGTATAAGTTGGGATGGGCCCCTAAATGGTCCCTGGAACAATCCATTGAAAAAATCATTGATTGGAATTATGCTTACATGGATAAAAGAAATATGCAAGAAGTTTGTGAGAATCAAATTCTTGAATACAGCAGCCTATAAAATTTGAGGATTGAGCCAATGAGAATTCTTGTAACTGGCGGAACAGGTTTCGTAGGAAGTCATCTAGTCAAAGGGCTACTGGATGATCATCATCATGTAATTATATTGAAAAGAAGTTTCTCGGATACCTATCGAATTGACAGCATTTTAAACAAATCCGTGTCGTATGATATTGATAAAATTGCAATTAATAATGTATTCGCTAATGAATGTATAGATGTTGTTATCCATGCAGCAACATCTTATGGCGGCAATGAGTCTTTAAGTGAACAAATAGAGAGTAACGTTGTTTTCCCCATGAAGTTACTAGAGAACGCTATTGAGCATAAAGTACAAGGTTTTATTAATACGGATACTTTTTTTAATAAACCTGCTCATCAGAACTATAATTATCTTAGTTCATATTCAAAAACAAAACGATATTTTTTGGAATTAGCCGATATATTTAGGGGGAAAGGAGATACGAAATTAATAAATGCTCGTTTAGAGCATGTCTATGGACCAAATGACAATCCCAATAAATTTACTATTAATACAATCACTCAATTATTGAATAATATACCCTCCTTGGAACTAACTCTTGGAGAGCAAAAGAGAGACTTTATATCGATAGACGATGTGACTTCAGCGTATCGATACATAATAAATAATTTACATCTTTTTTCGGATTTTTATAACGAGATAGAAATCGGCAGAGGAGTAAGTGTATCAATAAGGCACTTTATCGAGTCGGCTCATTTTTTAACCAACTCTAGTACCCAACTACTATTCGGTGCTTTACCTTATCGAGAATCGGAAATTATGGATTCCTACGCAAATACTTCAAAATTAAAAGAGATGGGCTGGAGTTGGAATGATGGAATCGAGGAAGGAATAAAAAAAATAATCAATGTTATTCATTTGTAAAATTGTATTCATTCACTTTAAACTATAGAATCTTATCGAAGATAACTTAATCCTATCTCGCAGAGAACGGACCTTTATTGTTACCATGCTTATTAATAGCAAAAGATACAGCCAATACTGTCCCTGACCCAGTTTGTTTATTCTCATACAAAGTTATAAAATCGTTTAACCTACTACATCGAGAGTTCTTTCTCAAGTCCAGTGTTCATAGTAACGACGAGGATAGCGCGATTACCAATAGGATGTTCCAGTTCTGTATTTTCATTTTTCGTTACTATAACATTTTAACAGTTTTAAAAGCAACTTAGTTTTGTAAAATTCGAAGATTAGTCTTATGGTATCTATTTATTCATGCACAAATTTCCTTCTGCCGCCTTTACTTGGATTCTGTCCCTTCAACGCATGCTGGAGCTTCAACGAGAACGTTTCAAGAAACATGGATTCTTTAGTTACAAAGTTAGGTGGATATTTTATAGCAAAAAAAAGTCGTAAGTAGGCCATTCTCCCAGTGAAGGTCTATTTCTGGATCATTCCGAAGCTGCCCACTTTTATAGCGATTCTTTGTATCAGGGGATCGGGTGTAACCGATCCCTTATTATCTTATTGCCGCACTCCAAAAATATACAAAGATCCAATTTTATACCCTAAAGTTGTACCATTTTTTTCCCGGATCACTTCTTGATAATATAATGGAATATATCTCATTAAATGATAATAAAATGATTATATTACTTATTATGATATATTATATATGGAATTGTTTGGACGAATTATTATGTATGATTTACCATATAAGAGTTTTTAAATTATTATGTGGGGGGATTTGTATGAAATTAAAGTTCGGTAAATTATTTTCAGTATTCGGTGTAATTTTATTATCAGTTTTCATTTTTTCGCCAACAAGCACATATGCGGCAGTAACCCCAATACAACTTTTTCAACCCGAAGAAGGCTGGACAAGGTTTGATGACACGAATGCAGCAATTTCTTATAGTGGGACTTGGCAAGTCTATAAAGATAATAGTTCCGCCTTTTGGAAGGGAGGGCATCACTATTCGACTAGTAATGGGGCTAGTTCTAAATTTAAGTTTACGGGAACTAAAATTCGTTTGGTCAACAACTATGCGCCTGGTAACTCTTCCCGAATTCAGGTTACTATAGATGGCGTTTCAGAAATAATTTCAGAATATTCGTCAACGTATAAATATTTAACGGTAGTATATGAAAAAACCGGTTTATCTCCAGGCACTCATACAATCGAATTAAAAAATCTAGTTAGTGGAAAAGAGTTACTTGTAGATGCGATTGATCTTGACGAAGGTGGTTACCTAATCGGAATCAATTCTCCGGCAATCTTAAGTGCTTCGTCTGGAGACAGCCAAATTACACTCTCATGGGATAAAGTGGATAACGCAGAAAGTTACACCGTTTATTATGGAACAGAATCTGGAAAGTATACAAACTTCGTAACAGTGACGAGTGATGTTTATTCAAATTACACTATTCCCAATCTCACTAATGGAGTAACCTATTATATTGTTGCAACTGCTTCAGTAAATGGAGTCGAATCCGGCTACTCAAATGAAGTTTCTGCAACTCCATCTGCTGTAGCTTTAAATCCAGTCTTGGCTGTTATCATCAACGAAGATACCGTTACTGTAGGCCAGGAGTTTGATGCTACCATATCTTTGAAAAATGTGGACAAAATTTACGCGGAAGATTTTACGATCAATTATGACACGACCCTATTTAAATATCTTGGTTACGAAGAAATTACAGGATATAAAGTCTACAACGAGTCGGCAGATAAGTCTGGTAATATTCGATTTATTATCGCGAGTCAAGGTGAGGAATACGGTATTCATGAGGACACGACTATTTTAAAGCTCAAGTTTAGAGCCATTAGCATCGGAACTGGGGATGTTGATGCCCTAAGAGGGAGAATTGCAGACACCGAACGAGAATTTGATCTGGATGAAGAGAACTGTCTGTTAGACTCCGTAATCGTTGAGGCTGTAACCGTCGATGATGTAAACAGATCAGGTGAGTATACGCTCGTTGACCTTGCAATCGACGGATATTATTTTGGAAAGGCAGTGGCTGATACAGATACAGCCAGACATAGTGCAGATCAAGTTATCGATGGGTACGTAAACGATGAGGACTTGGTTTATATCGTCAATCAAATGCTTAACAATGCAAATTACAGCCGGAATCTCTAATTTTGATTCATTGGGAGCTCAGTCTTAAGGTCGGAGTTATAAAATGGCTCAATCTAATAATCAGTGCTTGACTTTCAGGAGATTAGCCAATGACAATTACATTCAACGAGGATCCCCACCTTGTAACCGTTGCGGTTTCGCGTGAAGTAGTGACGGTTCTTAAAGACTTTTATCCTATTGCGACGCCTTTCGACGTTGTTGTTGGTGAAACGACATTGATGGTAGTTTACAATCTCTGTTTCCTAGTTACGCACTGTTTTCAGAGGGCTTGTGGTAGATGGCCTCCCCTTTGGGGCACCAATGCACAAAGCCTTGCTTGGCCACGGTATAATTAAGGGAGCAGTCGTACGAGACTGGTGGCCGCTTTCCATTACCTGCTCATAAATGCGTCTCCTTCTACGGGAACAGCTTCGTTATGTATGAATTGGACGGTGCTGGAAGAAGGTTGCTACATATGAGTACTATGGGCTGCTGTAGACCTCAAAAGCTTGCTCCACGGTTGAGCGCGGAAGCGTCGGCTATACCTTTGTTTGGGATCCAGAAACTGATAAGTCCAGACGAGGCCCACTTGGCAAGATAGGCGAAAATCGGAATCGAAGGGACAAGCAGGTAGGCCTTTTATCATAGAGCGCAAATGCTGGATGACTCGCAAGCAGGCTTTACATTTTTGTGCTTGTTCTATCCAAAAACGAGATGGTGGTATTTGTAGTGCAATCTTTCTTGAACCTTCAAGGGCAACGTTTGTACGTCGGTCGGCGTGCCATCGAGGCGCTTGGCGAGATCTCCTTTCACCGCAGGGTGGTAGCGATAGCTCCAGGCTGCTTCCACCAGGGCTCGGCGTAAACGCCCATTATCGGTTCTGGTCATGCTTCCCCTCCGAGTGCTTTGGCCGGTGAGTACTCCCGAGGTACCAGCCCTAAGTACGCCATAAGTTGAGCAGAAGAGCGGAAGCGTGCAAATGAACCGATTTCAGCTGCAAGAGTGATGGCCGTCATTAGCCCAATACCACACAAGGACTGAAGTACCTGAATCAGAGATGCTTTTGGGCCAACCGTGGCTTACTGACCGAATGCTCTTTCCAATCGCCCCATGCATTGTTCGATCTCATCCATCCAGGGCATGAAGCATCTCATCAAAGGCCACTTGCATAGGCTCGTAAGGGAATGTCAATTGCCCCAGCCAGGCACGATACTTCTTCGTCCAACGACGCTTTATCGTAGCCGGCGGTTCGACTTGATGGTGAAGCAGAACTTCAATATCCGCTGACGTGCCCGATGCGTGTCCTTTTTGGCGGCTTCCCGGGCGCGAACCAACTCCCGCAAAGCCTCGTCTTCCCGCTCCAGGACGTAGACAGGCGTTAATTCTCCTGCATGGAAAAGACGGGCAAGCTACTCGACGTCCCTGTCGATCCGTCTTGACGTGGTCGTCGGGGCGTTTGGGAATGAGCGACGGGGCAATGACGAAGCAATGGACTCCCATGGAGGTGATCTAGCGATAAGTTTCGTAACCCGTTGGACCTGCCGCATAACAAAATGATAGTGTTTCGGCCCCCCCAGCTCTTTGATAAGTTTGCGGAGCGCTGCCGGTGTGTGAGGAATGCTCCCGTAATAGCGCGGAGCTTTCCCGCCACATCTGCAATCACAACCGAATTTTTTTCTTTGGATACATCTAAATCGACAAATTTTGTGGTAGACTGCATAGTATCAGTTCTTCTTTTGCTATGTAGCTCTGAAATGGTTTGGTTTATCACTATACATTTTAACCTGCGAGATGTAGCAATATGGAGGGCTGTCTTTTGTTTACGTTCATCTTAGCTTGTAAATCATAAAAATATTATGTTCTTAGATAAAATCGTTACATTTGAGGTTAATGCTTACAATATGGCGTTAGGGATTTCGAATACTTCATCCCTATGATCAGAAATCCCGTTAAAATAGCTGAAGTTTAAAGTGAATTAAGCTCTTGGAGTGTTATTAGCGCTGCCTAAGAGTGAATAAAAACTTTCTATATAAGTTGAACATTGAAGGCAATATACGACCTTTTTTTGTAGTAAGAGTCAGCAAGCGCGGATCAGGAGGATTCTGAATGAAGACTGTAGCGTTGACCATGATCGTCAAAAACGAAGAGAAAGTTCTGGCGCGCTGCCTTGACAGCGTCCGTAAGCTGGTGGATGAGATTATTATTGTCGACACGGGATCGACGGATCGGACTAAATCAATAGCTCAAGCCTACGGCGCGAAAATCTACGATTGGGCATGGAACCAAAGCTTTGCGGACGCCCGAAACGCCGCCTTGGAATACTCGACAAGCGATTGGAACCTGGTATTGGACGCTGATGAATATGTAAAAAGCGAGGACGGCGCCGCTATTCGCCAGTTCATAAACGGCGAGAAAGCGATCGGCAGATTCAAAATCATTAACCAATTTATAGGTGATGATGGTTTGGAATCCACCGCGCAAAGCTTTATATCGCGAATTTTTCCGTCCGGAGTCAGATACGAGGGCAGCATCCATGAACAATTGGTTTCCGATCTTCCCAGAATTAAGCTGCCTGTGGAGATTTGGCACGATGGTTATCTAAAATCGAAAGCTGAGCGGAATATTCCCATTTTAAAAACAGAGATCGAAAAAAGCCCCCACGACTCGTACTTTCATTTTCAGATCGCCAAAGAATACAGAGGGATTAACGATCATGTCCAGGCATGTCACCATCTTAAGCAAGCATACAGGCTGCTGACAAGAAAGGAATACTATGCTCCCAACGTTATCGTCAATTTGCTTTATGAACTGATAGCAACGGGCCAACTGGAAGCCGGCCTGCCGGTGATTCAGCGGGAAAGGGATTTTTTACGGGATTTCAGTGATTTTCATTTTGCTTGCGGGATATTTTACATGAAGCTGATTCTAAGCAACACCGCAAAATATGTCGAGTTGTTTCCGCTTATTGAAGCATCTTACTTGCGATGCCTGGAAATTGGAGAAACGGATCAATATAACAGCGTTAGGGGAACCGGGAGTTTTAGCGCATTGCATAATTTGGGCGGCCTTTATGAAGTGATGGGGAACATAAATAAGGCAAAAGAGTGCTATCGTGAAGCTGCAACAACATATGGTTACCAGCCATCGAACGAAAGGTTAAAACAACTGTAAGCTATTATGGCAGAGCAGTATACGGAATTGATTGGAGCAGATGAGATGAAGACACTCACCAGCATCATTATCCTTACATACAACCAACTGGAATACACAAAGCAATGCATCGATAGTATTCGAAAATATACTGAACCGGGAACCTACGAATTGATTGTGATTGATAACAAGTCTACCGATGGAACCCCTGGGTGGTTAAGCCAACAGCATGATATTCTGGCCGTATTGAATGATCGGAATGAAGGCTTTCCTAAAGGCTGTAATCAAGGCATAACTCTTGCTAAAGGTGAGAATGTTCTTCTATTAAACAACGATGTAGTAGTAACCCCTAGATGGCTTGAGCTTTTGGTGGAGTCTTTATACAGCGATGAACGGATTGCAGCAGTAGGGCCTGTAACCAATAGCATGTCCAATTTTCAACAAATTGACGTTCCTTATCAAACGATCGAAGAAATGTTTGTTTTTGCCGATCAGTTTAATCGAAGTATGCTTAATACTCCTGAATTTCAAGAAGCACATGAATATAGATTGCGATTAATGGGTTATTGTTTGTTGATAAAAAGAAAGGTCATCGATCAAATTGGGCTGCTGGATGAAAGGTTTACTCCAGGCAATTTTGAGGATGATGATTATAGTTTTAGAATGATCGAAGCAGGCTATCATCTCGTGCTTTGCAAAAATGTATTTATTCATCATTATGGATCGGTCTCTTTTGGGGCCAAAAATGAAAAGTACATGGCTTTAATGAACAGCAACAAACAAAAGTTTGTGGAAAAATGGGGATTTGAACCGGGACGATCATCATTAATCAGAAATGATATTATCCATATATTAAGCCCTTTTGATCGGAACGCAGTTATTCGAGTATTGGAGATCGGATGCTTATGCGGCGGAACGCTCATGGGGATAAAAGGGAAATTTAAAAACGCGGAATTACACGGGATTGAAGAAAATAAAGCTGCGGCAGCGATGGCTTCAAATTTTGCGAGTGTTAAAACAGCAAATATTGAGGAATCAATTCCGGACTACCCAGCTAACTATTTCGATTACATTATTTTAGCGGATACACTCGAACACCTACAGGATCCATGGGAAGTTGTGAAGAATTTAAGCGGACTCCTAAAACCAAGGGGCAAGATCGTGGCTAGTATCCCTAACTTTATGCATTATTGCATTTTGCGAGAAGTGCTTTACGGAAGAGGTATATATAAGGAGCCGGGAGTAGTAGATCGTTCTCAATTGAGACTGTTTACGCAAAAAGATATTAAAGCCATGTTTACAAATGCAGGCTTTTTAAATCTTCGATTATACGGTGAGACGGGTTCTATTAATGATCTGGATCAACAGTTTGTTGATGAGCTTGTTAAATTGGCCGGTCCTTCGCTAAGAGAACAATATGAAACCCAAAAGTATCTGGTAGAGGCGAATTCGTCTAATTTCGACAATTACATAACGGATATTGTTGAGCGCTTAAGCTTGGATATGGAGAATGAAGAAGACCTGTTGAAATTATTGGATAGTGTCTGTGACGGGAACCTAACAAATGAGCATCTTATAAGAATTATCAATAGTTTATCTTGCAACAGAATAGAGTATGCCAATAAACTAGCGATTTTTTTCTACAACAATGGCTTATTTAATATGGTGATCCCATTGTTGCAATATGCGATACAACTGGATTCTAACGATGAAAACTCACTTTATAATTTGGGTTATATTCTATTTAAGGCTAATGAGTATGAATTAGCGCTGCATTATCTAGACCAGATTCAAAATAAAGATGAGGACATTTGTCAGTTAATGGATGAGATTAGGCAGGGGAGTGGAGGTTTGGCTTAATACTAAAGTTAGTACTTGAGCTACTAAGAACTCTGATCATGATCGACGTGCTTGCTCTAAAGCATCTGTCATTCCTTGAGTTGGATTATTCGTACAACTATCTGAAGGAATGCCAGGTGTTTTTCTATTTTTTTGAGCCTAAATCATCTGTTTGTTTTAAGTCTATGTTTTTTGCCTCTCTTTTCACAGGAAGCTTGTATTACCCAAAATGAGCTTAAGTAGGGTGGCTTTTACTTGGTCTATATTTGCACTAATGGAAAACAAGAAAGAAGCAAGGAGCGAGCGATAGTGAAAATTTTTCGTTATTGACTTTACTTGTTATTGAAAATTTGGTGTCGGCAGGTAAATTTTCAACCTTACCACTGGCTACCAATACAGAGTTGCGATATACCTGATATTGCTTTTCCGAAGTATAGATGAGTTTCCAAACATAATTCCCTTTTGTTGTCATGACATGTGTCTTCCAAGTATCCCCATCCTTAACGTAGACTGCACTTATTCCGTCCCTTGAATAAACAATCCTCATCAGTCCCAGGTTAAGTTCTGCATAGTATTGGCTTCCATATGACATAATGTTATAACTAGTTTTGATTTCATAGTCTTTGTTATTTTCGTAGGACCATGCATCGGACCATGTTGCAGTTACAGTAGTGGCTCCGACTGAATCAACCCACTGTCCTGTACTTATACTACCGCGGTTAAAAGGGTTGGAGTTCATTTGATTATCGATGATTGTAGCAGCAAATACTTCTTTCGGAAATATCAATATTCCCAAAAGCAACACAAGATAAAGACTGGTTATGCAGCTTTGCTTACTCATTTTCTCACCTAATCTTTTATTATTTGAGCCGAAGGGCGCCTCTTCGGAATCTCACAATTTAAAAACATCTATATAGTTAATATGTATCTATGGGAATAATTGTAATGTTAGTGTTCTATTTTGTAAATGATTATTAGTCAATATGACCTAGTTTTTCTAGGCTTGGTCTTATCGCTTGTTCTCTATATATTGAAATAATAGGGTTATTATTTATTTATTTGTAATTAATGTATGGACATCCATAATTAAAAATGCTATTTTACTAGTATAAAAGAACCAATATATTGCCAAAGGAGGGTAAAAATTGAAACGAGTTGGGCATTTTGTACTAGTTCTAGCGGTTTTTTTGAGTGTGGTCATTGTCGGTCCTAAAAGTGTGAGCGCAGCATCCCAGTATACAGATGGTTTGTTGGATAGTGTGCCGATACAAGTGGGCACCGCAATAGGCCAGTCATCAACAGCCGTCACGCAAATAACGGATGGTAACATATCCACTTTTACCGATCTCAGCAGCGGAAAGTTTGCTTGGTATACTTTTTCTACCCCGGTGGAGATTTCCGCGGTCGTTGCCAAAAACACCGGTACGGTAGCAGTTGAATTTTATGATGCGAGCAACAACCTGCTGCAAAGGTATCCATTGTTAAGTAACGATGGAATTCAGACGCTCCCGGCTCCTGTACAAGGTGTTTCCACCGTTGCTTTAAAGTACACGGCGGGGAGCAGTGCGAGGATTTACGAATGGAATGTCTTTACCACTCCATCCACGGCGCCATTGCCTACGACGATTAACTGGATCCAAAGCGGGGACAAAATCGTGAAATTGGAGTGGGCCGTGACGGGGGCGGAATCATATAACGTGAAACGCGCCGCTTCCCCCGGCGGGCCATATATTCAGCTGGCGAATGTGAAGGGAACTTCATATTCGGATACAACCGTCACCAACGGCACGACTTATTATTATGTGGTTTCCGCAGTGAACCGGGCGGGAGAAAGCGCCAACTCTCCGGAAAAAAGCATAAAGCCGGATGCGACGAGGTATACGGGAGGCTTGCTCGACTGGCTAACACTGCAGGTAGGGCAATCCATATCCAGTCCGGCAAGTACGACACGGAATCTGACGGATAATAACATATCCACCTTTACCGATCTTAGCGGCAACAATTTTGTCTGGTACAGCTTCTCCTCACCGGTGGAGATTTCCGCGGTCGTTGCCAAAAACACCGGTACGGTAGCGGTTGAATTTTATGATGCGAGCAACAACCTGCTGCAAAAATATGCACTATTAAACAATGACGGAGTTCAGGCGCTCCCGGTTCCCGTACAGGGAGTTTCCACTATCGCGTTAAAGTACACGGCGGGGAGCAGTGCGAGGATTTACGAATGGAATGTCTTTACCGCTCCATCCGCGGCGCCATTGCCTACGACGATTAACTGGATTCAAAGCGGGGACAAAATCGTGAAATTGGAATGGGCCGTGACGGGGGCGGAATCATATAACGTGAAACGCGCCACTTCCCCCGGCGGGCCGTATATTCAGCTTGCAAATGTGAAGGGAACTTCATATTCGGATACAACCGTCACCAACGGCACGACTTATTATTATGTAGTCTCCGCGGTGAACCGGGCGGGAGAAAGCGCCAACTCTCCGGAAAAAAGCATAAAGCCGGATGCGACCAGGTATACGGGAGGCTTGCTCGACTGGCTAACACTGCAGGTGGGTCAATCCATATCCAGTCCGGCAAGTACGACACGGAATCTGACGGATAATAACATCTCCACCTTTACCGACATTAGCGGCAACAATTTTGTCTGGTACAGCTTCTCCTCACCGATGGAGATTTCCGCGGTCGTTGCCAAAAACACAGGTGCATTAGCGGTCGAGTTTTATGATGAAAATAACATCTTACTGCAAAGGTACGCGTTATTGAGCAATGATGAAATTCAGACGCTTCCAACCCCGGTGCAAGGGGTTTCCACAGTAGCTTTAAAATATACGGCGGGCAGCAGTGCGAGAGTATACGAATGGAATGTCTTCGGCAAAGGCGGGGAGACTCCATCTCCGCAAGAGCCGTTGAGTTTAACTGCAACCGCAGGGAACAAGAAGGTTAATTTAACTTGGAGCGGAGCCGGTAAAGACGTCACGAGCTTTAATGTGAAGCGGGCCACTGTTTCCGGCGGTCCGTATGATGTGATCGACACGGTAACGAGCGATACTTACAGTTACACGGACAGCAATGTTACTAACGGCACCACTTATTATTATATTGTCACTGCTGTTACAGATGCCGGTGAAAGCGGAAGTTCAAATGAAGCCTCCGCTACGCCGAAAGGCGATGTGGTAAATCCTCCCCTTCCTGGCGAAGAAGGAGAGCGGGCTTTGCTTCGGCTTATCCTCATTAACGGGATTGAGAAAGAATACGATTTGTCTATGTCGGAAGTAAAAGCCTTCATAAATTGGTATGAGGGACGTGCCAATGGATCGGGAACCGCTATGTTTGCCATTGATAAGCACGACAATAATAAAGGTCCGTTTGTAAATCGTAAAGACTATGTGTTCTTTGATAAAATCATTACGTTTGAAGTTAATGCTTACTGAGTTCTAGATCGATTTAAGCTCTTGGGACATGCCATAAGCGTTGCCCAAGAGCTTTTTTGCAGGTGTGCCGTTTCATTTTTTTCTCTGTGGGGTATTATTTATTAACAGACCTGACTCCAACAGTTCACCAATCGACAAGTTTTTACATATTATTTACAGTAAAACCTTTTCTTTGGTAATTGACACTGGATAAGTCGGGTGGTATAGTCAGAAATGTGGGGCTTGGTTTATTGGGGCCGCACGCTTATTTGAAAATGAAGGGAATGTTAGTGCATGCAAGGTAAAGTTAAATGGTTCAACGCAGAAAAAGGCTACGGGTTTATCGAAACTGAAGAAGGCGGCGACGTATTCGTACACTTCTCCGCAATCCAAGCCGATGGCTTCAAAACGCTGGAAGAAGGACAATCCGTCGAGTTCGAAATCGTTGAAGGCGCTCGTGGACCGCAAGCCGCTAACGTAATCAAATTATAATCATCCGGCATAGCCGACCTACATAGCACGGTACGATGGTTAACAATTGAAGATTCGCTAGCAATTGACCCTAGGGGAACCTGGGGTCTTTATTTGTTGAGGAGGTAGCTCTTGATTTGAAATTCCGAACATTTTCCCGGTGGATTCCGGCGATCATCGTCATGCTGATTATATTTCTGTTTTCCGCTCAGCCCTATGAACAACAAACGCTTAAACCCGAAATTGAAAAAAACGTTTCCAAATCGGTGATTGCCGAATTTTTCGACGGGATCACGTTCTCCTATGGCGGGCACGAAGTTAGCTTGCAAAGTCTGGGAGGCGCCGGCATCGTCGAGTTTTTCATTCGCAAGGCGGCGCATTTTTCGATCTATGGGCTGCTCGGTTTTCTGCTCGTTTACGCCTTGAATTCATCGCGAAACGGAAGAAGCTTTTTTGGGGCGGTGCTGATTTCCTTTCTTTATGCGTGTTCGGATGAACTGCATCAAATGCTGACGCCCGACCGCACCCCTTTATTCCAGGATGTGCTGCTGGACACGGCGGGGGCCGCATGCGGAGCGCTGCTGTTGTTGCTTCTTCGGAGTTGGAGACAGAGGAGAAAGCTTAAGCATTAACCAGCTCAGGGTGTGCTTTTTACACTCCCTTAACTCTTTTTACTTTGCCTTAACACCTGTGGTATAATGAAGGTGCAAAGCAAAGGAGGAGTGCCCTATGAATTTTAGTATTCGAGGACAGCAAATTGAAGTGACTGAGGCCTTGCGTGACTACGTAGACAAGAAGCTCAGCCGGCTAGACAAGTACTTTGATGCACCCCCCACCTCAGACGGTACTGTCACGTTAAGTGTGGTACGAGGTTTGCACGCGGTAGAGGTGACGATTCCTCTTACCGGCGTTGTGCTTCGCGCGGAGGACCGCAGCGACGACATGTACGCATCGATCGATGCGGTTGTGGACAAGCTGGAACGTCAAATTCGCAAGCACAAAACGAAAATCAACCGTAAGCTGCGCCAGAAAGGCGTCAAGAACGTCCTGTTCGCCGAAAATGCCAACGGTGGTTCCGTAGCCGTGGATGAAAGCGACGAGGAACTGGAGGTCGTCCGGACCAAACGCTTCACCTTGAAGCCGATGGATGTGGAAGAAGCGATTTTGCAAATGAACATGATAGGGCATAATTTCTTTGTCTTCTCCAACATCGACACGCGCGAAGTGAATGTCGTTTACAAACGGAACGACGGCAAATACGGTTTGATTGAACAGGGCTAACCCCTTGATTTCTCCAGCTTAAAGTGCGAGTTCAAAGAGCCGGAAAATGACTTTCTGAACAACCTCTTTATGGCGATTAGGTGAATGAGGTGGTAATTCCTGCATCCCAAACGTAAAGGAAACGAGCCTTATCCCCTCGCGGATAGGGCTCTTTATTCATATACATGGCGCTTTAGCGCAATAGAGGTATGATCGGGCGTGTTGCGGCGGCCATTACAAACTGTTACAATTTAGGCAAATCATCTGTTTATGCGTGAAAGGGGTAAACCATGCTGGGATTAGTAAAAAAGATATTTGGCGACACGAATGAACGTGATGTCAAACGTCTTATGAAGACGGTGGACTATATAAATTCATTGGAGCCGCAATTTGAAGCATTGTCGGACGAGCAATTAAAAGAGAAAACGGCGGAATTCCGCGAACGGATCGAAAAAGGGGAAACGCTTGAAGAGCTCCTTCCCGAAGCGTATGCTACGGTAAGAGAAGCCTCCAAGCGCACGCTGGGCATGCGCCATTTTGATGTGCAGATGCTGGGCGGCATCGCTCTCCATGAGGGCAAAATTGCGGAGATGAAAACCGGTGAAGGGAAAACGCTGGTCGGGACCTTACCGGTTTATTTGAATGCGCTCCTCGGCAAAGGCGTGCATGTCGTCACCGTCAATGACTACCTGGCGCAGCGTGACAGTGAGCAGATGGGGCAGATTTACAACTTCCTGGGCATGACGGTCGGGATCAACCTGAACGGCATGGAGCACCATCAAAAACAGGAGGCGTATGCCTGCGACATTACGTACGGAACGAACAACGAATTCGGATTCGATTACCTTCGCGACAACATGGTGCTTTATAAAGAGCAGATGGTACAACGTCCGCTTTATTTTTGCATTATTGACGAAGTTGACTCCATTTTGATCGACGAAGCGCGGACGCCGCTGATTATTTCCGGGCACGGGCAAAAATCGACGGAGCTGTATTATGCCGCCGACCGGTTCGTGAAGACGCTAGTACCGGAAGAGGACTATACCGTAGATATTAAAGTGAAGGCAGTAGCGCTCACCGAAAAAGGGGTGGCCAAAGCGGAACGGGCTTTTGGCGTCGACAACCTTTATGACCAGAAGCATGTGACTCTGAATCACCATGTGGTGCAAGCACTCAAGGCGAACGTCATTATGCGCCGCGACGTCGATTATGTTGTTACGGGAGACGAAGTGTTGATCGTCGACGAATTTACGGGCCGTTTGATGGCGGGACGCCGCTACAGCGACGGTTTGCATCAGGCGATCGAAGCCAAGGAAGACATCAAGGTGCAGAACGAAAGCATGACCTTGGCCACGATTACGTTCCAGAACTACTTCCGTATGTACCGCAAGCTTGCCGGGATGACCGGTACGGCGAAAACGGAGGAAGAGGAATTCAAGAAAATTTACGGTCTGGAAGTACTGCAGATCCCGACCAACAAGCCGAACCAGCGGGTCGACATGCCGGACGTCGTTTACAAGAGCGTAGACGGCAAGTTCAAGGCGGTCGTGGAAGAGATCGTGAAGCGGCACAAAAACAACCAGCCGGTACTCGTCGGCACGGTGTCGATCGAAAACTCCGAACGCGTCTCGGAAATGCTGAAGCGCAAAGGCGTCCAGCATAAAGTGCTGAATGCCAAGTACCATGCCGAAGAGGCGGAAATTATTTCGCGCGCCGGCCAAGCCGGAGCCGTAACGATCGCCACCAACATGGCGGGCCGCGGTACCGACATTTTGCTGGGCGAGGGCGTTGCCGATCTGGGCGGCCTTCATATTATCGGTACGGAACGCCACGAATCGCGCCGGATCGATAACCAGCTGCGCGGCCGCGCCGGACGCCAAGGCGACCCGGGTTCAACCCAGTTCTACCTGTCGCTCGGCGACGAACTGATGAAGCGGTTCGGGGCGGACAATGTGCTGAACATGATGGACCGCCTCGGTTTCGAGGAAGACCAGCCGATCGAAAGCAAGATGATCACCCGGGCGATCGAATCCGCGCAGAAGCGGGTCGAAGGCAACAACTTCGACGTGCGGAAAGTCGTCCTGCAATATGACGACGTTATGAATCAGCAGCGGGAAATCATCTATAAGCAGCGCCGTGAATTGCTGGAATCCGAGAACATCAAGCAAATCGTCCTCGATATGATCAAGCCGGTGATCGAACGGGTTGTAGAGGCGCACACCGCCGACGAAATCCCGGAAAACTGGGAGCTCCAGGAGGTAGCCGACTACGTCAACAGCAAGCTGTTGGACGAAGGGGCGATTTCGAAGGATGACCTGTGGGGCAAGGAAGCGCCGGAGATGGTGGAGTTTATTTTCGAGCGCGTGTTGACCAAATACGAAGCCCGCGAACAGGCGATCGGCCCGGAAATGGTGCGCGAATTCGAGAAAGTTATCGCCCTGCGCGCCGTGGACAGCAAGTGGATGGACCACATCGACGCGATGGATCAATTGCGTCAAGGCATCCATCTGCGGGCGTACGGCGGTACGGACCCGCTGCGCGAGTATCAATTTGAAGGTTATGAAATGTTCAACGCGATGATCGCCAGTATCCAGGAGGAAGTGGCAACATATATTATGAAGGCGCAGGTGGAATCCAACCAAGAGCGCCAGGCGGTTGTGGAAGAAAGCAAAATTTCCACCAGCGGCGAGCCGGCCGAGAAACGCCCGGTCAAACGCGGCGAGGAAATCGGCCGTAATGACCTTTGCCCATGCGGCAGCGGCAAGAAATACAAACACTGCCACGGACAAAATGCTTAAAATGCGAGTTCAAAAAGTTGGATTTTCAGGACCGAGAAGGTTGGATGAAGCCAGGGACTGAGTAGCGGAGCGTAGACAGATCTACGTGAGTCAAATGTTTCCGAAGGAAACATGCTTCGGAAGCATCCGCTTGGAAGGCCCGGCTGAATTCAAGATTCGACGCCCGATCCATTCCCTGAACTACTTCGTCATGGAAAGACGACTTTTTGAACAACCTCTTAATGAAAGGTGATTAACATGATCGAG
This sequence comes from Paenibacillus macerans, assembly GCF_900454495.1. NCBI lineage: Bacteria > Bacillati > Bacillota > Bacilli > Caryophanales > Paenibacillaceae > Paenibacillus > Paenibacillus macerans. Next base: position 842,176 of record NZ_UGSI01000002.1, read on the forward strand.
GCCAACGTAAAGCATGATATGCGCGAAATCGCCAAGAAATTATCCAATCTTAGGGGGTCTCTTTGACTTAGATCTTAAGCAAGAGATGATCGCCAACTATGAAGAAAAAATGGCGGCCCCGGACTTTTGGGACGACAACGAGAAGGCTCAGGCGATCATCGCCGAGATGAACGCCGTGAAGTCCTCCGTTGATCAGTACCTGGCGCTGCAAGGGGAATATGACGACATCGAAACGATGGCCGAGCTGGCCGAGGAGGAAGGCGACGATTCGCTGGCGGCGGAAATTTCCGAGTCGGTTGCCGCATTGGTGAAGAAGCTTGAGGATTTCGAACTGCAGCTGCTGCTTAATCAGCCTTACGACAAAATGAACGCGATTCTGGAACTTCACCCTGGCGCGGGCGGCACCGAATCCCAGGACTGGGGGCAAATGCTGCTGCGGATGTACACCCGCTGGGCCGAGAAACGCGGCTTCAAGGTAGAGACGCTGGACTATTTGCCCGGCGACGAAGCGGGGATCAAAAGCGTAACCCTGCTGATTAAAGGGTACAACGCTTACGGCTACCTGAAGGCGGAAAAAGGCGTGCACCGCTTGGTGCGGATTTCGCCGTTTGACGCTTCCGGGCGGCGTCACACCTCGTTTGTATCCTGCGATGTCGTGCCGGAGATCAGCGAAGACGTCGAAGTCGAAGTCCGTCCCGAGGACTTGAAGATCGACACGTACCGTGCCAGCGGCGCCGGCGGCCAGCACATCAACACGACCGACTCGGCGGTGCGGATTACGCATATTCCGACCGGGATCGTGGTGACGTGCCAGAACGAGCGCTCCCAGATCAAAAACCGCGAGCGCGCCATGACGATGCTTCGTTCCAAGCTGTACGAGCGCAAGCTGGAGGAGCAGCAGAAGGAACTGGACGAAATCCGCGGCGAGCAATCCGATATCGCCTGGGGCAGTCAGATCCGTTCCTACGTGTTCCATCCGTACAGCATGGTGAAAGATCACCGCACCTCGGTGGAGACGGGCAACATCGGCGCGGTCATGGACGGAGACCTGGACGCGTTTATTGACGGATATTTGCGCAGCCAAATTCGCTCCGAGGCCTAATTTCGTCCTTGTGCCGCATTCAACTATAGAACCGAAAACCCACCTCAGGCGAAGGGCTTGTCCCGCCTTGATCGGGTGGGTTTTTATTTTTCGGGTGCATACATAATAGTTTTAGAAGCGATCAAATAAGGAGGGGCCGCGGTGCCGCCTAAAACCCGCAAACGCAGATTTGGGGATTATATTCCTTTAACTGGACCGGTACGCCATGCGATCGACACGGCGATGATTCTCGTAGGATCGCTGATCACGGCGCTGGCCTTCAACTTATTTCTCGTCCCGAACCACATCGCCTCGGGCGGCGTATCGGGGATTTCGATTATCGTTCAAGCGCTATTTGGCATGGAGCCGGCGTATACCCAGTGGGCGCTGAATATTCCTCTTTTTGTCGCGGGGTATTTACTGCTCGGGCGGGATTACGCGATTCGCTCTTTGCTAGGTACGGTCGTTTTGCCTTTATTCGTGTTTCTGACCAAAGATTTTCCGGTCCCGACGACCGACCCGCTGCTCGCTTCTTTGTATGGGGGGATCGGCGTAGGCCTGGGGCTGGGCATCGTTTTTCGGGGGCGCGGATCGACCGGAGGTTTGTCCACGCTTGCGCAAATCATTCAGAAGTACAGCGGGCTCAGCCTATCCGTTTGCGTTGTCCTGATGGACGGTACCGTGATTGCATTGGCTATGTTTATACTCTCCCCGGAAAAGGCGCTATACGCTCTAATCGGCCTATACATTACCGGCAAAATCATCGACGCGATCGAGCTTGGCTTTAACTATACGAAAGTGGCCTATATCATCGCCGAAAAGACCGAGGAAATCTCGAAGGCTGTGCTGTCGCAATTGGACCGCGGGCTCACCAAGCTGGACGGGCGCGGCGGATATACCGGCGATCAACGGACCGTGCTGATGGTGGTCGTGGGGCAAAGCGAGGTCACCCGGCTCAAAACGCTCGTACAGACGCTGGACCCCACCGCCTTCGTCATCATCACAAATGCCCATGAGGTTTTGGGAGAAGGGTTTAAGCGAGGGTAAGAAAAAACTCCTCTATATTTAGCGGTTAAAGTAAATCGCTAAATATAGAGGAGTTTTCTTTACGAAGTATTAATTTAACAGTCACTCCAAGATTGTTAACACCCGCTAAACACACCATTGACAATCCAAACTTATTATTATCAAGAAGTATTACTAACCAAACCGAGAGGAGTTCATTTTTAGTTATGGGCATTATCGAAAAATCGGGCAGGCGTACGTTAATCATGCTTCTGATCGCAGCTGTTTTGTTATCGTGCTTCCCCATGGGGGCAGCGCGGGCGGAGGAAATGAAGGCGGCGCCGTTTGGACAAGTTCTGGACGAGCGCAAAATGGAAATAGGCCCGGACGCACATTACACTTGGTACGATATGAAGCTGCCGCAAGGCTTGGAAAAAGTCCATTTTGTCGAGTTTGATCCGCGGAATCCCGCGCTTGAGCTGCAGCCGGGTAAAACGGAAGGCAAAGTATACGGCATGCAGGGAGTCACCAAGATGGCCAATGACGCGGATCGCTCCGGCAATCGGGTTATTGCCGCAATCAACGCGGATTTTTATGACATGTCGACGGGCGTGCCGCTTGGTCTGTTTATGGGGGATGGAGAGATTTTGACCAGCCCTCCCGACGATTGGTTTGCGTTTGGGATGAAAAGCGACGGAACGACCATTTACGGAGCTAGCCCCAGACTGGACAGAACGCTGAATATCAATGGCAATACCGTGCCGATTCATCATATTAACCGGATGCGGTTCAACAGCGAGGCGCTGATCCTTTACACACCTTCTTTCTATACCTCCACCATGACGAACGATCTGGGTGACGAGGTTGAACTGGAAGTTTTGGACGGAGCGGTGAAAAGCGGGGAAACGATGCGGCTGCGCGTTGCGGCCATCCACAAGGACCAGGGGAACACGCCGCTTGCGGAAGGCAAAGTGGTGTTGTCCGCTTCCGGCAGTTACCGAGAGCTGCTGTCGGGGCTGAAAATTGACGACGAAATCACTGCCAGTTTTGCTTTTGAAGAGGCGTGGGGCGATGTGAAAATGGCGGTCGGCGGACAGCACCTGCTGGTCAAGGACGGAGTACCGATGTCCGATCCGGACCGGGAGCTGTATCCGCGGGTGGCGATCGGAACTAAGGCCGACGGCACGGTGGTTATGCTGGAAGTCGACGGGCGTGCGCCGGGGTTCAGCGAAGGCGTATCCTTTCAGGATTTGGCGCTCATGTTGAAAGACATGGGGATTGTCGACGCGCTGCTTCTTGACGGAGGCGGTTCGGCGACGTTTGTGGCCAGACTTCCCGGGGAGCCGACGCGGAAAATATTGAACCGACCTTCCGATGGAGCGGAGCGCAAAACCGCAAACGGCATTTTGCTTGTCAATAAAGCGCCGGAATCCGCGGCATCCAAGCTCGTGGTCCAGCCGAACCTGGAGCGGGTGCTGATCGGTTCTAGTTTCCGGTTCAATACGGCTGCCGTCGATGAGTATGCCCATCCTGCCCCGTTTGCGGGATCGCCAAATTGGAGTGTGGATGCATCCGTCGGGTCGATCGATGAATCGGGATTGTTTACGGCGGGAAATACGCCGGGAATGGCTGATATTTCCGTTACGGCCGGCGGCCTCGCGGGAAGCGGACAGGTAGAAGTCGTGGACGAACTGAGCGAACTGAAGTTTCCCGACGCGGTCAGAACGTTTACCTCGGGAGCTCAGCAAACCTTGTCCGTGACGGCGTTGCGGAACGGGCAAGTGATTCAGGCGGACAACCGCATGTTCGAGTGGCGGGTAGAAGGTCCGATCGGGAGCATTGACGAGAACGGAACGTTCACCGCGACGACGGAGACTGAACAAAGCGGCAGGATTATCGCGAGCTATCGGGGAATAGAAGTTTCCATGGATGTTCACGTTGGCCTCCCTCCGGTGATTCTGGAGGATTTCGAGAACGGACTGGACCGGTATCTGCCAAGCGCAGGCGACCGGTACACATTGGCCGGCGTCAGCGAAGAAACGAATGAGGACTTTGTCCGCTTCGGAAACAAGTCGGCGAAGCTGGAGTACGACTTCACGGGGACGATCGGGACTTCCGGAGCTTATATCAAAGCGAAAAGCGCCGACGATTACATCGAAATTCCGGGATATCCGGAAAAAATCAGCATGTGGGTTTATGGAGACGGGAAGAAGCACTGGCTCCGGGCACAAATGTTCGACGCCAACGGCGGGAATATCCCGATCAACTTTGTCGAAGAGACCGTAGGCGTCGACTTCACGGGCTGGCGCTATCTGGAGGCGGAGGTGCCGCAAGGCAGACCGCTGCCGCTGAAACTCGCCATGCCGGTGCGCTATATGGAAACGAAAAACGATAATAAGGACGCGGGCGCGATCTATATCGACCAAATCCGGGCACTGTACGGTCCCGCGAACGACGATTTGGACGCCCCGTTGATCAAGGACGTTTCCCCCGCGGATGGAAACACGATCGACACGAATACGCCGAAAATCCAAGCCTTTGGCGAAGATTACGGGTATGATCCGGCGGTTCATCCGGGGACGACGCTGATCGATCCGGATAAAATCAGGCTGTATGTTGATGGAGAACTGGTACAGCACACACTGTATCCGCCTAAAGGGCAAATCCACTATACTCCCGCCATTCCCCTGACGGACGGAGTTCACGCGGCCAAGCTGAAAATCCGCGATTTGTCCGGCAATCAGACGGAGAAGGAATGGACGTTCACGGTCGATACCGGAGCGCCGAAAATCGAATACGACGGCCCGGCAAGCGTGTATGCGGGCAATTCGTATACGCTCGGCGTGCGGGCGGTGAAGGCTGCGGGAATTCACGAAGGGTTTATCGAATTCGGCTTTGATCCGGCCAAGGCGGAGGATCTGCAGGTTGCGGCAAGCGAAAAGCTGACGGAAACCCAGCTGCGGTCTGCGATCGAACCCGAATCCGGGACGGTTCGGATTGATTTCAACGGTCTGGAGGCGTCCGGCTTGACGGATCATGAGCCGCTTGCGCAAATCCGGTTCAAGGTGAAACCGGCCGCGTCCGATACGCATCGTATCGCCTTCCGGTCCGGCGCGATCAAGCTGAAGGATCAGGGAGATACCAGCTTCAGGCTTTACGGCTTGCCGGTCGAGTCGGAGATCAGACACCATTTGCGGCTCGCATGGGACGAAAACGGGGTTATCCAAGGAGGGGCCACGACGATTCAGGTCACCGATGAAGCGGGCGCCGCCGTTGAAGACGCGACAGTGACGGCCGACGGCACCGAGCTCGGCGTTACGGACGCGAGCGGGAAGCTGGAAACGAACGACCTTACGGACGGGTTGAAAGAGTACGAGCTGCAAGCGGTGAAGGGGAATTTCTACAGTCCCGTGCTCAAATTCAAGGTTTCGCCATTGGCCGGGAATCCGGTTCCGAACAATATCAGCGTAACGATGGGGGCGGATCCGAGCAGCTCGCGCGCTTTTACATGGCATACGCATCCGGATGTGAAAGAAACGGTTGTGGAGATTGCCAAGAAATCGGAATTTATTGATTTTTCCCAACCTAACGTATTTAAGGTGATTGGTTCCGACTACTTGTTCAACACGTGGGACATCGGAACCGTCAGGGTGCACAAGGCGGTCGCCGACAACCTGGATCCCGGAACGGAGTACGTCTACCGGGTAGGCGACGGAGCCGGGAACACCAGCTCGCAGGGAACGTTCCGCACGGCCGCGGCATCCGGGGACGCGTTCGAGTTTCTCTATTTTGCCGATTCCCAGGCGACCAACGCGTCCGGCTTCAAATTGTGGGGAGATATCGCCAAGAAAGCGGCGGCGGAACATCCGGACTCCAGCTTCATGGTGCATGCTGGCGATATGGTGGAAGACGGATATAAGGAAAACGAGTGGAACATGTGGTTTGGCGCCGCCCAGCAGACGTTATTGAACAGTACGATCGTATCCGTCGTCGGCAACCACGAAGTCACCGGTCCGAAGAAAAACGATTATTTCCTGGCGCACTTCAATCATCCGCAGAATGGCATCGATTCGTTGAAAGGAAGCAATTACTCTTTTGATTATCTGAATGCGCATTTTGCCGTTTTGAACAGCGAATACGATTTTGAAAAACAGCGGGAATGGTTGCGGGAGGACTTGGCGTCGACCGGCAAGACGTGGAAGATCGTCATATTCCACCGTGGCGCGTACGGCAGCATTTACGATTCGGAGCATATCCGGAACGCCTGGACTCCGGTTTTAGACGAGTTCCGGGTCGACCTGGCTCTGAACGGACACGACCATGTGTATATGCGGACCCATCCGATGAAAGGCAACAAGCCGGTCGGGGAAGGAGAAGGGACGACTTACGTCGTGGCCGGCTCTACCGGTCCGAAATTTTATCAGGTGGTGCCGCGCGAATGGCAGAAAATTACGGACGGCGAAGAGGTCCAGATGTATGCATCGATCAAAATAGACGGGGATGAACTGAGCTTTGCCGCCAAGACCATCACTGACCGGATCGTGGATCGGTTTACACTGGCCAAAGCGGCCCCGCAATCCGTCGTACTGGATCGCACGGAAGCCAAAATTCAGGTGGGCGGCAGCATCAAGCTGAACGCCACCGTATTGCCCGAGCACGCGAATAATAAGTCGGTCACCTGGTCCGTTTACAGCTCGAGCGGGGATAACGTCGTCACGGTCGACGCGGACGGTCTGGTTACCGCTCATGAATCGGGAACGGCGGTTGTCAGAGCTTCCACCGTCACCCAGGCCGTTTACGCCGACAGTGTAGTCGAGGTGGTGCCGCCGTCGCCGGGTGCCGAGTTGGCCGCTATCGAATTGCGTGGGCGGGATAAACTTTATGTCGGCGAGACGGATCAAACGGTGACGGAAGCCGTTTATGACGACGGGTCCCGTCGGCAGGTGGTTGAAGGTGTTCAGTACGCAAGCAGCCGTCCGGAAGTTGCAACTATCGACGCGGCCGGCGTGATCCGGGCGCTTAGCGAGGGCACGACGGTGATTTCCGCGGAATTTGCGGGAATGAGCGGGCAATACACGCTGATCATTGAAGGACAGAAACCGGATGTTAAGCTGGAGCGTTTGGAGATGGATCTTCGCCGGAACATGACGGAGGGGGAAACTCAAACGGCCCGCTTGACGGGGACTTACAGCGACGGAACGTCCGTCTCTTTGACGGATGGGGTTGAATTCAGCAGCAGCCATCCGGCGGTTGCCGCGGTAAATACCGCCGGGGTAGTTAGAGCCGTCCGGGAGGGCCAGACGGTCATTACGGCGACTTACGAGAATCATACCGCCAGCGTTGAAGTGACGGTTGGACGGGATCGTTTGACGGGCGGCAGGGGGAAATCGTCGAATAAGAGCAATAATACGCCGGCACCGCCAACCGCGCCTGCCTCTCCTCCAACGTCCGAAACACCGGGACGATTCGTGGTGAAGCCGGAGCAGTTCAGCGGCCAAGAGGCAGTAAACGGACAAATCGAACTCCGTTTTGAAGGGGTGCTGCGCGAATTAATTCTGCCGGGGAATGCGGGGGAACTGCTTGAGAGCAATGCTTTATTTGTGCAAGCAGGCAATATGGCTGTCTCTATCCCGTCCGGGGTCATTCGATCTCTTATCAGTTTGGCGAAAACCGAACATCCGGAAAACAGTACCATTGTGCTGAAAGCACATGCCTTACAAGCCGAGGAAGCCAAAATTCTTCTGCGTAACGCAAGCGTGCTTTCCGGGGCTGGGATTGAAGCGGCGAGCGACGTGATGGACTTCTCGCTGTCCTTGAACAGCAAGGAAGGCGATACCGTTTGGCTTACCCGGTTCAATGAACCGATCGAAATATTCCTGCCGGCGAACCCGGATGCGGACAGGAACCTGACGGGGATTTACGGGTTTGCCGGCGATGGTTCGCTTGAATACTTGGGCGGCGTTTGGAAGGATAAATTTTTGACGGCATTGTTGAACCAGGCTGGCAGATATGCTGTTCTGGAATATACGAAGTCGTTCACCGATTTGCCGGACGGTCATTGGGCGGCAAGTGAGATCATGCATCTCGCGGCAAAACATCTGGTGGAGGGCGTTTCCGGCGACAAGTTCCAACCGGGCCGGCAAGTGACGCGGGCGGAATTTGCCTCGATGCTGGTTCGTCTGCTTGATCTCCAAGGCACGGGCGCGGACGCCGGGTTCGCGGACGTGGCTCCGGACAAGTGGTACGCGGACGAAGTCGCGTTAGCGGCACAGGCGGGAATCGTAACCGGTACGGGGGCGGCAAGTTTTGCGCCGGATGCGCCGATCACCCGTCAGGAGATGGCTGTCATGATAGTTCGGGCGTATGAGTACGGTTCTGGCCAGCCAGCGCAGCCAGGTACCGAATCCGGCTTCACGGACATCGCTTCCGCCCCGCAATGGGCGAAAGCGGCGATAAACGTAGCCCGTTCCCTCGGGCTTGTTGAAGGGCGGACGGATGTTTCTTTTGGCCCTGAAGAATACGGAACGCGCGCTGAAAGCGCCAAGCTCATCTACAATCTGATGGAGACCATGGGAGACCATGGGGGCTAATTCCTAATCTGGATAAAAACGCAGCCTGTGTTCGATACTCAAGCGAACACAGGCTGCTTCTTTTTTTAACTCAAACCATCATAGATGGAATGCTCCTGTTTCAGCGGAAACCGGACTCCCCGCTCCCAGGCCAATTCGAATGACTCAAACCCGAGGTGCGGTGGAACGTCGGGTCCCAATTTGCCGAATACCCGCTCGACGCTCAGGATTTGCGATTCATGAGCTTCCAACGCCCGGCGTTTGGCGTCCCAGCGGCCGGCGGCTTCTACGCGCAGTACACTCGACTTTTTCGAATCAAATGATCCGAATTGGTTATAGTACAACTTTTGTACCGTGGGCGCCTGGCCGCTAAATACTACATCATTAACGGCATGATGGATCACGATATGATCCTGATGCCCGGAAATGCCGTCCTCCGGAAACGTGACGACGATTTCGGCTTGATGGCGCCGCAAAAAATCGGCGATCTTCTCCCGCAGCAGGGCCGGATCCGTATCCTTCAGCTTGCCGTCCCCCATTCCTAGCTGCTCCACCGTGGAGATGCCTAAAATGTTCGCGGCTTTCTCCAGTTCCAAATCTCTTTTGGCGGCCAGTTCCTCCCGGGTCATGGCCCCTAATCTCCCGGTCTTCCCCGCATCTCCCCGGGTTGCCGTTAGCAGCACCGCATTGCCCCCTTCATCGGCGATTTGCCGGATCAGATACGAACAGCCGAACGTCTCATCATCGGGATGAGCGTAAACAAAAGCTACGGTTGTCATGATGAACCTCCTCCTTACTCCACTCCTGCTGTTTATGATTTACTACCTACTATACTTTAATATGGTCAAATCGTTAAGTCCGGCCGTTTCCTAACATTGCCGTGTAAATTTTTTGGAATGGGATTGTATTTATATAAGTTCGCTCGTATAATAATACATATTTAATACGGTTTTATACATTCCGGGTTGTTGGTTTGATAGGAACAGGCGGGAGAAGAAAGCGAGGGCAAGCAGGTGAACGGGGAAAAAGTAAAAGTCGCGATTGTCGGTTCTACGGGGTACGGAGGCGCGGAGCTGATTCGTTTTTTATGGGGGCATCCGGCGGTAGAGATTGTTTCGGTCATTTCGGCATCCAGCGCCGGAGCGCCGATCTCGGAAGGGTTTCCGCATTTGTCGGATATTATCGTCCAGCCTTTGGACGCGGTGGAGCCGGAGGAAATCGCCGCCAAAGCGGAGGTCGTATTCACCGCAACGCCGTCCGGCGTCAGCGGCAAGCTGGTGCCTGAACTGCTGAAGGCCGGGCTGAAGGTGATCGATCTTTCCGGCGATTTTCGGCTTAAAGACGGAGACGTGTATGAAACGTGGTATAAACATGAGGCGCCGGACAGCAAGCTGCTGGAGCAGGCGGTTTACGGACTTAGCGAAGTATACGGCGATGAGGTGCCCGGCGCGGGGCTAATCTCCAACCCCGGCTGCTACCCGACGGCGACCCTGCTGGGTCTGATCCCGGCGCTCAGCGCGGGTTGGATCGATCCGGGCAGCATTATCATCGACGCCAAATCAGGCGTGTCCGGTTCGGGCAGAGGCACAAGCCTGACGACGCACTATGCGGAGATCAACGAAAATTTAAAAGCCTATAAAGTGAATAAACACCAGCATATTCCCGAAATCGAGCAAATTTTATCCCAGGTCGCCGGCGAGCCGGTGACAGTGACGTTTACGACACATCTGGCGCCGATGACGAGGGGAATTATGAGCACAATATACGCCGGGCTCAAGGGCGCATATACCGAGGACGATTTGATTCAGCTGTACCGGCAGTTTTACAAGGGGCGTTCTTTTGTCCGCATTCGCGAAAACGGCATCTGGCCGGCGACGAAAGAAGTGTTCGGCTCCAACTATTGCGACATCGGGTTTGCGGCGGATCGGCGGACCGGAAGGCTGACGATCATTTCCGTGATCGACAACATGGTCAAAGGGGCCGCGGGCCAGGCGATTCAAAACTTGAACCTGATGATGTGCTGGGACGAAACGGCCGGACTGAACTACGTTCCAGTTTATCCGTAAATTAAGTTTACGGTTGGCGGGGCTTTTGGCCTCCTCGAAAATAAACAGCGCGTTTAAGCGAAAGTATCGAAATCGGCTGAAGATGGAAAGGAGAACGTCATGGGAGTAGTTAGTTTATTTCGCGTTGCGCCGGAGGGAGGCATTACCGCTCCAAAAGGCTTCCGGGCCGGCGGACTGCATTGCGGCTTGAAAAAAACGCCGCGCAACGATCTCGGCGCAATCGTATGCGAGGTGCCGGCGGCGGCGGCGGCCGTGTACACGACAAACGTGTTCCAGGCCGCCCCGTTGAAGGTGACGCGGGAGAGCATCGCGTCGGGAGGGCGGCTGCTGCGGGCCGTCGTCGTCAACAGCGGCAACGCCAACGCTTGCACCGGCGCGCAGGGCGAAGCCGACGCGTACGCGATGCGCGCGGCGGCGGCCGCGGCGTTTGGGCTCGGCGAGCACGAAGTCGCCGTAGCCTCGACCGGGGTCATCGGCGAACTGCTGCCGATGGACCGCGTTTCCGCCGGCATCGCCGGTTTGCCGGCGGCATTGGCGGCGAGCGGCGAGGGCGCCGAGCAGTTTTGCCAGGCGATTTTGACCACCGACCTCGTGAAAAAAGAGGTGTGCGTCAAGCTGGACGTTGACGGGTGCGAGGTGACGATCGCCGGGGCGGCCAAAGGCTCGGGCATGATTCATCCGAACATGGCGACGATGCTCGCTTTCGTGACGACCGACGCCGCGATCGAGCCGCAGGCCTTGCAAAGCTTGCTGGGTGAGACGACCGACCTGACATTTAATATGATCACGGTCGACGGAGATACCAGCACAAACGACATGCTGCTGGCGATGGCCAGCGGCCTGGCCGGCGGCGGCGAGCTTGCGCCGGGTCACGCCGACTGGGACGCCTTCGCCGCCGCGTTCCGGCACGTGTGCGAGACGCTCGCCAAGGCGATCGCCCGCGACGGCGAGGGCGCCACGCGCCTGGTCGAGGTGACGGTCACGGGGGCTGTCACCGATGGGTCTGCCCGCGCCATCGCCAAAACGATCGTTGGCTCGAGCCTGGTCAAATCGGCGGTGTTTGGCGCCGACGCCAACTGGGGGCGGATCATCGCGGCGGCGGGCCGGGCAGGCGAGCCGATCAACCCCGAGACCGTCGACATCAGGCTCGGCCACATTCTCGTGCTGTCGGGCTCGCGGCCGATTCCTTTCGACGAGGATGAGGCGCTCGCCTATCTCAAGGGCGACACCGTGAACATCTTCGTGGACCTGCATAACGGCAAGGGCGAAGCGACCGCCTGGGGCTGCGATTTAACCTACGATTACGTGCGGATTAACGCCGCTTACCGGACTTAGTCCAGGGGCGGACCGATAGTTTAAGATGAACTTTATTGCTATTGCTATTGCTATTGCTATTGCGCTTGCGCTTCACCTAATTTTGAAATCTATCGGACGGAAAGGAGCATTTGAACGATGACAACGGCAGTAAACAGCGCTCCGGATGCGGCGGGTAAGCTTTCCGGAGGGCGGATGTTTGTCATGAAATGCGGAGGCAGCACGCTTGCGGAGCTGCCGGATTCTTTTTTCGGCGATCTCGTCAAGCTGCAGGAGAGCGGAGTCCAGCCGGTTATCGTGCATGGAGGCGGGCCGGCGATCTCGGAAAATCTCGGCAAGCTCGGGATCGAAAGCAAGTTCGTGAACGGGCTGCGCTATACCTCGGAAGAGGTGCTTGACGTGGTGGAGATGGTGCTGTCCGGCAGCATCAACAAGATGATCGTGCGCCGCATCGCCAAGTCCGGCGGCAAGGCGCTTGGCCTGTCCGGCGTGGACGGCGGCCTGCTGCAGGCGAAGCCGGTGGCGGCTAGCCATGAAGTTGGCTTGGTCGGCGAAGTGACCGGGGTCAACGCCGATTTGGTGGCCGGCGTGCTGAACCTCGGCTATATGCCGGTCATCGCTCCGGTCGGCGCCGGACCGGACGGCCAGCGCTACAACATCAACGCCGATACCGCGGCCGGCGCGGTAGCGTCCGAATTGGGCGTGTCGAGGATGATCGTCGTCACGGACGTCCCCGGCATCATGAAGACCGTGAATGGGGAAAAGCGCGTGCTGGAGACGATTACCGTACAGCAGATCGAGGACATGATTTTGGCCGGGGAAATTTACGGCGGCATGATTCCGAAGGTTCGCGCAGCGGTAGACTGCATCAGCGGCAAAGTCAAGGAAGTCGTCATCGTCAACGGCGCCGAACCCGGCGTGCTGGGGAAAGTACTGTCCGGCGAAAAGATCGGTACCAAAATCGTCCGGATGCAGTAGCCCCGTTGTTCCCGTTTGCGCTATAGTGCGTTATAGTTAGGTTAATAGAGTGACGGTAGATATATGTTAGACTAATAGATGCTGGATTGCGGAGACTAGCCTGTAGAACAACCAGTAGAGCAACAAGTAGAACAACAAGTAGAACAACCAGTAGAACAATCCGGATACGTGGTCTCATCAAAATAGCGGAGTTTTATGCTCTTATTTTTTGGAATTGAACATGTTCATCCCGAATAGCGGCATTTTTGGTCCTTATTTTCCAGGGGCGGTCCCGAAAAAGTGGCAATTCCCTGCGGTTCGTGAAAATAACGACATAAATTGCCTCTATTTCACTCAAAGTGGGGGATTGGCCGAAATAACGACATTTTTTGCCTTTATGTTACGTGTGTTGGTCGTGAAAAGAGCTGCACAGCGAGTCGATTTCTTAATCATAGACAGGAGTGATAAAACTTATGGCACAAAGCGACGTAAAAGAAACGGGGAAACCTGCGGAAACTGCCGCCAATGGAGCGGGGAGCGCCTCTTCAACCGGAAGTCCAGGTGCGAGCACCAGCCCTAGTCCAAGCTTCAGCCTTGGAGCAAATTCCAGCCTCAGTGCAAGTTCCAACCCTAATGGAAGCTCAAGCCCTGGCGCCAACTCGGGCTCCAGCGCGCTTTTTCCAAGCTATGCCCGGTATCCGATTCATCTGGTAAAAGGCCAGGGGAGCTGGCTGTGGGATGACAAAGGCAACCGCTATTTGGACTTTATGAGCGGTCTGGCCGTAGCCAATCTGGGACATGCGCCGGAAAAAGTGAAGGCCAAGGTGAAAGCCCAGCTCGACGAACTGTGGCATGTATGCAACCTGTTCCACATTCCGCAGCAGGAGACGGCGGCCCGGATGCTGACCGAGGTCAGCTGCGCTGATGTGGTGTTTTTCTGCAACAGCGGCGCGGAGGCGAACGAAGCGGCGATCAAGCTGGCGCGCAGGTACCACCAGAAGGTGAAGGGAACGGAACGTTATGAGATTATTACGTTCGAGCAATCGTTCCACGGCCGGACGCTGGCCACGCTGACGGCCACCGGCCAGCAAAAGGTAAAGGACGGCTTCCTGCCGCTGCCGGCCGGCTTCAAAACCGTGCCGCTGTATGACATGGACGCGCTGAAAGCCGCCATCGGCCCGCACACCGCCGCGGTGATGCTGGAGATGGTTCAGGCCGAAGGCGGTGTGTATCCGGTTGATCACGGCTTTGTCCAGGAGCTTGCGGCGCTGTGCCGGGAGCAGGGGGTGCTGCTGATCATCGACGAGGTGCAAACGGGTATGGGCCGGACCGGCAAGTGGTTCGCCTACCAGCACTACGGCATTGAGCCGGACATTTTCACTTCGGCGAAAGGTATCGCCAGCGGCCTCCCGGCCGGCGCAATGCTGGCGAAGGAGTATTTGCGCGAGGCGTTTACGCCGGGAACGCATGCCTCCACCTTCGGCGGCAACCCGGTCATAGCGGCGGCGATCATCGCTACGCTTGAAACGATGAAGGAAGAGCGGATTCCCGAGCACGCGGACGAGATGGGACGCTACCTGATCAGCCGCCTGGAGAAAACGTTCCAGGCCGTGCCGTTCGTCAAGGAGGTTCGCGGCAAAGGCCTGTTGATCGGCATCGAATGCGCCGGACCGGTCGCGGATATCGTGACGCTTGGCCAGGAGAAAGGCCTGCTGTTCGTCACGGCGGGACCCAACGTCATCCGTCTGCTGCCGAACCTGAAGGTAACGAAGGATGACATCGATCAGGCCGTAGCCATGCTGGCCGACGTGATCGCAGCCTATACCGCCAAGGAGGGGAAATAACCGATGACTTTGCTGGAGCAGGGGAAACACAGCAGTATTAGCCTTAGCGGACGTGATTTTATCGAATTGACCGATTATACTATGGAGGAAATCCACTACCTGATCGACCTGGCCGTTGAGCTCAAGCGCAAACAGAAGAACGGCGAGGTCTATCAGCCGCTCAAAGGCAAAACCGTGGGGCTGATTTTCGAAAAATCGTCGACGCGGACGCGGGTGTCTTTTGAAGTGGGCATTTATCAATTGGGCGGGCATGCGTTGTTTTTGAGCAAAAACGACATCCAACTCGGGCGCGGCGAGACGATCTCCGATACGGCCGGGGTGATGTCCCGCTATTTGGACGGCATCATGATTCGTACGTTTGGCCACGACAGAGTGGTCGAGTTGGCCCGCCACGCCGCCGTGCCGGTGATTAACGGCCTCAGTGATGCGGCTCATCCGTGCCAGGTGCTGGCCGACTACCAGACGCTTTACGAGCACAAAGGGAAGCTCCAAGGGCTCAAGCTGGCCTACATCGGCGACGGCAACAACATGGCCCATTCGCTGATGATCGGCGGGGCGAAGCTTGGGGTGCACGTGTCGGTGGCAAGCCCTGAGGGCTACGAGCCGGACCCGCAAATCGTGGCGGACGCGAAGGAAATCGCCAAAGCGACGGGGGCGCGGATTGAAGTGGTCCGCGAGCCGAAAGAGGCTGTGCGGGACGCCGACGCCATTTATACGGACGTGTGGGCCAGCATGGGCTTTGAAGAGGAGCAGAAAATCCGGGAGATCGCTTTTAAGGATTATCAGGTCAACGAAGAGCTGGCGAAATACGCCAAACCGGACTACGTCTTTCTGCACTGTTTGCCGGCGCATCGCGGCGAAGAGGTCAGCGAAGGCGTCATCGACGGCCCGCATTCGATTATTTTTGACGAGGCCGAGAACCGGCTGCATGCCCAAAAAGCGCTGCTGGCGGCTTTGCTCGGATAATTTGGGGGATGCCCGGGGTAGACACGGCCAGCGTCGAATATCTGAGCCGGAGCCCGGGCTTCGCTTTGACAATCAACGAGGAGGATATCAGGATCATGGCAAAAGAAAAAATCGTGCTGGCCTATTCCGGGGGACTGGATACGTCGGTTATTCTGAAATGGTTAAAAGAAACTTATGACGCGGAGATCATTGCGTTCACCGCCGACATCGGCCAGAAGGAAGAGTTGGATGGGCTGGAAGCGAAGGCACTGGCCACCGGCGCTTCGAAGGTATATATCGACGACCTGCGCGAGGAGTTCGCCAAAGACTTTATTTTCCCGATGTTCCAGGCGGGGGCTTTGTATGAAGGACAGTACTTGCTGGGCACCAGCATCGCCCGCCCGCTGATCGCGAAGCGGATGGTGGAAATCGCCCGCGCCGAAGGCGCAACGGCAATTGCTCACGGCGCCACCGGCAAAGGCAACGACCAGGTACGCTTCGAGCTGGCCGCCGCGGCGCTGGCGCCGGAGATCAAGGTGATTGCCCCGTGGCGGCTGAGCGAGTTCCGCGACCGTTTCCCGGGCCGCGCGCAAATGATCGCCTACGCCGAAGCGAACGGCATCCCGGTGACGGCCTCCGCGGCCAAGCCGTATTCGATGGACCGCAATCTGCTGCACATCAGCTACGAGAGCGGCGTGCTGGAGGATCCGTGGTTTGACGCGGCCGCGCCGGAGAACAAGGATATGTACCTGCTCAGCGTGTCGCCGGAGGATGCGCCTGACCAGCCGGAATACTTGGAGCTGGAATTCGAGCAGGGCAACTGCGTGGCGCTGAACGGCGAACGTTTGAACCCGCTGGCCGTGATGGAGAAGCTGAATGAGCTTGGCGGCAAACATGGCATCGGCCGCGTCGACATGGTGGAAAACCGCTTCGTCGGCATGAAAAGCCGCGGGGTGTACGAAACGCCGGGCGGCACGATCCTGTTTACGGCCCACCGCAAAATGGAGTCGCTGACGATGGACCGCGAAGTGATGAACCTGCGCGACAGCCTGATCACGCGCTACAGCACGCTTGTGTACAACGGCTTCTGGTTTGCCCCGGAGCGCTTGGCGCTGCAGGCGCTGGTGACCGAAAGCCAGAAGAACGTGACGGGCACGGTGCGCGTGAAGCTGTACAAAGGCAACATTATCGCCGCCGGCGTTAAGAGCCCGGTCAGCCTGTACAATCCGGACATCGCCACCATGGAGGAGGATCCGACCCAGGCTTACGATCAGGGGGACGCAACGGGCTTTATTCATCTGAACGCGCTGCGGCTTAAAGTAAGCTCCGGCGTGGAACAGAACAAAAGCAAGTAAGCCGTTGAACGAGCTTTATAAGTAAGTTCAAGTTTAAAAAGTCGGCTAAAAGATGACTTTTTAAACTACCTCTATAGCAGATAAGGGAGTGGATCAGGTGAGCAAACTGTGGGGAGGCCGCTTCACGAAGCAGACCAACCGTTTAGTCGAGGAATATACCGCCTCCATCGGGTTTGACAAAGCGCTGGCCGAGGAGGATGTGCAGGGGAGCCTGGCGCATGTGACGATGCTGGGCAAATGCGGAATTTTGTCCGAGGAGGACGTGGACAAGATCAAGGAAGGCCTGCATGCCGTCTTGCACAAAATTCGGCGCGGCGAGCTGGAGTATTCCGTGTCGGATGAAGACATTCATATGAATATCGAAAAACAGCTGATCGAAGAGGTCGGCGGGGTCGGCGGGAAGCTGCATACCGGACGGAGCCGGAACGATCAGGTGGCGACGGACATGCATTTGTACCTGCGCAAACGGGTCGTTGAATTCGTCGCTCTGCTGCAGGATTTGCAGGAGGCGCTGCTGGGGCAAGCCAAAGCGAACCAGGATACGATCGTTCCCGGGTATACCCATCTGCAGCGGGCGCAGCCGATTTTGTTCGCCCATCATTTGCTGGCGTACGTATCGATGTTCCAGCGCGATATCGAACGCCTGCAGGACAGTTACAAGCGCATCAACGTGCTGCCGCTGGGAGCGGGGGCGCTGGCGGGAACGACGTTTCCGATCGACCGCCATTTCGTGGCCGAGCAGCTGCATTTTGACGGCGTTTATGAAAACAGCCTTGACGCAGTCAGCGACCGCGATTTTATACTCGAATTTTTGGCGGACGCTTCGATATTGATGATGCATCTCTCGCGCCTCAGTGAAGAACTGGTGCTGTGGAGCAGCACCGAATTCCGCTTCATTGAGCTGGACGATGCGTTTTGCACGGGCAGCAGCATTATGCCGCAGAAGAAAAACCCGGACGTGCCGGAGCTGGTCCGCGGCAAAACGGGCCGCGTATATGGGAACCTGATGGGCCTGCTCACGGTGCTGAAGTCGCTGCCCTTGGCCTACAACAAAGACATGCAGGAGGACAAGGAAGGCATGTTCGATACGGTCGCTACGCTGCAGGGAGCGCTGCAGCTGTTCGCTCCGATGATCGCCACGATGAAGGTGAACAAGGAGCGGATGCGCGAAGCGGTGAACCAGGACTTTTCCAACGCGACCGACATCGCCGACTTCCTGGCCAACAAAGGCCTGCCGTTCCGCCAGGCGCATGAGGTCATCGGCAAAACGGTGCTGTACTGCATTCAAAACGGCAAATATTTGCTCGACCTTACGCTGGAGGAATTCAAGCAGTTTTCGCCGCTATTTGACGACAGCATCTATCAGGTGCTGCAGCCGGAGAGCGTCGTGAACGCGCGCAACGTATACGGAGGTACGGCTTCGCAGCAGGTAGCCGCGGCGATCGAACGCGCGGAGCGGAAGCTGGAGAGCGGCCGGACATGGGTGCAGGAGTACGCGGAAAAAAGTAAATAAATAGCCGGCCCATCCGGGATGATCCGGTAAAATCACAAGCAGCCATCGTCATTGACGAGCGGCTGCTTTTTTTGTGAGCGAGCGGGGCTCCTAAACCATCCCATTTTTATGTGAAAAAATGAAAGTTAATTATAATATTTTTCATTGAAATTTCAAAAATACTCTATAAAAACTGACATAAATTGTCGAAATATAGATTATGCCGCTTTATGTGAATGATCTTTTACCCCCTCCTCAATCAAATGTCATCCCTATCAACCCAGTTACTTTTAAATTTTACACATACCGCAAAGGAGAGAATTTAATGAAAGCCTTTTGGAACCGTCTGCTTAGTTTAGTGGAAGTCAGGACATTGCGTAACCGGATGCTCCTTATTTTTGCCGTCTTGCTGATCATCCCGAACCTGGTCGTCGCTTATTCCAGCTATACCAGCGCCAGCGGGCAGCTGCGCTCTAAAATGGAAGAAAGCGTCAAATCGAACGTAAACCTCTTGGATGAGACGCTGAATCAAATCATCGAAGCGGAGAGCCGCAACGTCGAACAACTGGTGATGCAAATCAATTCGGCGCAAATCGACGCGAAGTCGACCGAAGTCCAGGAGCTGATGGAATTATTTATGGAGAAACATCCCGAGCTGGAGGTCCTGACCGTCGGGAACCAAAACGGGGCGTGGATGAAAGCGCCGGATCCCGGCAAGCAGGACTATGATCCGCGGGAAAGAGACTGGTACAAAGCCGCGTTGAAGGCTCCGAAAGAAACGGTCATCATCGATCGTCAACAACGGGCCACTACAATTTGTTCATCAGCCGCGCGTTGGCGGATGGACAGGGGGCGATCACGGTTTCCCTTGACCTGGCCCAGCTGAACGAAATGGTGAAAGCGATCCGTTTGGGCAAAAACGGGTACATTTATATCATGGACCGGAACAGCAAGTTTGTGTCGCATCCGACAAACGCCATTGGCGAAGAAGCGGCCGGGAACCAAATCGCCAAAATTCAGGGGACGGAATCGGGATTTATGGAGTATGTCAACCCGAAGACAGATTTGTCGCAGAGCGTATTTTTCACCACGAACAAGCTTACGGGATTCAAGATCGTCGGCGTATTGGAACTACAGGAATTTAGCGAAGCCTCCATGCCGATTTTTTGGACATCCATGATCGTTTTAGCGATTTCACTGGTGGTTGCCGGCATCGTGCTGTTTTTCGTCATCCGCCTTATTACCCGTCCGATCGAACAGTTGAACCATTCGGCACGGCGGGTCAGCGAAGGGTACTTAAACGAGGATGTCGTTGTGAAGCGAAAAGATGAAATCGGACAACTGGCGGAGAACTATAACGGCATGTTGGCTTCTTTGCGCACGATGGTCCAGGAAATGTCGGAAACCGCCAGCCAGCTCGCCGCTTCGAGCGAAGAACTGACGGCCGGAACGGAGCAAAACGCGAAAGCGGTCGAGCATGTCGTCGAGCTGGTGCAAGAGGCTTCGGGTGATGCGGAGAGCCAGGCTGCGTCTTCGGCCGAAAGCGCCAAAACGATGGAAGAAATGTCGATGGGCATCCGCAAAATTGCCGAAGCTTCGTCCACCATTGTCCAGTCGTCTTCGCAAACGGTATCCGACGTGCAGAACGGCAGCGAGAAGGTTGCCCAGGTCGGGCTGCAAATGGAAGAAATTCGCCGCTCTACCCGCGAATCGGCGGAGCTGATGCAGCAGATGAGCGAGCTAAGCGCATTTGTCGCCGAGATGAGCGGCTCGATTTCGGACATCGCCGGGCAGACGAATCTGCTGGCGCTGAACGCGGCGATCGAGGCGGCCCGGGCCGGCGAAGAAGGACGCGGCTTTGCGGTCGTGGCGGGCGAGGTGCGCAAGCTGGCCGAGCAGTCGCGCGTTACGGCGGACCGCATTCAGCAGCATATCGGAGAGATGAACGAGCTTACCGGCAAGGCGTACCAAATGATCAAGCAGGACGTCAACGCGAATGTGGACCGGGGCATGTCCGTGACCGAAGAAGCCCAGCAGGCGTTCCGCGAAATCGAGCGCTCGACGCAGCGCATTTCGGAGCAAATCCATGAAGTGTCGGCCATTACCGAGCAGATGTCGGCCAGCGCGGACGAGATCGCAAATTCGGTGGAACAGATCGCGGCCACCTCGGCGAAAAGCCTGGAAAGCTTCCAAGGCGTAACCGCCGCAACCGAGGAGCAGCTCGCTTCGATGGAGGAAATCTCCTCGGCTTCCGAAGGTTTGGCGCGGATGGCGGCCGATGTCAATGCACAGATCGAACGGTTTAAACTTTAATTAACCTCCTTATAACCTCATACTCTATCGCTGCGTGCGGCCCTGTTCCTGCAAAAGGAAAAGGGCCGCGCGTTTTTTAATCAGCTTCGTTCCAAATTTTTTTAGGTCCGGATGATTTACAACGAAAAAATCACAGTACGGTTAAAAACGGGTGCCGGGCGGCTGCTTGGTCCCGCCCGTGCCGCGGAAATCGTAGGCGCCCGGATCAGCGTCGCCCCGCAAATTTCCTGGGGACTGATGCCCTGGCTGAAGTCGTGGGGAACGCCGGAGCTGCAGGCCAACGTAATCGAAGGCGATGTGATCCGGTTGGAGAATACGGTCTGTGATGTCGTGCGCGGAGGCGATGTAACGATTGGTCCCGGCTGCCGGATCGGGCTCGTGGAATATACGAAACAGTATCATCAGGATCCGGACTCAGAGGTTAAAGAATGCCTGAAAGGCGGAGGCAACGATCATGTGTGATGGAAATAGCCGGCTTGGGTTCGTGGTGGCGGGTTTGCTGCTCGGCATCCTGATGGCGGCGATGGTCAACACGATCGTATCCACCGCCATGGCCACCATTGTAGCCGAACTGGGCGGGTTGGATAGTACGTTTGGGTCACCTCGGCCTATGTGGTTGCGGAAATGGCGGCGATGCCGATTTTCGGCAAGCTGTCCGACATGTATGGGCGCAAACGGTTTTTCGTGTTTGGCATCGCGATCTTTTTGCTCGGTTCGGTGCTGTGCGGCCTGACGGACAATATCGTGCAGCTCAGCATATACCGCGCAATCCAGGGGATCGGCGGCGGAGCGCTGATGCCGATCGCTTTTGCCCTCATGTTCGACGTGTTTCCGATTGAAAAACGCGGGGCGATGGGCGGTTTGTTTGGCGCTGTGTTCGGCATCTCCAGCTTGGCTGGCCCCCTGCTCGGCGCGTTTATTACCGACCACTTGAATTGGCGCTGGAATTTTTACATTAATTTGCCCCTGGGTGTGCTTGCGCTGTTGTTTATCGTCGTTTTTTATCGGGAGTCTCCCGGTTCATGCCAAGCAAAAAATCGACTGGTGGGGTGCTTTAACCTTGATTGGAGCCATCGTTGCGCTGATGTTCGCGCTGGAGCTCGGCGGCCAGCTGTATGCCTGGGACTCCGTAGTGATCCTCGGTTTGTTCGCGGCGTTTGCGCTGCTGTTTATCGTGTTTTTGCTGGCGGAGCGCAGGGCGGGGGAGCCGATCATTTCCTTCGGCATGTTCCGGAAACGGCTGTTTGCCAGCAGCAACGCGGACGATCGGGATCACCCGTATTCGGCATTTTGCAGCGCAACTTTTTCGCCAGCCGCTTAGCGGAATCGCTGGCCGGGACAGAAGGCGCGGCTGGGCTGCCTTCGCTGGACGATCCCCGGACCTTGCTGGCCTCGAAGGCGCGAAAAGCGATCTCCGCCCCGGTGCTGGAGCGGATCGTCAACGATTTGTCTGCCTCGATCACCGATATGTTCCGATGGACGATCGTTCCCGCGGCGCTTGCGCTGATCGCGGTGCTGTTTATGGGGAACGCCAAAATGCTAAGCCACTCCCGCGCCCGTGGAGCCGCCCCCAGCTCCGGACGGGAACCCCGGCCGGCAGCCGACAAGGAATAAGCCGCTCGTGGCAGCACAACAAAAAACTGTCCTGATCAGATCCTGGATCTGGGGACAGTTTTTTAGTACATGAATTAACCGAAACGCGCGCAGTCTGACGAACGATCCCGAACGCTTGTTTGTTCAGCGCGTATCGACAAAACCCTTGCGTCCGGCGGCATACCCGAACAGGGCAGTCAGCACCGAAAACGCGATGATCGCGGCCAGCGGCGCGTTCCACCCTCCGCTGACGTCATGAATATAACCGAACAATGCCGGCCCAAACGCCGCTACCAGATATCCGACCGATTGGGCCATGCCGGACAGTTGTCCGGCTTGCTCCGCCGTACGCGACCGCAGCGAAAAAAAGACGATCACCAGGCTGAACGTGGTACCGCTGGCGATACCGAGCAACACAATGAACAGCGGGGCGAGCGCCGCCGGACCAAGCCAGATTCCCCCGAATCCGATGAAAAACAGGGCCGACGAAGCTGCGGTTAACAACTTTTGGTTATCCGTCCGCGCGGCGATGAGCGGCATCAGGAAGGAGCCGCCCATGCTGACGATCTGCATCAGCGAAAGCATCCAGCCGGCTTTTTCGGGACTCATCCCTTTTACCTGCAAAATATCCGGCAGCCATGAAACGCTCACATAAAACATAATCGACTGTGAGCCCATAAAAATGGTGACGAGCCAGGCTGTTTTGGAACGCCAAATTCCGCCTCGCCGTGCGGGAGCGCTTGCCGCCGCCGGGGAAAGCTGTGCCTTGGCCTCGCCAGAGGCAACGGGACGGCGGCGAAGCAGCGGAACCCACACCAAAGCCGACACCGCCGCCAGCAAGGCCCAGATGCCAAGCGCTCCCCGCCATCCCAGAGCGGTAGCGGCGAGCGGAACGCTAATGCCGGAGGAGATCGCCGCCCAGAGATTGAGGGACGAGGTGTACAGGCTGGTCATCAGCCCTACGCGCTGCTGAAAACTCCGCTTGATCAGCGCCGGAAGCAGCACGTTGCACACGGCGATCCCCACCCCGATCAGCGCGGTTCCCGCAAACAGCGCGGCAACAGAGGGCAGCGAGCGGATGATCACGCCGGCAGTCATGAGCATCATACTATAAAAAAGCGTTCTCTCCATGCCCCACCAAACGGACAATTTGGGGGCGGCAAGCGCAAAAACGGCGAAAGCGATCAGCGGCAGCGTCGTCAGCATCCCCGACAGCGCATGGGACAAGCCGGTGGCAGCCTCGATTTGGCCGATCATGGCGCCGACCCCGGTGATCGGCGAACGCAGCGTGGCGGCGGTTAGCAGCACGGCGGCGACAAGCAGCCCGGCCGAGGCGCTGCGCGCGCCGGCGGCTTGCCCTTCGGCGCTTATGTCTCCGGTGCTTGTGTTTCCGGCAGTTGTGCCTCCGGCGGTCTGGCCCCCAGCGGCTTGTCCTCCGACGCTCTGGCCTCCCGCAGCGCGGCCCCCAGCAGTTTGCCCCCCGGAAACGGTCGTTGTTTTGTGCATTGATGTTGTACCCTCCTTGGAAGAAAAACGAATCATGAAGTCATTTAAGCCGCTAATTGTAGTTTGGATTCTATGCCGTACCTTTGATGCGGTTTTTGTCACATAGACACGCTTACTCCAGTATACTAAAATTAACACACCATGATAAACTTTAAATTAATGGCCCGCCTTAAAGCTCCAGCGAACAACATAAGGGCCAAAAATGCCGTTATTCCGGTGATGTCCGCCCATTTGAGAGAAATAGAGGCAAATTATGTCGCTATTTCCCCTCGTCGCCAGGAAATGCCCATGTTCTGGTGCATTCACAAGAAAATAGGGACAAAAAATGTCACTAATGGGATGAACACGCTGGGGCCCCGGATAATAAGTACATAAAGTGCTGCTATTTTAGAAGGCCGGAGGTTCGCTTCATCGTTTCTGTAGCCGACTGTCAAGCGCCGATTTCCGGGTTGAACCGTAAAAAAAACTGGCGATCCCGCGTTTTCGGTAATCTACTGTTGCGCTTTTTCCGTAATATGGTAAAATACTAATCAAGTTAAATATCCAATTGTTGCTATTATCTAACCCGGATCAGGGACCAGCCGGCAGCAAGCTAGGCCGTGAAGCGCACGCCTTTTGTTTACGAACATTGTCGTAGACGAAAGGCGTTTTATTTTTTTATGGAGGTGTGATCAATGGCATTTGAGGAGCAGTACTCGGAATGGATCGCAAGACACTTGGCGTCGCGTCAAGGCGAGCGGGCAAGAAGGCTTGAGGAGGGGCATGGACATGCGGAAAGTCTGTTTGTGGAAAAAGTATGGTGGCCGTCATTCTGGAGTTTGGATCATCTGCACCCGGAATATGAAGTCAACGATTTTAAGGACGGGTATCGTTATCTCGACTTTGCTTATATTCGTTCCGGTCTGCTGCTGGCTGTGGAGATTGACGGGTATGGACCGCACTTGCGCAACATCAGCCGGCTGCAGTTTTCGGATCACTGCCGCCGGCAGAACGACCTGATCTTGGACGGCTGGATGGTGCTGCGTTTTACCTATGACGATGTGAAGGAGAGTCCGCGTTACTGCCAACAAACGCTGCAGCAGTTTATGGGGAGGTGGCTTGGCGAAGGGAAGCTAGTTCAGGAGATCGACTATGTCGAAAAGGAAATCATCCGCTTGTTTCTGCGGACGGGACGCCCGCTCACCCCAGGGGATATTTGCCGGCATATGAGGGTGGAAAACAAAACGGCAAGAAAGTGGCTCCGCCAAATGGCGGACAAAAATTGGCTTGAGCCAGCCAGAGGCAGCGAGCGGATTCGGTCCTATCAGCTTAGCATGGAGGGGAAGCGATTTGTGATCTAGTCAGGTGTGCCAGGTGTGCCAGGTGTGTCAGGTGTGCGATGTGGCTGAGATGGGAAGAGGGGCTGGTGGCGAGGGACGAGTGGAGTGGAGTGGGACAAGCAAAGGGGAAAAGGCGGAGTGGGACAAGCAGTTGGCTGGTTCCACTGATAAATAGCGCCCTTTTATGTCCCTATTTGACCGAAGGAGACAATTTCCGGGGAAATAACGGTATAAAATGTCTCTATTTTATGGAAACGGGCTATGCAGATGCCTTTTTATGCAGGGAGTAGCAAAATAACGCCATTTATTTCCGCTATTTTTGCTCCAGGGGATGAATTTTTCAAATAACGCCATAAAATTCCGCTATTTTACGGGAATGTCGTGATTGGCCGGAAAGAGGGAGACGGCGCGGCCGACAAGCAGGTATCTATCGGAAATTCGGTCCTTGCACGCCGTCCTCCAGAATTTGCTTGGGTGCGGATTTGTCGGAATTACCCGCCCCGCCTTTGCTTCCGGACGAGTTATCGGTTCCACCGACGGCAATCACCGCCGGCTGCGCCGGGTAAATGTCTTCGGAGATACGAATCCGCTCTACCGCGCGGCCGTCGACTTTTTTAATCCGGTACGTTTCGACGACATAACCCTGCTTTCCTGGCAAGACCAGTTGCTTGCTTCCCGCAGGGAGCGCACTGTTGACAACGTGTTTTTTCGGCGCGGGAATCTCTTCCGTTGTGCGGGATTCAACGGCGTAGGTGACGTTTTCGGGGATATCGCCAAACAGCTTGACGGTCAGCCGCTTATTTTCGATCTTCGCGCGGATGAGAAGGTGGCGGCCAGACGTATTTTTGAAGCGGAAATTGATGTGGCCTTGGGCAAATGTTGCATCCTGCCCTTTGGGCAAATAGCTGACCGGCACGGAATGGTTGCGGCGCTCCACGATATCGAGCCCGGCGCGCACCGCCGCATTGTAAAGCGTACTGGATACCTGGCAGATGCCGCCTCCCACCCCCGGCACAAGCTTGCCCGCAAAAATGACCGGCGCTTCGCGGAAACCGTACGTTTTCTCGGCGTATTCCACCGCTTTGCCATAATCGAAAATTTCGCCCGGCGCCAGCACCTTGCCGTCAATGCTTCGCGCGGCCACATCCACATTATGGATTCTTCCCGCGCCGCTGGTCAGCAGCCCGGTGGAAAATTGCACGATTTTGCGGCGGATGCCTTCTTTTTTCAAGATTTCGACCGTAACCTTCGGCTGAACCGTACGCAGCGGGACGCTGAGGCGGATTGGAGCATAAGCGCCGGGAGATCGCCCGGTCGGGTTATTTTTGCCGGGGGCATACTCGCCATGGCCTTTCTCACCGGGGACATTCCCGTCTTCCGGACCGGTCCCATCTCCGGACTTTGGCTCCCCCCGTTCAACGAGCCGCCGGTTCCATTCCGCTTCGGCTGCTTTTACGACCTGGGGCGCTAGCCGCTCCCAATCGACACGCAGCACCGTTTTTTCCGGCAGGTAGCGGATTTGATCGTCAGGCGTAATCGTTCGGACCGCGTCCACCGGATCGCCGAATTGCGCTTTTTCCCATGAAGGCGGAAAGACCGACTGCAGCTTTTTTTCATCTAAAGCGATTTTTAGATCCCACTGCTTCGGGAAATTCCTCCGGGCTTGCACCCGTTCCCATAGCGTCCCGGTCTCCAGCTGCCGGACCGCGGCATGAAAGGAGTGGGTCTCGAAGGAGATTCCGGTTTCCCGCCAGGCCAGCGTTTTTTCGCTTTCGCCCGCCGACAAAATTACTTTTTTCTTCAATACCTGGGCAATCTCTTCATCCAGCAGCCTGAGCGCATCAGCGCTTTGGCGGCCGCCCAGCGGTAGACCGGCGACGATCGTTCCCCGGGGAATCGAGCCCTGCACCGCATATAAATACAGTCCGCCGAGCAACAGCAGGCCGGTAAATATAACCACTCCGATGGAGATCATTGCCAAACGAATTTTTCTCATAATCTGCTCCTTCAATGGTTGATCTTTTTTTGCGCCTGGAAAAATCCTTGTACAACCATATATATGATGGAAAGCAGGAAACTTTCGGGTACTCAAAAAGTAACATCTTTGTTACAATATAAATCGGACTAAAATGAAATTACTCGGGTTTTAAAGGATTTGGCAAGAACATGTCGAATGTAAAATAGGGCTGTCTAAGATATAGAAATCAAGTTTTGGAATCAAGGTTTAGGACGTGATGAAGTGATAGAGATGCAGGATGTCTGGAAGACGTATCCGAACGGAACCCATGCCCTGAAAGGGGTATCGGTCAAAATAGACCGCAATGAATTCGTTTATCTGGTCGGGCCCTCGGGTGCAGGGAAATCGACCTTTATGAAGCTTATATACCGGGAAGAGGTGCCCACCAAAGGGCAAATTTCCGTCAATGGATTTAACATCGGCAAGCTCAAGCCCCGCAAAATTCCGTATGTCCGCCGAAATATCGGCGTCATTTTCCAAGATTTTCGCCTGCTGCCAAAGCTCACGGCATATGAAAACGTCGCGTTTGCTCTGGAGGTTATCGAAGCTCCCAAAAAAGTAATCAAGAAGCGTGTGATGGAAGTGCTCGAACTGGTCGGGCTGAAAAATAAAGCAAACCGCGATCCATCCCAGCTCTCCGGCGGTGAACAACAGCGCGTCGCCATCGCGAGAGCGATCGTCAACAGTCCGTCCGTCATCATTGCGGACGAGCCTACCGGCAACCTGGATCCCGAGACGTCATGGGGGATCATGCAACTGCTTGATGAGATCAATTTCCGCGGCACGACGATCGTCATGGCCACCCATAACAAAGAAATCGTTAACACCATGCGCAAGCGCGTGATTGCCATCGAACACGGCAACATCGTGCGAGACCAGCTGAGAGGGGAATACGGTTATGACTATTAGCACCTTCTTCCGGCATTTGCGGGAAGGCGCGAAAAACGTGTTCCGCAACGGCTGGATGTCGGTGGCGTCGATCACTTCAATCATCGTTTCGCTGCTGATTCTCGGCGTGTTTATTCTGCTAGTGCTTAATGTCAACTCGTTTGCCGACGAAGCGGACAGCCAGGTGCAGATCAAGGCTTATCTGAATTCCAACGTCACCGAAGCCGTGCGCAATCAGCTTTCCAACGAGATCGGTTCGATGGCCGAAGTCAGCCGGGTTACGCTGATCCCCAAAGCGCAAGGGTTGAAGGATTTCAAGGAAAAGCTGGGGGAACAAGGCAAGGAATTGCTGGAGGGCTACGACGAAAAGACGAACCCGATTCCCGATACGTTCCAGGTGGAAGTTGTCGAACCGACGACGATCCCCTATGTGGCGAGCAAGATTCAGGCGCTTAACGACAAATATGACGGAGACCCGGTCTATAAGGTCAATTACGGACAGGGCACGGTCGAAAAATTGTTCAAAATCACGCGTTTAATACGCAACATCGGCTTTGCGTTTGTAGCGGGCCTCGGCTTGATGGCGATGTTTCTCATCTCGAACACGATTCGCGTGACCATTTTGGCCCGCCGCCGCGAGATTGGCATCATGAAGCTGGTCGGCGCGACGAACCGGTTTATCCGCTGGCCGTTTTTCGTGGAGGGCGCGCTGATTGGCCTGATCGGCTCGCTCATTACGGTAGCGATTCTTTACATCAGTTACGATCAACTGGTTCAGTCCGTGAAAGCGGACATTACACTGGCGTTCCGGCTGGTGCCGGTCAGTGAAATCGGTCTGGAGCTCGGGGGACTGCTTGTCGGCCTGGGCCTGCTGATCGGCATTTGGGGCAGCACGATGTCGATCCGCAAGTTTTTGAAGGTGTAGTGCGGGAAAACTTTGCGATTAAGAAGTTGAAGTTGAATTATAATCCGAGTTAAAAATTCGACTTTTCAGCGCCGAGAAGGTTGGATGAAGCCGGGAGTGAGTAGCGGAGCGTAGGGTAGCCTACGTGAGCAACGGAGCGACCGGCTGAATTCAAGATTCGATGTCGGTCTCACTCCCAGAGTTACTTCGCGATCAAAAGTTGAATTTTTGACAACATCTATAAGAAGGATGGGGAAACGAAGTTGAAGAAATGGGTAGCCACGATCGCCGTAGTGTCCTTAGCCGCTTTGATCTTCCAGCCTGCTGAAGGCTCTGCCAAAACGATCAGCCAGATCGACAAAGAACTGAAACAGCTGCAGCGGCAGGCCGCCGAAGCCAAAAAAATGCAGGAAAAAGCCGCCGGGCAAAAGCAGGAAGCGAAGCATTACGTTAACAAAAACAGGAATTACCTCAAACAGCTGCTGGCGCAAATTGAGTCGGTCAGCAACCAGTTGACGAAAATCGCCGTCGAAATTGATCAAACCGAGGAAAACTTGCATGAGACCGCTCAGAAGCTGGAGACAACCGAAGCGCGGATCAAAGAGCGTTCGCATTTGCTCGATACCCGGGTCCGGCTGATGTATACCGATGGAGCCGTTTCCTATTTGGATGTTTTGCTGTCCTCGACGAGCTTTACCGATTTTTTGGAACGCGCCGATTCGCTGCAGGCGATCATCAATCAGGATCATGTTCTGCTGGAAGAGCATAAACGGGACAAGGAACTGATTACGGAGCAGAAGGCCCAGCTTGAGAAGGATTATGCAAAGGTCAAAAAGCTGTATGCCGAAGCCGAAGACCGCAAAAGCCAACTCAAGACCAAAGAAGAAGAGAAGCAGCAATTGATCGCCAAATACAGCGCGGAAATCGAAGAATCCGACGATATCAGCGAAGAGCAGGAACAGCTGCTGGTTGAACTTGCGACCAAGCGGTCTGCGCTCGAAAAGGAGAAAAACAAGCTGAAGGCGGCCCAGGTCTACACTTATAGAAGAAGCTCCTCGGGGTCCGGCGGTTTTAAAGGGAACGGCGGCGCGTTTGGGCTTCCGGTGAACGGGGCCCGGATTTCTTCGGGGTACGGAACGCGAATCCATCCGATTACCGGGGTGAGGAAGAAACATACCGGGGTGGATTTTGCGGCTCCGCAAGGGACGGATATCCATGCCGCCGAAGGCGGCGTTGTCATCGTTGCCGAGTGGTGGAGCGGTTACGGGAACGCGGTGATCATCGACCATGGCGACAACGTGTGGACGCTATATGGACATATTCGCAATGGCGGCATCATGGTTGAAAAAGGGCAGCAGGTCAAAAAAGGCGAAAAAATCGCCGAAGTCGGCAGCACCGGCAATTCGACGGGGCCTCACTGCCACTTTGAGGTGCGGATTAACGGAACACCTGTAGACCCTATGCCGTATTTGTAATAAAATAGCGTTATGATGCGATAGAAAAAACGGATACCGCCCGCTCGGGACGGATTATCCGTTTTTCCGTTGTTCATGCGGGATTGGTAAATATTTATTATGGACAGAACATATACTATGGGACGTTCCATTTTTGGACTTGCTGGGCCTTACCTTGTCGTATGGCCGATCAATCGGAGGCGGTGAATTTATTTATGTTTAAAGGACGTACCGTTACATTGCTGGTCGTGGTGTCTATGCTGGTCAGCTGCTTGCTGACGTTGACTTTGACGGGCGAATGGAGTTTCGCCGGTTCGGCGCCGCTGCGCAGCGGGCTGTTTGCCGACAGCAGCGGGCAGAGCAGCAAAGCCGGCATCGAGAAAATCGAAAAGGCGCTGGCCTTGGTGGAAAAAAATTATGTCGAAGACGTCGACCAGAAGAAGCTGGTGGACGGAGCGATCGACGGTATGATGGGCGCGTTGGGGGACCCATTCTCGTCCTATATGGCGCCGGACACGGCGCAGCAGTTCTCGGAGCAAATCGAAGGCTCTTTTACCGGCATCGGGGCGGAAGTGTCGATGGAAAACGGAAACGTCGTGGTCGTTTCTCCGATCAAAGGCTCTCCGGCCGAAAAAGCCGGGATCCAGCCGAAGGATATTTTGCTGTCGGTTAATGGCGAATCGTTCGAGGGGCTCAGCCTGAATGAAGCGGTCGCCAAAATCCGCGGCCCGAAAGGGACGGAGGCCAAAATCAAAGTGAAGCGGGCCGGCTCGGACACGACGCTGGAGTTTACGATCGTCCGCGACGATATCGCCCTGGAAACGGTATATTCCCGCATGGAGGACGGCGGCGTGGGTGTAATCGAGGTCACCGAGTTTTCGATGAACACGGCGGAACGCTTCAAGGAGGAGTTGGCTTCTCTGGAGAAGAAGGGGATGAAAGGGCTGGTCATCGACGTACGCAACAACCCGGGAGGCGTGCTGACCGTCGTCGAGGATATGTCCGAACAATTCGTGCCGAAAGGCAAGGTTATTGTGCAGGTTGAAGATAAAAACAAGCGCCGCCAGCAAACCTTATCGGACGGCAGCGGCAAAAAATATCCGATCGTGGTCGTCACGAACAAGGGCAGCGCCAGCGCTTCGGAAATTTTGGCCGGGGCGCTGCAGGAATCGGCCGGAGCGAAGCTGGTCGGCGAAGCGACGTACGGCAAAGGCACGGTTCAATCGAGCTACACGCAGGAAATGGGCGACGGCAGCATGCTTAAGATCACAATCGCCAAGTGGCTGACGCCGGACGGCGAGTGGATTCACAAAAAAGGCATCCAGCCGGACGTCGCCGTGCCGCAGCCGGATTATTTTTCGGTAGCGCCGATCAATAAAGAAAAAACGTTCAAATACGATATGCTGGGCGACGACATCAAGAGCGCGCAAACGATGCTGGACGGCTTGGGGCTGGACCCCGGACGCAAGGACGGATACTTCGACAAGCAGACGGAGAACGCCTTGAAGGAATTCCAAACGGGCCAAAAGATGGAGCCGACCGGCGTCCTGGACGCCAAGACGGCGGAAGCGCTGGAGAGCAGCGTCATCAAGCAAATCCGCGATCCGAAAAACGACCTGCAGTTAAAACGGGCGGTCGAGGAAATCCGGAAGGAAATCGCTTCGTAAGCGTCGAATCCATAAGAAGGCTGAAACTTGGCCTTCTTTTTTCTTTGTTTGCATGTTGAAAGCAGAAACAAATACACCTAGAAAAGACGCTTCGGGAAACGGTCCGAAGTTGTCCGCTTGTTGCGAAAAGGAGCGTGAACATCCCTTGGATCTCATTCTTGAAGGATTGTGGAGTTTGGCGGAAGCGGCAGCGCAGTTGTTTTTGCAGCCTTTTTATTATATTTCTATCATCATGATCGCGCTGCTTTATCGCCGGCAGGTGCTGCTGGAGCGCAAGCTGTTTCATGCACGCCTGCATAGCTGGGGCGCCCAAACGTGGCGTACCGTGATCGCCGGCCTGCTGGCGGGGGTTACGGTATCCGTCCTATTTGCCTTCCTCGGAATGGATCTGACGCTGGAAGGCATCGTCTGCATTTGGGCCGTCACGATTGTGCTGCTGCTGTTTCGCGTCCGGTATTTATGCCTGGCCTACTCGGTCGGACTGCTGGGGGTCGCACAGTTTGGCCTGAACCTGTTTCCGGGCTTTGCAGGGACGGGATGGGGCGGCGAAATCGTGCGCATTGTAAGAGAGCTTGATATGCCGGCGCTGCTGTGCCTGGTCGGGCTGCTGCATATTGCGGAAGGGCTGCTTGTCCGCTGGCAGGGGGCATCGTTTGCCGGTCCGCTGTTTTATGAAGGCAAGCGGGGCAAGCTGGTCGGCGGCTACCAAATGCAAAGCCTATGGGCGGTGCCGCTGTTTTTGCTGGTCCCGATGGAGACGGCGGGAAATGTGCTGCCGTGGACGCCGTTTTTTGGCGGTGACGCCTGGCAGGGTGGTTTCGGCATGATCGGGCTGCCGATTATCATCGGGTTTTCGGAAATGACCATGGGCTTTTTGCCGAAGGACAAGGCGCGCGTGTCGTCCGGGCGCTTGCTGGCGTATGGTGCGGCGGTACTGGTGCTGGCGCTGGCCGCGGCGTGGTGGAGTCCGCTGCTGCTGTTGGCGGCGCTGGCGGCGTTTCTGCTGCACGAAGGGCTGGTCTGGTACAGCCGCTACGAGGAGCAGCGGCGCAGCCCGCTGTACGTGAACCCGCTGGGCGGGGTGAGGGTGCTTGCGGTGCTGCCGGGGAGCCCGGCGGACGAGCTTGGCATCCGGGCCGGCGAGACAATCGTCAAAGTGAACGGCGTGCCGGTGCCGACCAAGGAAGATCTGCATGCGGCGCTGCGGATCAACCCGGCTTATTGCAAGCTGGAGGTGCGGAATCTCGCGGGCGAGAGCAAGTTCCTCCAGCGGGCGATTTACGCCGGCGATCATCACCAGCTCGGCGCGATTTTGGCGCCGGACGAGCTGGCGCCGGCGGCGGTACGGCTGCAGCCGTTGTCGCTGCTGCAGCTTGTGCGCCCGCGGCGGAGCGCCCGTGCGGTGCAGGGCGCTCGCGCGAGCGGCGGCGGTGGCGCCGCCGCGGGAGGCACGGGCCCCGCAGGAGCGGGCGGGCCCGGCGCGGGAGCCGCTGCGCCGGCTTCGCGGGCGGCGCAGCGGCAGGGCGGCTCGGCGGCGGACGGCCCGGCCGCCGAGGTGTAGCGCCCGGCGCGGTGCGGGGCGCTCGCGCGAGCGGCGGCGGAGGCGCCGCCGCAGAAGGCGCGTGCCCGGCGGGAGCAGGCGTGTCCGGCGCGGGAGCCGCAGGGCCGGCTTAGCGGGCGGCACAGCACGGGGCTGCTCGACAGCACGCTCGGGCCGCCCCGGCCGCCCCGTTCCCCGAGGTATCGCACTCGCGGCATTGCCGTTGCTGCAGATACAGCGTGCTTTTTTCCTAACACGCGCTATTCTCTGCACGCTTCATAAAAAAAACTCCTGGATAACGTTCCTCCAGGAGGTTTTTTGGGATGCGCTAACGGACTCAGTTGCACTTACTTCACTCAAACTAATGTAAAATCACGTATTTGGCGCCCAATAAGGTCTAACTTTGCGGGATTTGTACAACTATATAGGCTCAACCTAATAATCAGCGCTCGATAAGGAGGGCCGGTAACCGGTCGTGGCAAGAAATATCGGCAGATCAATATCCGCTGTCCGGACGCTTTGCACGATTATCCCATTTGATCCGGAAGCAGAGAGGAAGATAAATTCAGGAGAAGAAAATAGGTTTGGGAGAAGCAGACATGTTCGAGATCGTTAGACAGGTTTGTGGGAAGGCGGTTTAGGAGAAGTGAAGCAGACTTAACGGGAGCAACGGGGCAAGACACCGGGAAAAATGAACGGACCGGAGTAGCCTCTACCCTCCACCCCCTGAACAAGAGGGATAATCGTGCAAAGCAGCCTGCAGGGATACCAAGCCACGAACGCTAAATACAGCCGCCTCAGAGCCAAAGTCATTCTCGGCCAGTTCCAACAAAATGCGTCTGGCTTGACGAACCGGTATTCGCAGATGTTCCGACAACTCGTTGGGCGTGAAGGGCCGCAGCAAACGGCGGGAGAAACGAACCGCTTCCGCCTCCAACCAGGTTAGGTCCGATTGCACGTCGACAGCAACAAATTTTCCGATAAACGAGAGTACCAACTGCTGGCATGCTTGGGTTCGTTCATAATCGACAATTTACGCAATCGAAAAAAATCCAGCCATCAAGTGCCAACGGGCTATGGCGCCAGCATAAGTCCTTAAAGCGTCTTACATCGAGATCCCTTGCATGGGGGCCGTATCCTTGGATATCAATGCCTCTTTTTGCTGTGTCTGGCATATATGCCAGGTAATGTTATTTTCATGTATAGGCAACAGGTGGAGGTAATCCGCTAAAATTGAATTCTAACGAACCACGTGGCTTTGTACCAAAGGGTTTTGGAAACAAATGTATAATACTAATGGTGGGCTATAGTTTAATTCTATCGAGGACGTGCCAGCAAAATGACATCAAAACTATTTAAGTTAACCGAGACCAACGTTTCTGACTATCTGCCTGTGATTTTTCAGTGGGCTGCGGACGAAACCGAAAAAGAGTACCACACTTGCCGTCCGATTCAAGAAATGGATAGTTACGAGGCTTTTAGAAAGAAGGTGACTGCCGGTCTAACCCATGGACATTGCCAATACGTGTTGATCGATGTAGAGGAGAATGAGGTTGTCGGGAAAATAAGTCTTTTTGACTATAATCCGAGGAATCGCAGTGGGGAATTTGGTTATTATGTTCCGCCTTTGCATCGGGGGAAGGGAGTAGGAGGCCGTTTGATTCAGCTATTCCTGGAAGAAGTGTTCCATGATCAACATTTAAATTTACATAAAGTCTATGCCACGACTGCAGCTAACAATAAACCTTCGATCAAGCTATTGGAGCGTTTCAACTTCAAATTCGAGGGCGCTTACAGAGAGCATTACTGGTTTAGCGACGGTTCTGTTTGCGATCAATACCATTATTCTTTATTAAAAAAAGAATTAAGCGTGTAGAGAAACGCGGGGTTGATCGTGGCTGCCGCGCCGAACCTAAACGCCGAACCTAAACAAAGAGTGAAGGGGTTAATTTCCCGATCACTCCTTGTTTGCGTACATCTATAAACGTTTATTGCTTCCCGCCGTTTTTGGGCACATAAACTCTGCCGTGAAGGGCTTCCTCGGCCCATTTGGCCGATTCGGTTCCCGCTACCGGGCCTTTTAAAATCGGATCGTCCGTGGACGTCATCCAATTTTCCACTTTGCGGCGCAGTTCTTCGGCAACCTCCGCGTAGCCGGGATCATGGATCAGATTCGTATATTCCAGCGGGTCCTTTTCCAGATCGTAAAGCTCCTCCGGTTCGTTGGCGACATAAAACTGCTCCCGCACGTCCGGACCGGAAATACTGCGATGGATGTCCACAGGCATGTAAATTTTCGGACCGTCAATAAAATTTTTGACGTATTTGTACCGGGCCGTACGGATGCCGCGCATCGGGTGATACTTGTCATGCCAGGTCAGCTCGCAGAAAAATTCCTCGCGGACCGGCGCATCATCGCCTCGCAGCGGGGAGGCGAAACTGATGCCGTCGATATCTTCGGGAATTGGCGCTCCCGCCAGCTCGAGCAGCGTCGGCAGCATGTCGATATTGCACAGAAGTCCATCGATAACCCGGCCGTTTCCTTGAATCCACTTGGGCCCGTACATAATCAGGGCCGTTTCCAGTCCGGCGTCCTTCATCGTTCCTTTCGCCCGCGGAAAAGCGATGCCATGATCCGTGGTGTAAATAATCAGCGTATTCTCTAACAGCCCCGTCTCCTTCAGCGCGGCCTTAATCCGGCCTACGGCTTCGTCAAGCACTTTAACGGAACCGTGAAATTGGGCAAAGTCCAAACGGATATTTTCGGTGTCCGGCAAATAAGCAGGTACCTGCACGTTGTCTACGTCGTCTTTGATATCGTCGTATTCATCGAAAGAGCGGTGCGTCTCCCAAAAGCCGATGTTGGCGAAGAACGGCCGGCCTTCCTCGACCGCTGCGGCCTTTTCCCGTAAATATTCGATCGCCGCGTCGGCCACGCCGGGGGCTCTGGAGCCTTCGACTCCCATATACCTGTCATACCCCAGCTTGTAGGTTGAACTGTAGGTCCCCTTTGCGGTTTCGCCGATCGTTTCGTGGCTGAAGCCGATCAGCGCGGTTTCATAACCGGCTTTTTTCAATTCCATTGGTATAGTAGACTCGTCCTCATTGATATGAAAATTTAAGTGGGCCAGCCCGATCAAACCGTTATTGTGCGGATATTTGCCGGTTAAGATGCTGCCCCGGCTGGGGCTGCATTGGGGGGCCGGACAGTAATACTGATCGAAGCGAATCCCCTTTTCGGCCAACTCGTCAAGCTCCGGGGTCGGCACTTGATGGCCGTAACAGCTAAGGTATCGTCCCGTGTCGTGCGAGATCATGAAGATAATGTTTGGTTGGTTCATTGCGGTGACAGCTCCTTTATCATTGGATCATTTCCTCCAGCTCCGTTTTAATCAGGGCGACATGCGGGCCGTAAATAATCTGCACCCCTTTGCCTTTTACAATGACGCCTTTGGAACCGGTCTTTTGCAGCTCTTCTTTGGATACTTGGGTTTCATCCCGAACCGTAACGCGAAGCCGTGTTGCGCAGCAGTCCAAATCTTCAATATTGGCTTTGCCCCCCAGCGCCGACAGGATCGCCGCGGTCTGTTGATCGGCATTTCCGGAACCACCGTCTGCGGCGGACGCCGTGTCGGAAGTGTCTTCATCTTCTCTGCCCGGGGTTTTCAGATTGAGCTTCGTGATCAAAATACGGAACGTGAAATAATAAACGATGAAAAAGCCAATTCCCACCAGCGGCACCAGCATCCAATTCGTTTTGTCGTTGCCCTGCAGGATGCCGAACAGCGTAAAGTCGATCAACCCGGCGGAGAACGTCATGCCGACCGTGATGTTAAGGATGTGAGCCAGCATATAGGCGACTCCCCATAGCGCGGCGTGGATCACAAAAAGCAAGGGCGCCACGAACAAAAAGGCGAATTCCAGCGGCTCGGTGATTCCCGTCAGAAAGGAAGTGATCGCTCCGGTAAGCAGCAGGCCAAGCACTTTTTTCTTGTTTTCCGGCTTGGCGGTATGATACATGGCCAGTGCGGCTCCAAGCAGACCGAACATCATCGGAAAATATTTTCCGCTCATAAAGCGGGAGACGCCGACAAAGTACTGCTGGGTATTGTGATCCGCAAGCTGGGCGAAAAATATATTTTGCGCCCCCTGCACCTCAATCCCGTTCACGACCATGCTTCCGCCGAGCGCCGTTTGCCAGAACGGGAGATAGAAAATATGGTGAAGTCCTAGCGGTCCCAGCAATTTTACAATGAATCCGAACATAAAGGAGCCGAAATAACCCGTGCGGTCGACGATGCCGCCCATGCTGGCAATCCCGGATTGCACCGGCGGCCAGACGACAAACATGACCATCCCCAGCAGTACGGCCGAGAAGGAACAAATGATCGGAATAAACCGGGAGCCGCTGAAAAATCCGAGCCATTGCGGCAGTTTGACTTTGCCGAACTTTTTATGCAGATAGTAGGTCAACAGGCCGACGATGACGCCGCCGAACACGCCCGTTTGCAGCGTTTGAATGCCCAGAATCATCCCTTGGCCTACGTCGGCCAGCTTTTCTTTGGCCAGCTTCCCGGTAACGACCAGAAGCGCGTTAATCGACGCATTCATCACCAGATAAGCCAGCAGCGCGGCGAGCCCGGCTACGCCTTTGTCCGACTTCGCCAATCCGACGGCGATTCCGATGGCGAAAATAATCGGCAGGTTGCTGAAAATAATTTGCCCCGCAAAGCTCATAATGGTGAAGATCGCCTGCAGCCACGGCTGGTCGAGAAACGGATAGTTGCCTATCGTGTTGGGGTTGGTGAAGGCTCCCCCGATCCCCAGCAGCAGCCCGGCGGCAGGGAGTACGGCGATCGGCAGCATGATCGCTTTGCCGAAGACCTGGAATTTGCTGAACAAGCTTTTAAGCATCATGATCCCCTCTTTTCTAAGTTGTGAGTGATTCCGGGAAAACAAAAAGACCTAAAACGTTCAAGAGCAAAAAGGCTTTAAGCGCTCTTAAACATTTTAGGTCTTGCCTGCTTTCCAGTAACAATCCCCGATATGAAATTCATTGGATACGGTTACATTGTAGACGGTTAACATTTTTTCGTCAAGCCTTAAATATTTTCTAGGATGCGCTGCAAATGCAGGGCAATATACGCCATTTCCGATTCCGGAAAAGCAACGCCGTACTTTTGCTGGAGAAAAGCTGCGGCACTTTGCGCGGTTTTGTAGCCCTTTTTATATTTTTTCTTGATGACTTTCAGCATGTCGTCGTCCAGCGTATGAAACGGTTTATTCTCGTAAAAGCGGTGGATGGCGTATTCCAGATGCGTCAGCAGACGATGATAGGAAATGCTGTCGCTGCTGATGCTTACGCCCAGATCCTTAAGCATAAAATCACTGGCCTCCTGCAGAATCAGCGCTTTTTTGATGGAGTCTTCGATATGGGCGTCTCCCATTTTGGCGGTATGGATATGCAGGGCGATAAAAGCCGCTTCATCCTCGGGAAACGCGATCCCCAGCTTCTCCTGCACATGGCGGAGCGCCCACTGCCCGATCTTAAATTCTTCGTGGTAAAGAATGCGGATTTCGTTCATCAGCTTGTTCCGGACTTCGATGCCCTGGTTTAAACGCTCGATGGCAAAGGTCAGGTGATCGGTTAAGGAAATATG
Organism: Paenibacillus macerans; assembly: GCF_900454495.1. NCBI lineage: Bacteria > Bacillati > Bacillota > Bacilli > Caryophanales > Paenibacillaceae > Paenibacillus > Paenibacillus macerans. The sequence goes on from NZ_UGSI01000002.1 coordinate 881,665, forward strand.
AATGTGGTCGCTCAATTTCATGCCAAGCTGCCGTTCCGCATAGGAGATAATATCCTCCCCCACGGCAATATGAGCCTCGGGAACGGTGCTGAGAAGCTCCTGGAACTTGTGGCCCTCCTCCTTCAAAACGAAGACCTTCTCGATCTTGCTCTGATCGATGACATCGTTTTTTCCTTTCTGAAACGCGATTCCCGCCCCCATAATTATTTTCTCGCTGTCGCCTTCTTTTACAACAACGGCGTTATTGTTCAGAACACGGCTGATTTTCATGAATCTTGCTCCTAGTCTTTAGTTCGTTTTGGTATAAACAACCATATCCGGGCGTCAATTAAAGCTAATATTCCCGGAGAACAGTCAGTTCATGCCTCCGAAAACGGAATTAGGTATACTATAATCTCGGATTTCCCCAAAAATCAACCCGGTTGCCAGAATTAATTTATTTTAAGTTTCTTTCAAAATGGATTTAAGCTGATATAATAACATTAGCTTTACCAGCGCAGATTAGCATTATCAGCTCAGAAAGGAGAGGTAGGACGTGGATCAAGATCATAACAAGGCCACACCTTCTTGCTGTTCCCCAAAACGTTCAAAACCGGGTGTTGTCCGGTTGGGCAGTGGAGCCGCAGCATTTGCGGCGAACGGCGGTCGTCCTAAAGCGGCGGGAGCGAAGACGGCGGGAGTGCAAAGCAACATGGTACGCTTGGAAGGCGGGACGTTTTTGATGGGCACGGACGACAAGGAAGGTTTTCCTTCGGATGGCGAAGGGCCGGTAAGGGAAGTCACGGTGTCCCCGTTTTATATAGATTCCTACGCGGTGACCAACCGGCAGTTTTCTGAATTTGTCCGGGCTACGGGCTACCGTACCGATGCCGAGAAATTCGGCAACTCGTTTGTATTTCATCTGTTTCTGCCGCCGGATGTGCTGGCCGATACGACGAATGTTGTCATGCAAACGCCGTGGTGGCGGCTGATCGAGGGGGCTGACTGGCGGCATCCCGAAGGGCCTGCCTCCGGGCTGCAAGGAAGGATGGATCACCCCGTGGTCCATGTCTCTTGGTATGATGCGGAGGCATACTGCCGTTGGGCCGGCAAACGGCTGCCGACGGAAGCCGAATGGGAATATGCCGCGCGCGGCGGGCTGGTGCAGAAAAAATATCCATGGGGAGATGAACTCACCCCCGAAGGTAAGCATATGTGCAATATCTGGCAGGGGAAATTTCCCGTTCAGAACGAGGCGTTGGACGGATACGCAGGGACCGCTCCGGTAAATGCGTTCGAGCCTAACGGCTATGGTCTATACAATATGGCGGGGAATGTCTGGGAATGGTGCGCGGACTGGTTCGATGTGCGTTACCACCGGTTCCAAGGCAATGTGAATCCCAAAGGACCGGAGAAGGGCAATCTGAAATCGATGCGCGGCGGCTCCTACCTGTGTCATCACTCTTATTGCAACCGGTACAGGGTTGCGGCACGAAGCAGAAACACGCCGGACAGCTCGTCCGGAAACCTTGGATTCCGTTGCGCGGCGGATGCCTGATGGCTATGCGGGTTGCTTTTTTCGGAATCTTGCGGTTTGACAAGAAAAACTCATTCAAGTAAGATAAGTTTGCCAATAAAAGTGCGAGTTCAAAAAGTCAGGTGTTCAGCAAAAATGAATTTTTGAACAAGCTCTAACATATCGGGGTTTGTTACTGTGAGCAGGCAATGCCCAAAACGAGTGATAAAGAGCGATCCTCTTTATTTCGTTTTGGGCTTTTTTATTTTGAATTTTATGAAAACGGAGGATGGGACTATGTTGCCATGGAGTAGAAAAAGCAAAAAACAAGCCGGCGATTTGGTAATAACCACGCCGGTGAACGGACTGGCTGTGCCTCTTGAGCGTGTGCCCGACCCGGCATTTGCCGAACGGATGATGGGGGAAGGAGTTGCGATCGAGCCGGCCGAAGGAAAAGTGTATGCGCCGTTTGATGGAGTTGTCGCGCAACTGATCAAATCCAAACACGCCGTGATCCTTGAACATGAATCCGGGGCTCAGCTCCTGATTCACGTCGGCGTTGATACCGTGTCGCTAAAAGGAGAAGGCTTCACGCCCCGGGTGGAGACCGGTGACCGGGTAAAGGCGGGGCAATTGCTGATGGAGTTTGATATCGCCCGGATTGTTGAAGCCGGCCTGCCGGTCATAACGCCGCTGATCGTTCCCGCGGGCATCGACGCCGTGCTTGAAGTTCATGCACATGAAGGAGAAGCGGCCGTGGGTATAGATCCCGTACTCACTATTAAACTGGCTTGATTTTTGAACGTAACTTAGAATAAACAGCGAACACGCCGTTTCGATAACAGGCCCCGGGAACAGAGGAGATGAAATCGGAACGGCGTGTGTTTTTTAGATTATTATTTAATACTCAACTTTTGGTGCGACCAGAGCTAAAATCGGCTTAACCGCTAATGCTGCACAGACGGAGTGCGAAAAAAATTTTAGCCTTGACAAAAACAGCCAGACACCACTGCTCGTTTATTTCGTCTGTCGGATAGCGGGCAAAATAGTGCTCGATCGGCCCCACTCTGACCGTTAATTGCAAATCATACAACTAACTTTATATCCATTTACCCAATCATTCGTTTAATTGCATTTCATGCAGGCTTTCCCTCGCCTCTTTGCCTTTTCTTCGAAAGATAGCGTAGTAATTGCAGGTTTTACACTTAATCAAGCGCTGTGGCAGCATTTCCGGATAAGTAACTGTACATTTTGCAACTATTCCATTCAACAAAGGACCAAGAAAGCTGAAGTAGGAAGCAGGTACGCTCAGGTGGGGATCACCTTGCTACAACTCCTGGATCTGAACCACGAAATCGCCTCGAAAACCGGGAAAAGCTTTCTCCTTTGATCCAATGTCAATCCCAGGTCTGGATAGCCGCTTCGCCTAGTCACATCAACGCTTACTTGCCAATTTCATGTTGCTAAAGTTGATTTATAAAATTTTAGGGTGTGGAGGGGCACACAACCTGCGTATTTGTGGAGGTCATGGGAATAACGGTAAAAAAGGGCCTTATTTTCGTAAGAAAGGGTGTTCACAAAAAATAGGGGGAATTTTTACCTCTATTTTAGGAACATGGGGGGCAAACGGGGGCCTTTCCAAGCCTAGTCCCAAAATTGCGGAAATTTTTTCCGCTATTTTGCGCAGGATGGGGGGAAATCCCCAAATAAGGACATAAATTGGCCCTATTTCCGGCAGAGATTTGATTGGCGCATCAGAAGACCGCCGGAGCGAATTTCTTCGGCGGTCTTTCATATGACTCCATTCATAGACGGAAACGACATTGTGCCGGAACCCCTCCGTCATTGCTGCAGCTGCCGCAGTACGGTGATTTCAACGCGGCGGTTTTTTTGGCGGCCTGCGGCGGTGTCGTTGCCGGCGGCCGGGCGGGTGTCGGCATATCCGGCGTATTGGAAATGCTGCGGATCGAGCGCCTCCTTGTCGACAAAGAAGCGAAGCACCGACAACGCGCGCGCGCCCGACAGCTCCCAGTTATCCTTGAATTTGGACGACCGGCCGATCGGCTGGCTGTCCGTATGGCCTTCGATGCTGATCACGGTGTCGAGCTGCCCGAACAGGCTGGCCAGCTTGGACAGCGTTTTGGCCGAACCGCTTTTCAAGTCCGCTTTGCCGGTATCGAACAGGAAGCGGTCGCTAAGCGTGATCGAGATGCCTTTCGGCAGATCGGCCACATGAATTTGATCCTCGAGGCTGTTTTCCTTAATGTACGCCTCGATCAGCTGCATCAGGTTGCTCAGTTCTTGCTCCTGCTTGCGGAACGCCAGCTCGCGTTCGGTAAGCGGAGCCTGGCCGGAGCCCGCTTGGGCGGACGCTTGCTGGCCGCCGTTCCCGCTGCTGCCGTCCTGGCCCGCACTGCCGGTTCCTTTGCCGTTCTGAGCGGTGGAGGAAGGAGTTTTGGCGTTGTAGCTGCTTAACGAACCGGTGATGCCGGCGCCTTTATCGAGAATGGAGTTCCCGTTGCTGAACGTCATTTGCAGGGACTGGGTGACGACTTCGTATTTTTCCGCATCGAGCCGGCTCATGGCATACATGATCACGAAAAAAATAAGCAGCAGCGTAATCAAATCCGCATATGTAATCATCCAGCGGTCCTTGGCATCCTGTTGTACCGCGCGCCGCTGCCGCCGCTGCCTCCCATGACCCGGAACCTCGGGTTTGTAATTGCCGCTTGGCGATCCCGGACGACTCATATTTCATTCTCCCGGGAGTCGATGTTGAACCGCGTATTCGGGCTGAGTCCTGCGTCCGTTAACTGACCTGGAGTCCGGTTGTCGGCTGCGTACGATTCCAGCTTGCGGCGCACCAGCAGCGGATGATCCCCGTTTTGAATCGACAAAATCCCTTCGATCATCATCTCCATCCGGTCCACTTCCTCTTCGCTGCGCGCTTTGATTTTGGAGGCAATCGGGAGGAAAATCAGGTTTGCGCTGGCCACCCCATATAGCGTGGCGGTAAAAGCAAGCGCAATCGACGGCCCCAGCGCCGTCGGTTCGCTCAGGCTGCCGAGCACGTGAATAAGGCCCATGACCGTGCCGATGATGCCCATCGTCGGCGCGTAGCCGCCGGCCGATTCGAAAACTTTGGCGTAGCTTTCATATTTTTTTTCCAAAGCGTCGATTTCGAGGCTCATGATTTGCTGGACCATGGTGCGTTCGGTTCCGTCCACGACCAGTTGAATCCCTTCGCGCAAAAAAGGATTCGGGTAGTCCGCCGCTTTTTTTTCCAGGGCAAGCACGCCTTCGCGCCGGGCCACCGTGGCCATGCCGACGATGTCTTCGATCAGCTCGCCCGAATCCTGTTGCCGGGAAGAAAACGCGAGGGCCAGCGCCTTCGGCACCGTGCGCAGCTTGGAGACCGGAAAGCTAATCAGCACCGCGGCGATCGTGCCTCCAAACACGATAAGGGCGGAAGTGAGCTGCATGAGTCCCCCAATCTCGCCGCCTTCCCACAAGAAACCGCCGATCAGGGCGGCCAAACCGATAATGATGCCAAGTAACGTTGCGATATCCATCGAGTGTGTACAACTCCTATTCTTCGACTTACCGTTTGCATCTATAAGATGAAAAAGGTATAATACATGGGAACACGCATTCCTATTTTGTAAATTAAGGAAGGTGTATAGTTTATTCATCGGAATCATGACCGATCCTGTTTAACAAAAGGGCACGATTAGGCAAAAGGTCTCATTTATATATAAGTAAGACTAGGTAGAATTATGGGGTAACTTGTCGGATCCTCCTCTAGTATTTCATTTTAGACGATAGGGTGATGTTGGACAATGAGTGAAATTGTATTTAGCGATAATAAATTCGAGCTTGTCTCCGAGTTCACTCCGCAAGGGGATCAGCCGGAGGCCGTAAGGCAGCTCGTCGAGGGCATTCGCGCCGGGAAAAGACACCAGACGCTGCTTGGCGCGACCGGAACGGGCAAGACGTTTACGATCGCCAATACGATTGCCCAGATAGGCAAGCCGACGCTGATCATCGCCCATAACAAGACGCTGGCGGCGCAGCTGGCCAGTGAATTTAAAGAATTTTTCCCCAACAACTCGGTAGACTATTTCGTCAGCTATTACGACTATTATCAACCGGAAGCCTACATCCCTTCCTCCGATACCTACATCGAGAAAGACTCCAGCATCAACGAAGAGATCGATAAGTTGCGCCACTCCGCGACAAGCTCGCTGTTTGAGCGGCGGGACGTCATCATTGTGGCGAGCGTGTCGTGCATCTACGGCCTCGGTTCGCCGATGGAATACCGCAACCTGGTGCTGTCGCTGCGGGTTGGCATGGAGAAGCCGCGCAACCAGATTTTGAGCCGGCTGGTGGATATCCAGTACCAGCGGAACGACATCAACTTCGTGCGCGGTACGTTTCGGGTGCGCGGGGACGTGCTGGAGATTTTTCCGGCTTCCAAAGGGGAGCACGCCGTACGGGTGGAATTTTTCGGCGATGAAATCGAACGGATCACGGAAATCGACGTGCTGACCGGCGAATTGGTCGGCGAGCGCGAGCATGTGGCGATTTTCCCGGCATCCCACTTCGTTACGCAGGAGGAGACGATGCGGATCGCGCTCGCCAACATCGAGCGTGAGCTGGAGGAGCGGCTGGAAGAGCTTCGTTCCAAAGGAAAGCTGCTGGAGGCCCAGCGGCTGGAGCAGCGGACGCGCTACGACATTGAGATGATGAAGGAAGTCGGCTTTTGCTCCGGGATCGAAAACTATTCCGGGCCGCTGACGTTCCGCGAGCGGGGGGCTACCCCGTATACGCTGCTGGATTATTTTCCCGACGACTTCCTGATTGTGATCGACGAATCCCACCAGACGCTGCCGCAAATCCGGGCGATGTACAACGGCGACCAGGCGCGCAAAACGGTGCTGGTGGAGCACGGCTTCCGCCTGCCTTCGGCGCTGGACAACCGGCCGCTGAGGTTCGAGGAGTTCGAAGCCAAGGCGAAGCAGTTGATTTACGTATCCGCGACGCCGGGACCTTACGAGCTGGAGCATTGTAATACGATGGTGCAGCAGATCATCCGGCCGACGGGCCTTTTGGATCCGGTGATCGAGGTGCGGCCGACGAAGGGGCAGATCGACGACCTGATCGGCGAAATTCAGAGCCGTATCGACAAGGATGAGCGTGTGCTCGTGACGACCTTAACGAAGAAAATGGCCGAGGATTTGACCGACTATTTAAAAGAGATCGGCATCAAAGTAAGGTACCTTCATTCCGATATCAAAACGCTGGAGCGGATGAGCATTTTGCGCGACTTGCGGCTGGGCACGTTCCATGTGCTGATCGGCATCAACCTGCTGCGCGAAGGGTTGGATTTGCCGGAAGTGTCGCTGGTGGCCATTCTGGACGCCGACAAGGAAGGCTTCCTGCGGTCGGAGCGCTCCCTGATCCAGACGATCGGGCGGGCGGCCCGGAACGCGGACGGCCGGGTGCTGATGTACGCTGACAGCATCACGGAATCGATGGACAAGGCGATTAAGGAAACCGAACGGCGGCGCAGCATCCAGATCGCTTACAACGAGAAGCACGGCATTACGCCGCAGACGATCCGCAAGAAAGTTCGCGACGTTATCGAAGCGACCAAGGTGGCGGAGAGCAAGAGCGAGTATCTGGCCGACGCCGCCAAGGTTAAGATGTCCAAGCGCGACCGCGAAGCGATGATCCGCCGCTTGGAGGCCGAAATGAAGGAAGCGGCCAAAAACCTTCAGTTCGAGCGGGCCGCGGAGCTGCGTGACGCAATCATGGAACTCAAGGCGGAGTAAGCGTTGGCGGATTGGAGTTAAAGCTAAAAGCAGCTTGAGTCAACAGTTCAAAAATCTGTTATTCGGGATTTTTGAACTGCCTCAGTTTTAATATAGATGTTGTTTAAAATCGGCTTTTCGGCACCGAAGTGTATGTTTTGGCGATCCGCGTTTATGCTCAGGCGAAAATATAAGGACAATAAACGCCGCTATTTCGCCGATATCTCTCATGTTGAGTGAAATAAAGGCATTTAATGCCGCTATTTTCTCCAGCCGCAGGGAAATGGCCTGCTTTTCGTTCCGGCATTGAACAATAAGGACAAAATGCCGCTAATGGGGATGAACAAGTTCAAATCCGGAAAATAAGAGCACAATGTGCCGCTATTTTTGGAAAGCAGCCTCGGAAACACATGTTTGGTCCGGCTGAATTCAAGATTCGACGCCGAATTATCTTCTTAGAATTAGCATCGTGACCAAAAGACGATTTTTAAACTGCCTTAGTTAAATAAAGGTTCAAAAGTCGGCTTTTCAGCACCGAGAAGGTTGGATGAAGCTAGGGATGGAGTAGCGGAGCGTAGGAAGATCCTACGTGAGCAACGGAAAGCCCGGCTGAATTCAAGATTCGACGCCGAATCCGCTTCGCTGTTCTTGCTTCGTGATCAAAAGCTGATTTTTAAACTATCTCAGTTAAATGGATGTTTAAAAATCAGGTTTTCAGCACCGAGAAGGTTGGATGAAGCTAGGGATGGAGTAGCGGAGCGTAGGAAGATCCTACGTGAGCAACGGAAAGCCCGTCTGAATTCAAGATTCGACGCCGAATCCGCTTCCCTGTTCTTGCTTCGTGATCAAAAGCTGATTTTTAAACTACCTTGATAAAGGGAGATGAAACCGTTGGCTAGTGAGAATATAATCATCAAAGGCGCCAGAGCGCACAATTTGAAAAATATCAGCATCACGATCCCGCGCGACAAATTTGTGGTGTTGACGGGCTTAAGCGGTTCGGGCAAATCCTCGCTCGCCTTCGATACGATTTACGCTGAGGGGCAGCGCCGTTACGTCGAGTCGCTGTCCGCGTATGCCCGGCAGTTTTTGGGACAGATGGAGAAGCCGGACGTGGATTCGATCGAGGGCTTGTCTCCGGCGATTTCCATCGACCAGAAGACGACGAGCCGCAACCCCCGTTCCACCGTCGGAACGGTGACGGAAATCTATGACTATCTCCGCCTGCTGTTCGCCCGGGTCGGGCATCCGCACTGCCCGGAACACGGCATCGAGATTACGTCCCAGACGGTTGAGCAGATGGTCGACCGCATTATGCAATATCCTGAACGTACAAGATTGCAAATTTTAGCCCCCGTCATTTCCGGGAAGAAAGGCGAGCATAAAAGCTTGTTCAGCGAAATCGCCAAACAAGGCTTTGTTCGGGTGCGGGTTGACGGCGAGCAACGGGATTTGTCGGAGAACATCGAACTGGAGAAAAATAAAAAGCACTCCATCGAAGTCATCGTCGACCGGATCGTGGTTAAGGATGACGCCCGCAGCCGGTTGGCCGACTCGATCGAAACGGCGCTGAAAATGTCCGGCGGGCAAATTTTGGTCGACATCATCGGCCAGGAAGAGCTTCGGTTCAGCTCCAATTTTGCCTGCCCGATCTGCGGATTCAGCATCGAAGAGCTGTCGCCGCGGATGTTTTCGTTCAACAGCCCGTTTGGCGCTTGTCCGGAATGCGACGGGCTTGGCGTCAAAATGATCATCGACCCCGATCTGCTTATTCCCGATCCGTCGAAGACGATTGAGGACGGCGCGTTTGAAGCGTGGGCCGGAGGCACTTCGAATTACTATCCGCAGTTTTTGAAATCCGTTTGCGAGCATTTCGGCATTCCCCAAGACGTGCCGGTGTCCGAGCTGACGAAGGAGCAAATGGACAAGCTGCTGTACGGAACGGGCGATGCGAAAATCCGTTTCCGCTACCAAAACGATTTCGGCATGAGCAAAGAAGCTTTGGTAACGTTCGAAGGGATCATCCCGAACCTGGAGCGCCGATACCGGGAAACCGCTTCGGAAGGCATCCGCGAGTTCATTGAAGAGTTTATGGGCACGAAACCGTGCGGCACCTGCAAAGGCCATCGTCTGAAAAAAGAAAGCCTCGCGGTTACGGTCAACGGGCAAAATATGGCTTATGCGACTTCGCTTTCGATCGGAGAGGCGATGGAGTTTTTCGGCGGGCTGGAGCTCAGCGAAAAAGAAAAACAAATCGCTCACCTAATCCTGAAGGAAATCAATAACCGGCTCGGTTTCCTCGTAAACGTCGGGCTCGATTACTTGACGCTCAGCCGGGCGGCAGGGACGTTGTCCGGCGGGGAAGCGCAGCGGATTCGGCTGGCAACGCAAATCGGCTCAAGCCTGATGGGCGTGCTGTATATTCTGGACGAACCGAGCATCGGCCTGCACCAGCGGGATAACGACCGGTTGATCTCCACGCTGGCGCATATGCGCGACATCGGCAACACGCTGATCGTCGTCGAGCATGACGAAGACACCATGCTGGCGGCCGATTATATTATCGATATCGGACCGGGGGCGGGCATTCACGGCGGCCAGGTAATTTCGCAAGGGACGCCGCAGGAAGTGATGAACGACCCGCGTTCCCTGACCGGCCAATATTTAAGCGGCAAAAAATTCATTCCGGTGCCTTTGCAGCGGCGCAAACCGGACGGACGCTGGCTGGAGATCAAGGGAGCGAAGGAGAACAACCTGAAGAACATCAACGTCAAATTCCCGATCGGCGTGTTTACGGCCGTGACCGGGGTATCCGGTTCGGGCAAATCGACGCTGGTGAACGAAATCTTGAAAAAAACGCTGGCCCGCGACTTGAACAGAGCGAGAGTCCGGCCCGGCCAATACAAGGAGATCAAAGGGCTGGAGCACGTCGATAAAGTCGTGGACATCGACCAGTCGCCGATCGGGCGGACACCGCGTTCAAACCCGGCCACGTACACCGGCGTGTTCGACGACATCCGCGACCTGTACTCGCAGACGAACGAAGCGAAGGTGCGCGGCTACAAGAAAGGGCGCTTCAGCTTCAACATCAAAGGCGGCCGCTGCGAAGCCTGCCGCGGCGACGGCATTATCAAGATCGAGATGCACTTCCTGCCGGACGTGTATGTGCCTTGCGAAGTGTGCAAAGGCAAGCGCTACAACCGCGAGACGCTGGAAGTCAAATACAAAAACAAAAGCATTGCCGATGTGCTGGAGATGACGGTGGAGGATGCCACGGAATTTTTCCAAAACATCCCGAAAATTCACCGCAAGCTGCAAACGCTGCTTGACGTCGGGCTGGGCTACATCAACCTGGGGCAGCCGGCGACGACGTTGTCCGGCGGGGAGGCCCAGCGCGTGAAGCTGGCTTCGGAGCTGTACCGCCGCAGTACCGGCAAGACGATCTACATCCTGGACGAACCGACCACTGGTCTGCATGTCCACGATATCGACCGGCTGCTCAAGGTGCTGCATCGTTTGGTCGATTCCGGGGACACGGTGCTGGTCATCGAGCATAACCTGGACGTCATCAAAACGGCCGATTACCTTATTGACCTTGGTCCGGAAGGAGGCAGCGGCGGCGGGACGGTCATCGCCACAGGCACGCCGGAAGAGGTCGTAAAGGTGGAAAACTCTTACACCGGCCGCTACCTGGCTCCGATTCTCGAACGCGACGCGAAACGCACCAAAGAGCTTGAAAACCTGGAAGTGGAGAGCCGGGAAGTGGGTTAAAACTATCCGCAGGGCGTAATGCAGTAATGCAGAATAATGCGTAAAGAATTGCAGGAAGAAGTATAGAAGAAGTATAGAAGAAGTTGTAGAAGAAGTTGTAGAAGAAGTTGTAGAAAAAGTGTTTAAGACAGTCTGCGGCGGTCCCTTGTGATTGCGGGCAGGCTGTTTTTTTGTCCGATTAAAGTAGTGTTCCATATGACGGGGGGTGTGGACTTTTTGGCAAGAGGAAGATGGAGTTTGTGCGGCGACAAATATAGTGTTAGGACGAAATTAATTGCATTTCCTACATTTGGGATGGCATGTTTGAGTCGGATGAGAGCAACAGTTGTAAAAAGTGCGATTAAATATAGGGTATAGAGGTTGGCCGAAGCTAAGTTCCGTTTTAAATGCAGGTTATGCAATTAAAACAAAGGATTCAGCCAAATTTCCGAAAGTAATTGTAAGTTTTGCACTTATACGCTACGGGCCTAGTAAATGAGCAAGGGGCTGGCACCAATCACCAGCCCTTTGCGATGCAATATCTGGCTGCCTCACGTTCTTTTACGAAGCAACCCCGGCCTCTAAAATGCCGCTAAGCTTCTCCTGGAAGGCGGGAGCGCCAACCCGGAGCACAAAGCTGTGGAACGATTCCCCGGCGGTGCGCTGCTCTTTGTAGAACAGCAGGAGCTGCTCCAGCACCTGGGCCACCTGATCGCCTTTGACGCGGCCTTTCAAAGCCTGGTTAAACTGCGCCTGGGGTCCGTTAGGCCCGCCGCCGAGAGTGCCACCGACGGCGATGTCGAACGCGTCGACCATGCCTTCCGGCGTTTTCACCAAAGAGCCTTGCAGACCGATGTCGGCGATATGCTTTTGTCCGCAGGCGTTCGGGCAGCCGATGAAATGGATGCGTACTTTTTCGTCCAATTCGACGTGCTGATCCAAATATTCGGCAACCTCGGCGGCGCGGCGTTTCGTTTCCACGATCGCGAGATTGCAGAACTCATTGCCCGTGCAGGAGACGGTGCGGCTCATAAAATGCTTCGGAAACGGCGTCAGCCGCTGCAGGACGGGAGCTTTCAGCGCTTCCTCCACCTTGTCGTCCGGAATGCCGCTCAGCAAAATGTTCTGGGACATCGTGGTGCGGATTTTTCCTTCCCCGTATTGATCGGCCACATCGGCCAGCTGTACGAGTTCATCCGCATTGAAACGGCCGACGGGAACGTTTAGGCCGATGTAGTTTAAGCCCTTTTGTTTTTGCGGATGGACGCCGTCGAAATAGGCGGCTTGCCAGCCTGCCGTTTTGTCTTCGCCGCGCGAAGGCAGGTCACCGATCAATTCGATCAGCTTGTCTTTGAATTTTTCCGGGCCCCAATCGGCAACCAGAAATTTCAGGCGGGCTTGATGGCGTTTCTCGCGGTATCCGTAATCCCGGAAAATCGTCGTCACGCCGACCGCCACCTTCAGCACTTCCTCCGGTCTCACGAAAATGTCCAAGGGCTTCGCCAGATGGGGCTTGGCCGAAAGACCGCCGCCAACCAGCGCGTGAAAACCGATCACCTCTTCGCCGCCGATCGTTTTGACGGCCGGAACGAAGGCCAGGTCGTTGATCTCCGCCTGCGCGTTGTTATAAATGTTGGCAGAGATGGACATCTTGTATTTGCGCGGCAAATTCGAAAAATCGCGGTTCAGCAGGAAAAAGGTGTTCACTTCTTCCACGATGTCCGCCGTGTCGATCAGCTCATCCTTATCGATGCCGGCAAGCGGGTTGCCGACGATCGTACGCGGGCAGTCGCCGCAGGCTTCAAACGAATAAAGGCCGACTTCTTCCAGCCGCCGAAAAATATCCGGCAAATTCTCCACACGCAGCCAGTGGAATTGAATCGCCTGACGGGTCGTGACGTCCACGAGCCCGCGTCCGTACAATTTGGAAATTTCAGCTAACGCCCGGGCTTGCTTGGTGTTCATGATCCCGGTGTTGATCCGCACGCGCATCATGAAATGGCCGTCCTTCGGTTTTTGCTGATATACGCCGGCCCATTTGAAACGGTCCATATCGTCCGCCGGGATGGAGTCATACCCTTTGACCGCGTATTCCTCGATAATGGTGCGGATGACGTCCAGGCCGTCTTTTTCCAGCTTGACGAATTCGAATTTGTTTAATTTCTCCGGTTCTTTTGTCCAAATCGGCTCGTATGCCATGCGTAACCCCTCCTTGTATGATCAAATCTATAATTCCGACAGAATAACTATGATATAAGTAACATAATGGTACCATAGTTATGAAGGAGCGTAAACCGACAGAAGGGCTTTTGGACATAAGACTTCCTTATGGAAAAACAAAGTTCTGGTAATAATGAGGATGTCAATGAACAATTGAGCGAAAAGAGATAAAAAACCATCCTTTGGAGTTATTTTTTTGACGATTTTTTGTCTTTCCTCTTGCATCCGGCGGGGCGGGAAGATAACATAGAAGGAGATATGTAATTTCGTGGATTTCAAGAGGAGGTTTCGCGATGTTGCTCGCCGCAGCGGGAGAAACGACAACGACGTTTAACGGATTCGATATTTTTATGATTTTGTTCACCGTGATCATTTTGATCGGCGTGGTCCGCTTGTTCAAAGAACGTCCGAAGAAAAATCTGTTCGCCATCGCCTTCGGCATTATCAGCCTGCTCGTGTTTTTGGTGTCCGACGCCATTATGATCAAAGGCTGGTTCGGTTAAGCTTCCGGTACATAACCCTTCATGCAGTGAAATGGTTGGGCATCTTAATCCGGGCGGGATGAGGTGCCTTTGAATTTTTTTAGCGCAAAGTCTTTACGAATCCGCAAAGTGTAATATAATGGAAACAGGTGAAGCACACCTTGATATCGCTCGTCGATAATCGAGGTGTGTTTTTTTATTGCCTAAAATGGGTTATTTTCACAAAATAGGGATGTTACGGGAGGTGATGATAGAAAAGGAGCGAATAATTAGAAATAAGGCATTTTATGTGATTAGTGTAAAACAATAGAAGGAAGGGTGAGGCAATTCCATGAAAAAATGGCTGTCATTTCTGTTGGCCGGGACTTTGATAAGCGCTTTTATTCCGTTCGGGTCCCATACGGCCGTCGGCACGGTGAATGCTGCAGCAATCACTTTTAAGGACGTGAAATACGACCACTGGGCGAAAAAGGCGATTGATTCGGCGGTCGCCAAAGGTTACTTCAAAGGCTACGCCGATGGAACCTTCAAGCCGAACGCGACCGTGACCCGGGCCGAATTTGCCGCGCTTTTGGCGCGTGCGGCGAAAGGGGATGCCGCTGAAACGGCTTCTTCCGGCCATGAGTTTTCCGATCTGACAGGTCATTGGAGCGAAGCCGAGGTGGAACGCGCCGTGTCCCTCGGATATATTCAGCCCGGCGACTATCCGAACGGATTTAAGCCCAATACGCCGATTACCCGGTTTGAAATGTCAAAATGGATGACCTCGGGGCTGGCGGCGGCCGCTGAGGATTACAAACAAGCATTGGAGGATACGAAGACCACCGTGATCCCGGTAAAGGAATATTTTAATCCCGGCATACCGCAAATTAAGTCCTCTTACATCGCCGTAGCTTTAGGAACGAAATTAATGAGCGGTTACCCGGACGGCTCCTTCGGCCTGGACAAAAACGCAACCCGGGCGGAAGCTTCCACGATCCTGCTGAATCTGGAACGAGTAAGCGGCCAAAAGGCCGACGACTTCCTTGGCCTCAAGGAACTGCGCCAGGTCGGCACGGAACGGACCAATCTGGAGACGATCAGCCCGTTTACAACCGGCAACACCTCTTTAAACGATGTGGCGGAAAAAACACTCACATTCCGAAATAACGCCGGCAGCCTAAAGCTGCACAATTATATCGTGGTCGATACCGAAGATTTCAAAAATATTAAGAGCATCTATGCGCCGTTGTTTGTGGATGAGACGGATTATATTAGTCGGTTGGATAAACCGGGGGTATATAGAGCGTATATTCAGATTACGATTTATCCGAAAACAAAAGAGTTTGACCTCGATCACTATATGACCGGCGTGGGAGATGGTGTAGTCAGGGGGAGTAGGATTCTAAATCAAAATCTTATGCAGAAGTATGGTTACTTTACTCTCCCACATATGAATGCAAAGGAATTTTTTAAAGGAAATAACAACGGCAATGGGATTACCGTATGGGTTCAGCGATTTTTGGATTCTGAAACAATGGGATCTCAAATCACAACAGACGATGGTTCATTTGCATCTATTAATAACAAATAATAGGAATTGGTGCGATTGAAAAATAGATATGCTGTTTTCTTGTTATCGATTCTATTTATAGCCCTATTTTCAAACCACTCTTTCGCTGCATTTTCAAATGGTTACCCAACAAAAGGGATAGAAGTAACTCCAGGGGGGCCAGCGCAGATGCAAACTGTAAAAGTGGAAGTGAGAGGGCAGGCCGATGCATTACCGAAAGTAGTTTGGGTTCAAAGTGATACGGATATTTGGGTCGCTACATTTGATAATGGAACTCGTGTAGAAACAGGCACCTATAGTAGTGGGGCCAATGCCGTACCTTTGAAAAAACGTACAGATTTTGAGTTGGATATGACAAATTATGCCCCGTCTTCTATGACAGACATGCAGAAAAATTCATTCTCCAAGACTTATGTTAAAGAACTAATGATTGAAGATATGACTTGGACTAATGAACCTAGCTTTGAACCTGTCGGTTCTAAACCATTATTTCAAGAGGGAAGTACTAAAGCAACCATTAAAGTTTCAACGGGGTATCCATTGGACTACAGTTTAAGATATAAATACTCCACCCGCTACGACGGAGCGGACAAATTTATGGCCGAATACTACATCCCGATGCTTGTCAATTACAAAGGGTACGTGGTCGAGAAAAAGAAAATGCGCGTGCTGGACAACGCCACGCTGGCGGTGGGTCAGACCAAGGAGATGAAAGCTCAGGTAGCGACACTCGAATATAATATGTCGGATTGGAACGACAATTGGTATGATGTCACAACGGCTTCCGAAACGGTATGGACGTCTGACAATAGTGCGGTGGCTGCTGTAGATGCTTCAGGGAAAGTGACCGCCAAGTCCAAAGGAACGGCCACGATCACCGCCCAGTGGAAAAAAGGACCGTACTGGCTGTATGGAGCGGCCGCAATTACGGTCGGAACTGGCGGGGACCCCGAGGGTCCCGAAGACCCGGATGGGCCGCCAGGCGTAAAATGTACGAAACCATCACCTGAGCGATCTATGGCCGGCGAGGATTTTAATCCTAACGCGAGCGCAGTCATTAAAGCAGACAGCCGGGGAAGTGAACGATTCAATGTAGCGGATGGCATACCGACCTCGGAAAGTTTGTATGGTAATGTCACAGCGAAAGAATATTTGTATAACTACAAATACAATAAAATGGCAGGGACTTGCACCTTTACTGTGCCTGTAACAAGAGATTTTAATCTGCGTTGGGTAGAATACGTATTTGGTGTCGGCTATAAGCACAGGTCTGAAAATGTAACGTTGACTTATGACGTTAAGGTTACGAAGCCCTATGCTTACTGGGCAGTAGCTGAATTTCAGTTGTATGAGATAGTCAGGGCGACGCTTTTGAACTATGCCTTTGAGGGTGGTGGAATCTCGATTTTGCCAGCGGGATATGATCCGCCCGATTTTGTATTAGCGGCTTACTCTACCCATATCCAACCCCCGCCACAGATTAAAACCATTGTACTGAGGGATAAGGATATCGATGGCGGAACTAAAAGGCCGGATATTGAAAACGATACACGCGAGCGGGGGGAAATGGAAGCAGAAGGCAGTAAACGTGCGCCCAAGCTGTATGTCCGAAATGATTTACTGGAATTTGCAGGTCAAACAATTATGAATGACGGCTGGGTAGAAGGACAAACTGAAATGCCGGGTGAAATTCCGGAAGCGAGAATCATTAATGACAACGTACTATATAGCCCAGACCATATTATACCAACTAGCAAAACGAACAAGGCGGACCAAGCGAGCAGCGGGAGGATTTACTACGAAATCATGAACGGGAGTACCGATGCGGACGCCAATAAAGACTTTCCAATCTACGGGATCAATTCGGTAACGGTACATACGCCGGTTGTCATCTATCCCAGCGTTTCGGATGATCGGGCCCACAATCAAAAAACGAATCCAGCCGAGGGGCGTTCCGCGATTATTCTTGACCGGCCTTTTACCGTGGAAATGCCAAACAGCGGACAGCATGCGAATTATCTCGGTTATGGGAACCGGAACTACCTCAAATACATAGGCAGCAAGCAGGTGCGTTTCCCGTTTGACGTGTACGATGGAACGAAATCGGCTTTTTACTCGAAAAATACCTGGATCGAAGTGGACAAAAGCAAGGAGTCGTTTGCGTTTTTCTTACCGGTGTGGGTGGATGAAGGCTTTTACGATGTCGAGTTTCGCACGATCGCGCATAATGCGCCGTCCGGGGCCACGGATCAAACCAATGCCAATCTGGATCTTAAGCATCATATCGCCTATGATACCGTGCCGGTGGATGCGATCGGGCGCGTGTACGATTTTCGAGTGACGGATATTGCCGATTATAACTGGGAAAGTGTGTTCCGGACCGAAAAAGGCGGGCGAACGCCGACCGGTGCGTCTTATTGGGTAGGCTTGAACGGGATTGACGGGGCGGCGCGCGGCAACACGAGCAGGTTCACGCTGCCGATCCGCCCGGGCAGCCATCCGCTGTACAATAACGCTGTGATCAAGACGGGCTACCATTTCAAGTTTGACCTCAAAACGAAAGGGAATATGTTTGGGGCGCAGGATCAGATTGCAATTACGCCGGCGTTTTATTTTATCGATGCGAAAAAAGGCACACGGACGCCCGTTGATTTGTACTACCATACCGGCAGCAAAAGCTACGTCAAAATCGGCTCGCCTTCCGACAAGGTGCAGCGTTATGTCGTTTTGAACGAGCGGCTGCGGAATGTGCCGGCCGAGGAGTTGACCGATACGGCGCTATACAAATACGATCACGACTATACGTTTAATCAGGTGGCCGGGATCGGGCGAAGCCAGTTCGTGCAGAACTTTATTCGCAAAACGACGAAGCAGCGGACGGCCGTGGGCAGTTTCAGCCTGCTGCGGCTGCCGGAAGGCGTGCGGACGCTGATCGGACCCAAAACCGATCTGCCGCCCAGCGTCGATCCGGCCCGGGCCAATGCCGCGGTGCAAAAATGGTATGGCGAGTACAGCCTGCCGGCCGACCTGTACGCGGTGGCGGCGGGGACGAATGTGGCCGAATACGGGCGGACGCACGGCGGGCTAACGGATAAGTCGCCGATATTTTTGAAGGATGGATACATTGTCGTGAACTTCAACATCGAGACGGTGCGGGATGGGAACACGGACAAGCCCCATCTTCAGTATATCGACGCCCCGTTAATGAACCAGTGGTTCGGGCTGGAAGGGTTTAGGCGCAGCGCGGACGATCCGTACGGACGGACCTTTGCGCTGCTGGACGGGGACGTCGTGTTCTATCACGCGGACCAATCGAGCCGGGGCGATTTTCGTTCCATGGTTACGCATTAAGAAAGTTTGGGAAGACTCCTTCTCCGTTTTTTGGGGAAGGAGTTCTTTTTTGCTCACGGATTTGCTAGTTCTATGCTACAATGTTCTAGTCTATTAACGAGCAAGTGAGATGCGGGAGGACCCTAGAGTTATGAAACCAAGTCCGTTTATTGCAGTGGAAGGCGCGATTGGGGCCGGCAAAACAACGCTGGCGGCGATGCTCGCTGAGCGGTTTGATTTTCCGCTCCTGAAGGAGATTGTGGAGGAAAATCCGTTCCTGGACAAGTTTTACCAGAACAGCGGGGATTGGAGCTTTCAACTGGAGATGTTCTTTTTGTGCAACCGGTACAAGCAACTGGAGGATACGGCGCTGAAGTTTGTGTCCCGCCGCCGGCCGGTCGTGTCCGATTATCATATTTATAAAAATTTGATTTTTGCCCAGCGCACGCTGAAAGGGGGCCAGCTTGACAAATACCGGCAAATTTATCATCTGCTGACCGACGATTTGCCGAAGCCTAACCTGATCGTGTATATCCGGGCGGATCTGGCGACCCTGCAGCAAAGAATCAAAAAACGCGGCCGGAGCTTTGAGCAGGACATCGATCCCGGTTATCTGGAGCGGTTAATCGAGGATTACGA
Organism: Paenibacillus macerans; assembly: GCF_900454495.1. Taxonomy (NCBI): domain Bacteria; kingdom Bacillati; phylum Bacillota; class Bacilli; order Caryophanales; family Paenibacillaceae; genus Paenibacillus; species Paenibacillus macerans. The sequence continues at coordinate 900,946 of NZ_UGSI01000002.1, forward strand.
TGAGGCGATGGCCCGCATTAAAGCGAATGAACCTGAAACGGTTGTCATCGCGGTGGACGGCAATGCGATGGATTTTGTCGAGCATCCGGAGCATTTTGAACAAATCGTTGCCGAGATAAAGGAGCGTATGTAAACGATGAGCCATGATTTTCATATTCCCCAAGACGCTTTGATCACGGTCGCGGGCACCGTAGGCGTAGGCAAATCCACGCTGACTTCAGCCCTGGCGGCCCGGCTCGGCTTCCGCACTTCGATGGAGAAGGTCGATCAGAACCCCTATCTGGAGAAGTTTTACCACGATTTTGAAAGATGGAGCTTTCATCTGCAAATTTATTTTTTGGCCGAACGTTTTAAGGAGCAAAAAGCGATTTTCGAAGCGGGCGGCGGATTTGTGCAGGACCGTTCGATTTACGAGGACACCGGTATTTTTGCCAAAATGCATGCCGACCAGGGCACAATGTCCAAAACCGATTACGAAACATACAGCAGCCTGTTTGAGGCGATGGTGATGACGCCGTATTTTCCGCATCCGGATGTGCTGATCTATTTGGAAGGCGAGCTGTCTTCGATTTTGAAGCGGATCCGGCTGCGGGGCCGGGAAATGGAAATCCAAACCGACGTATCCTATTGGGAGCAGATGTATAAGCGCTATGCCAAATGGATCGAGGAGTTTGACGCGTGCCCGGTGCTGCGGCTGAATATCGACGAATACGATGCCACGGATGAGGCCTCGCTGGACGAGATCATCCGCCAGGCGGCGGAGATCATTCAAGCGTCGCGGGCGCGGCGAAACAAATAGCATGGTAAAACCTCCGTAATCCCGTTATTATCGGGAGCGGGGGTTTTTTGGCTGAGGGGCGAGGCCTTTTTTCGAGGGTGGAGGATAATGGGGATTATAACTGAATATGTGATTGGCTTTACTATAACGATATTGCAAATCATACACTTAATTTTATATCAAAATGCCCTAACATTCGTTTCAATTGCATTTCATGCACTTACATTCCCGTTTCATTACCTTTCCTTAAAAAGAAAACGAGGTAATTGCAGGATTTGCACTTCATCAAGCGCTGTGGCAGCCTTTCCGGATAACTAACTGTACATTTTGCAACAACTGCCGGAATTGATTCGCGAAGCGCTGCCAAAGCCAGGAAAAAGCTTTCCGCTCTGATTAAGCGTCAGCTTCAGCAGGACGGTGAAATTAATTTCAAAACGCCTGAAGGTCCCCGAAATCAAATAAGTGCTTTTTTCCTTGTGAATGGATGGAAAAGCTAGAGTACGCCGGCAATGTCTGCTAGAATATATAGGTTGACGGATGATTAAATTTTGAACTTTTATCAGGTATGGATATAGATTTAAGACTTTGTGCCGGCTTAAGCCGGTTTTAGGAGGATATACATGAGCAAGGCAGGATTGACGAGGCAGGATGTGGAGCTGCTGGCGCCGGCGGGTGACTGGGACTGCATGCGGGCGGCGGTGGCGAACGGGGCGGACGCGATTTTTTTTGGCGTGGAGAAGTTTAATGCCCGGGCGCGGGCGAACAATTTTCGTATGGACGAACTGCCGGAGATCATGGCGTTTTTGCACAGCTATGGGGTCAAAGGGTTTCTGACGTTCAACATTCTCGTGTTCGAGGATGAGCTGAAAGAGGCGCGGGAACTGGTGGAGGCGTGCATCGAAAGCGGCGTGGACGCGGTGATCGTGCAGGACCTCGGGCTGGTGAAGCTGATCCGCGAAATATCGCCGGATTTTCCGATTCACGGATCGACGCAGATGACGATTACTTCGCCGGAGGCGGTGGAGTTCGTCAAGCCGTGGAACATGGAGCGGGTCGTTTTGGGACGGGAAAACAACCTGAAGCAGATCAAGGTGATCGGGGAGCAGGCCAAGCTGCCGATGGAGGTGTTTGTGCACGGGGCGCTGTGCGTGTCGTATTCCGGTCAGTGCCTGACGTCGGAAATGTGGGGCGGGCGTTCGGCCAACCGCGGCGAGTGCGCGCAGGCGTGCCGGCTGCCGTACGACCTCATGGTCGACGGGGAAAAGAAACCGATGGGCGATGTGGCCTATCTGCTGTCGCCGAAGGATTTGGCGGCGATCGACATCATGCCGGAGCTGATCGAGGCGGGCGTGACTTCGTTTAAAATCGAAGGGCGGCTGAAAAGTCCGGAGTACGTGGCGAACGTAGTAAGCAAATACCGCAAGGCGATCGACCGCTATTTTGACGGGGATGATACGAAGCCTTCCAAGGAGGAGATCCGCGAGCTGCAGCAGAGTTTTTCGCGCGGCTTTACGCACGGGTTCCTGGAAGGGACGAACAATAAAAAGCTGGTTGACGGGACGTTCCCGAAAAGCCGGGGCGTATACCTGGGCCGGGTCGAAAAGGTGCTGCGCGACGGCGTTGTCTGCAAGCTGGAAGCGCCGCTGAAGCGCGGCGACGGGATCGTGTTTGATGCCGGAGATCCGACGAAAAAAGAAGAAGGCGGACGCGTTTACGACCTGCGCCGCAAAGGCGTGAAGCAGGAGGGCGAGGCCGGCGAGGGCTGGATCGTGGACATTGTGCCGGGGCGTAACGACGTGGATTTGCGCCGGGTGCATGTCGGCGACCGCATTTGGAAAACGAGCGATCCGGCGCTCGACAAACGGCTGCGCCAAACGTTCGAGACGGACAAACCGTACCGCGTGTTTCCGGTGCATGTGCGGGCCGTCGGGCGCCCCGGCGGGCTGCTCACCACCTTCTGGACGGATGTGCAGAAGGGCACGATGGTGCGCGTCGACTCGGAGCTGGAGCTCGAGGTGGCGCAAAAACGGCCGATGGACGCAGCGCTGCTCGAAGAGCAGTTCGGGCGTCTCGGCGGCACGGTGTTTCAGCTCGAGCAGCTGGATGCGGAGCTGCATGGCGACGTCATCCTGCCGATTCGAGAGCTGAACGGCATCCGCCGGCGCGCGGTGGAGCTGCTCGCCGCCGAGCGGCCGAAGCCGCCCGTGTGGACGCGGGCGGCGGCGGGGGACGCCCCGCCTGCCGCGGCCGGCCTGGCCGGTGCCGGCCCGCGCCGCGCGCCGCATACGCACGGTGAAGCGCAGCTCACCGCGCTGTGCCGCAGCCTGCCGCAGGTGCAGGCTGCGCTCGAAGCCGGCGTTTCCTTTGTCTACGCCGACTTCGAGTTTATCAAGCAGTTCACGGCAGCGGTCGAAGCCGTTCATGCCGCCGGCAAGCAAATTGCGCTGGCCACGCCGCGCATCCATATGCCGGGCGAAAACGGCTACCACAACAACATCCTGCGCCTTCAGCCCGACGCGGTGCTGGTGCGCAACACCGGGGCGCTTTACTATTACCTGCGCCACCGCATGGAGAATCCGTCGGCCGTGCACCCGCGGCTGATCGGCGATTTTTCGCTGAACATCGCCAATCACAAAACGGTAGAGCTGTTCCTGGAGGCCGGCTGCGACATCGTCACGCCGTCCTATGATTTGAACATCCAGCAGATGGTCGACCTGCTGCAGGTCAGTAGGGCGGCCGACATGGAAGTCGTCATCCATCAGCATTTGCCGATGTTCCACACAGAGCATTGCGTGTACTGCACCTTCCTAAGCGAAGGCACCGACTACACCAACTGCGGCCGTCCGTGCGAGCAGCACCGGGCATCGCTGCAGGACCGCATTGGCATGTCCCACCCGGTCCGGGTCGATGAAGGCTGCCGCAACACGGTGTACAACGCGATCGAACAGTCCGGCGCGGAGTATTTGAACCATTTCCTTGAGCTTGGCGTACCGCGCTACCGGGTTGAATTCCTAGAGGAAACCCCGGATCAGGTGCACAAGGTCATCGACCTGTACAACCGCGCCCTGCGCGGTGAAATCAGCGGTACCCAAGTCTGGAAAACGCTAAAAGCTACCAACCAGCTAGGCGTCACGCGCGGACAACTGGTGAAATAAAATATGAAAGGGAGCTTGCTGCGGTTTTACCGCCCTAGGCTCCCTTTTTTCATTAAAACCTCGCTGCAGACGAGGGGCATTTAGAAGAGATTTGCTCTTGTAACTTCCGTTTCCTTGTTATTGCACAGTTCTCACGATCGTCCGATTATTTCGATCTTCGAGGCCTGACTATTTACAAAATTATGGTATAATCCAAGTAAGCAATAGAATAGGCTTGCAAGGGCGGTCGGGCTACCTCTCTATAGAAGGGAGGGATGCCAGGTGGAAGTTTATCAAGCGTTAACGCTAATGATCTCATTTGCGACTTTAATTGTCCTGATACTTTCCTTCCATAAACGCAAATAGACCGCCCCATGCCAAGGAATCGGTCTATTTGTGCCCATTCTTACAGCCTGCCGCCCTTAAAAGCGGCTATTGCCCGGGGCTGTGCCCTGCAAGCACGGCTCCTTAATAATAAAGGCTTTTAAATACTTTTAAAAGTACTTTTATTGTATCACAACTAAACTGAAATTTACACGATCACGAAGATTTTTTAGGGGGATCCTGCAGCCGTTCCATGGCTATGAGCTCCCCTTGCTTATTAACCTGTGAGATCTAGCGACCTAAAAAATCGCCCGATACAACTCCTCAATCTCGGCCACCGTTGTCTCCCGCGGATTGCCACCCGTACATACATCTTCGAACGCGGAGCGGGCGAGGGCGGGGATGTCCTCTTCCCGCACACCGGCTTCACGGAGACGGGACGGAATGCCGACGTCCTCCGACAGCTGGCGAACTGCGGCAACCGCAGCTTTGCGAGCTTCCTGGATGCTCATTTGTTCGATTCCCGGCACGCCCATCGCTTTGGCGATGTCGCGGTATTTTTCCCCGGTGTAATCGGCGTTGTATGCCATAATGGACGGCAGCAAAATAGCATTAGCCACTCCATGAGGCGTATCGTAAAAAGCTCCCAACGGATGAGCCATCCCGTGCACCAACCCCAGGCCCACATTAGAAAAGCCCATGCCGGCGATATACTGCCCCAGTGCCATTCCTTCGCGGCCTTGCGGATCATTGTTCACGGCGCCGCGCAGGGACCGGGCGATGATTTCCACCGCTTTTAGATGCAGCGCATCGGTCAATTCCCAGGCTGCTTTGGTAATATATCCTTCGATCGCATGGGTTAGAGCGTCCATGCCGGTGGCGGCGGTGAGTCCTTTGGGCATGGAGCTCATCATATCCGGGTCGACGATGGCGACGATGGGAATGTCATGGGGATCAACGCAGACAAATTTCCGTTTGTTTTGCGTATCCGTGATCACATAGTTAATCGTGACCTCCGCCGCTGTCCCGGCCGTTGTCGGAACGGCGATGATCGGCACCGATTTGTGGGCCGTCGCCACCGCTCCTTCCAAACTGCGAACGTCGGCGTATTCCGGATTGTTGCTGATGATGCCGATCGCTTTGGCCGTATCCATCGGCGATCCGCCGCCAATCGCGATGATATAATCGGCCCCGGCTGCCTTAAAGGCGGCCAATCCTTGTTGCACGACTTCAATGGTAGGATTCGCTACCGTTTCATCGAAAACGGAATAAGGCAACTGGTGGAGGTCAAGCAGACCGGTTATTTTGGACACGACATTATGCTTCACAAGCTCCTTGTCGGTTACGACCAATGCCTTAACAAAACGGCGCTGCTTCACTTCATTGACGATATCGGCAATCGCCCCGGCCCCGAAATACGAGGTTTCGTTCAAAATCATACGTTGGCTCATGGCCAAACCCTCCTTTTTTGTGAAACTGTTCACTTGAATAAGTGCATAGAACTTTCAAGTCTTGCGCTATCTGACTCCATCATAAATACGATTTGTTGGAAAATCAACATAAAACAACATTAATTTGTGGTTTTTGTTTGAATTTTTCGGGCGTAAAAAAATCCGCTCCATTAAGAGCGGGCTTTGATACCAGTAATACGTTCAAATTCCTCATCAGCATCTATTCTTCGTTTATCATATGCCTCTTGGCCAATGGATTGAATTATTTTTTGCCGGGCTCTCCGCATTAAAATTGAAGATTGTTCTCTTTGAGCACATGTAGGAATAATCATGACATAAGAGATCATCTCCTTAACTTATATGTGTCATGATACTTTCCTTTCATAAGCACAAATAGACCGCCCACGCCAAGGAATCGGTCTATTTGTGCCGCTATTCCATGAAGCTTACCGCCCCTAAAATCGGCTATTGCTTACTTTCTATATTGAGCGGATAAGCTCCTCTTTACCGGCCAGCACTTCCGCCAGGATGGCCGCTCCCAGCTTGAAGCCGTGCGTGAAGGCTGCCTCATTATGCATGGCGTTGGCCTCCGCATGAAGATCCAGCAAAGCTTCCAGTTTGCGGAATTCCTCTTCGCCCAGTTTCTTGCGCCACTTCTCCATCGCCGCGGAGAGTTTGTCCGCATAATGGACGATATTTCGGGTTCCTGGGCACGATCATTTCATCCGGTAAAATATTTCCGGCATAAAGCTCTTCCAAAATGCTTGGCATGTTTATCCTCCCTTTCGGTATAAGAGGCCTCCTCCTTGAAAGGAAAGTTTGCACATGGTAGGATATTTATGCAACTTTCCTTTCTTGGGGGTTGCCTTGTGGGGAAGTGGCGTCGTTCTTTGAGGGATGCGCCGCTTCCTATTATTTTTCTTCGGACAAAAGCAGTTTCAGTCCCAGCCGGATCGCGTCGGTTCTGGTGATATTATGTTTTTTACAATAATCAGTCACGGCTCTGTACGTTTCTTCATCGAACCGCGCCTTAATAATGTAATTCTTGGGGTTGTCCGCTTTTGGCCGACCTGTTCGTGGACTCAGCTTGTACACCTCCTTTCTGTGTCACACAAATAAAACATATATTATGTGACACGTAAAATCAATATAAAAATTCCAATTTTTGACGTGAAAATACTCCTCTCAACAGAAAATTCTTCTTTTCGCCATATATGAACTTGAAGTTATATAACTAATGGGTTATGTTGATGATAAAGGAAGGGGGCGATAAGTTTGCCGGATACCTTTGCCGTCATTGCCGAGCCTTCCCGCCGGCGGATTTTGGACCTGCTGCTCCAGTCGGAATCCAACGTAACGGATCTGGCCCAGGCGTTGGGGCTGTCGCAGCCCTTGGTGTCCAAGCATTTGCGGACGCTGCGCCAAAGCGGTCTGGTCAAGGTCCGGATCAAGTCCCAGCAGCACATCTATTCGCTGGAAGCCGAGCCGCTGGCAGAGATCGACGAATGGCTGAAAGCCTATCGCAAGAAGTGGAATCGGCATGTTGATGCCTTGGAGAATTTTTTGGACCAGCAGAAAAAAGATTAGGAGGAAACGGAACATGAGATCGCCGATTGAGAATCCAAAGCTTATGCAAGAGCAGGAGGACTGGGTGCTTGTACTGGAACGGGTATTGAATCATCCGCCGGAAAAAGTTTGGGACGCGCTGACCCGGGCCGATCAAGTCTCGAAGTGGGGGCCGTTTTCAACGGACAAGGATTTGACCGAGGTGGGGCCAGTAAGGCTGAAGCATATCAACACGCCTGAGGCAGAAGAGATGGAAGGATATGTTTTAGAGGTTAACGCTCCCTATCTGCTTGTGTTCCGCTGGGGTGCAGATATTCTGCGCTGGGAACTGGCCGCCCTTGACCGAGGTAAGACGACCCTGGTGCTGCGGCATCGGTTTGCGGAGCGCAAACAAGCGCCTTCCTACGCGGCGGGTTGGCATCTTTGCCTGGATGGTTTGGCCGGAACGCTGGCCGGCGAGCAAATGCCCTCGATGGTGGGGGAAGAAGCGCTCAAATACGGTTGGCAGGAATTGTACGAGGTCTATGAGGAAAAGCTGGGGATCCGCACGAAATGAACGCCATAACCCAATCGAAAACCTGCTGATTAGAGCATAACCCGCTTAACTGACTCGAAAATAAACAATGTAAAGTGGCTCAAAACCGAGATCAATGCTTGACAAATAAATTATGACTTTGGCTCTGAGGCGGCTGGGCTGTCTATAGCGTTTCGTGTCCTGGTATCCCTGCATGCTGCTTTGCACGATTATCCCTCTTGTTCAGGGGGGGGAGGGGAGGGGCTAATCACACGGGCCTCTCTTTTTTTCCGGTGTCGTGCCCCATTCCTCCCGTCCCGTCAGGTCTGCTTCACTTCTCCATAAACCTCCTTCTTACAAACCTGTCTAATGATCTCGAACATGTCTGCTTCTCCCAAACCTATTTTCTTCTCCTGAATTTATCTTCCTCTCTTATTTTCCTCTCTGCTTCCGGATCAAAGGGGATAATCATGCAAAGCGTCCGGACAGCGGATATTGATCTGCCGATATTTCTTGCCACGATCGGTTACCGGCCTTCCCTGTCAAGCGCTGATTATTAAGTTGAGCTTGTAAAGTCATTGAATAAGTCTTGGACAAGGGCGTCCCATTAAAGGGGCGAGCGTTTTTTTACGCAAAAATTCAGAATTCTCCCCGTGCAGACAGTCGTTTTTCTAGGAAAGACAAGTTTTGGAAGTTTTGTGAACTGGGGCGCTGAAGACCCTGATAACCAATGTTTATCGGTGCTAAAAAAATCGTTGATTTGCTATAATGAAGGCGTAAATCAAAGCATCGCTCACAACGTCGGAAGGCCATGATTTTCAAAGTAAAGCTCATCAATTTAGGAGGGTGACTTAAGATGGTTGAAGGATTCCTTGAGATGCAAATCGCCGTACACCAAATTCAAGGACGGCTGGAAATCGACGGAGAGTCGGAATACCGCAAAATCGAATTCGGCACCGAACGTTTCCTGCATACTCCCGAACCCGGCCATCGGCTCTACAGCGAAGAAGAACTTCGGCAACATCCGCGGCGCAAATGGTGGTTCCACTAAGAAGTGAAGCTGCCAAAGAAGAAGTTTTGTACCTGAACTTGTTATCCCGATTCCGCTTGATCGGACGTTTGTCCGGTGAAGCGGTTTTTTGTTATCGAAGAGGGATGAAGGGATCAATCGTTATCATAATTTGATGTTAGTTTAGTTACACACAATATGTTATATTTATCTATTTTTTTGATCTTTTCCATACCATTTCGAACAACATTGTCAGTTTTCATAACATATTTTCAAAATGATATCGCTTACACTATTGACAGTAAATTTCGACATGTTATAATTACTTTAAATTTTAGTTTGTTTGTTCTCCGACGAAACTGAATGAAGGAGGGGAGAGGTTGTACAATCGAACCGGAAGTTTAGATCTGATCAAGAAGATCAACCGGAATTTGGTTCTGGAAATGATCCGCAGCGAGAAAAAAATCAGCAGAGCTTTAATAGCCAAAAAATTAGGTTTAAGCCGATCTACGGTCACCTCCATCGTCAATGAGCTGATCAAGAAAAAGTTTGTTGTGGAGACGGGGTTGGGCGACTCTACCAAGGATGGGGGCCGCAGGGGAATCGAACTGGGCTTTAACCCTAAATCGGGATACGGCATCGGCGTCGATATCGGGCGGACTCGAACCCTGATCGTACTGACCGACCTTGATGGTGAGATCGAGCATAAGGAAGAATGCAAAACAACGGCTACCGTAGAAGAGACTTTGGATCTGGTTCAATCGTTTATTCAAAAATCCGGGATTGAAAAAGATCGTATCCTCGGCATGGGGATCGGGCTTCCGGGGATTGTGGACAGCAGGGAAGGGATTCTCCTCGACGTGCCCGCTTTGAACTGGGGCAACATCAATCTGATTGAGAAGGCGAAAACCTATTTTCCGTTTCCGGTATATGTCAACAACGATGTCAATTTTGCCGCATTAGGCGAAAGATGGCTGGGCAGCGAGGGGTTAACGGACAATATGTTCTTCATAGCCATTGGAAGCGGGGTGGGCGGCGCTATTATCGCCAACGGCGAATTAATTGAAGGCCATCGTTACTCGGCGGGGGAAATCAACTGTTTTATCGATCGGGAGGACCTGGCCCAAAACAGACGGAACCGTCCCGGACAGACGGGAGCGTTCGAGCAGCAAATTTCGGCATTCGCTCTGGAGAAAAGCGGGGTATCTCCCGAAGAACTTTTTGTTCGCTACACCCGGGGAGAGCCTGAGGCGGCTCGCGTTATTAACGAATTTGTGCAATATTTGTCCATCACCATCGCGAATATCGCAAGCTTGCTGAATCCGCAGAGAGTGATTATCGGCGGGGGCGTATCCGGCTCCATGTCCGCCGTAATTGAGGATATCCGCCAGCAGGTGTCTGAACTCACGCCAATCCGCACGGAGATTAAGCTGGCCCGCCTGGGCAGGGATGCGGGCGGATTGGGAGCAGTCGCTTACGTATTCCAGCAGCTGCAGGATGCGGAGGATCTATAAGAAAAAGCTTTTATCGACGTACTTTCAAGGAAGCCAGAACACATATAGCGGTAGTTTCTATGGTCTTAAAAAAATTCAAGTTCAGTCAGCAAGAGGCTCTGAAATGAAGAGCCGCGCCGCTTTCAATTTGTTTGTACTTAGAACAAACTAACATATCAATGGGGGTTATTTCATGAAAAAGTCATTACTCGGTATCATGTCCCTTGTGCTAATTCCGTCCCTGCTCGCCGGGTGTTCCGGCGGAAAACCGGCAAGCGGCGCCAATGACGGCGGTGTTCAAACGATTCGCGTTTTGTCGAGCGATGACTTTGCGGGCTTCCGGGAGAAAGCGGTGGAGGAGTTCAATGCGAAAAACCCGGACATCAAGGTCGTTCTGGATCATGTAGCGTACGATCAGTTGCACGATAAGGAGTTGGCCTCCTTTAACGCCAGCGGCGACGCGGCTTACGACATTGTGGACGTCGATGAAATCTGGACCTCCGAGTATGCCAACGCCGGATTCATTCTTCCGGTGACCGACCGCTACACCGACGAGATGAAGCAAGGCATCCTGCCGGCGAGCCTGCAAATCGCCAGCCTGGGCGAAGAGATCTATGGCGTACCGATGTTTAACGATGTCGTGTTCTTTTACTATAACGAAGAACTGTTAAAGAAGGCCGGTTTCGATCACCCGCCGGTGACTTGGGACGAGTTCACTGCGATGTCGAAAGCTCTGCAGGAGAAAGGAATAACCCCCGGTTCGGCCAGCGCATGGGGATGGAGCGCCAATGAAGGCCTCGTTGCTTATTTTGCCGAATTCCTCGGCTCCTTCGGAGGAAAGTTCTTGGATGAAGCGGGTAAGCCGGCGTTCAATGACGAAAAGGGGGTGCAGGCGCTCACGTTCATGGCGGATTCCATGAAAAACGGAGTGATCGACAAGGCGTCGATCAACTACAACGACCGTCAGGTGCTGGATGCCTTTAAAAACGGGAAAACGGCGTTTGTTGCCGGATGGTCCTTTTACTGGGGCGAATTGAACGGCAGCGATTCCAAAGTCAAAGGCAAGGTGAAGGTGGGGATGGTTCCGGCGGCCGAGGGAGCCCCGCATACGGCGGCTACCGGGTCCATGTATCTGGCGATTACTCCGCAATCGGAACATGAAGACGCCGCTTGGAAGTTCATCGAATACCTGGGCAGCAAGGAGGTTCAAAAGCAGCAATCGCTTGAAGCCGGCTCTCTGCCGATTTGGAAGGACCTCTACAGCGACGCCGATCTCAATCAGAACTTTACGGCATTGAAGGATATGGAGAAACAGCTGGAGCAGGTGATTTCCCGCCCTTCGCTGGATTCCTACAATGAATTCTCCAAAAACATGCAGATTGTTCTCCAGGCGGTATTGACGGGTCAAAAGGATGCGAAGACCGCGCTTGATGAGCTGGCGGCATCGACGGAACAGCTTGCGGCCAACGGCAATTAAACGGGTCCCGCTCCGGCGGGACTTCCCATCAAACCTGCGGAGTCTCATATGGATGTGGAGGTATCAAATGATCAAAAAACTTCGGCCTTTCGGATATTTGCTGCCCAGTTTTCTCGTTATTCTCGGCGTGACCCTGCTTCCTTTGATCTACGCGATCTTTATCAGCTTTATTAACTTGACCAAAAATGTGCACAAACTGGACAATCCGAAACTTTGGGATTACGTAGGTTTTGAGAATTTCGCCAAAGTGCTGTCCGACGCTTCCTTTTGGCAGGCCGTCGGCCGAACGATGTATTTTACGGTGACCTCGGTAGGTTTGGAGTTCATTCTTGGCATGGCGTTTGCCTTGATTTTGAATGAGAAATTTGCGGGACGAGGTTTTGTCAGAGGTTTTATGCTGATTCCTTGGGCCTTGCCGACGATTGTCAATGCGGTCCTATGGAAATGGCTGTATGACCCGGATCATGGAACGGTCACCGTGTTGCTGGCGGCCCTTGGCATTACGGATGGTTACTTTAATATTTTGGGCTCCTCCTTCTCGGCAATGAATGCCATCGTTATCGCCGATGTGTGGAAAAATACGGCTTTCGTGACTCTGATTTTATTGGCGGCGATGCAGTCCCTCCCGGTTGAGGCCTATGAAGCAGGCAAAATCGATGGGGCCTCGGCGTTCCGGAGATTTTTCAGCATCACGCTTCCGCTTTTAAGTCCGGCCATATTGGTCGCGCTGATCATGCGGACGATGGAAGCTTTCAAAGTATTCGACATTATTTATATCATGACCGGGGGCGGCCCGGCCGGGGGAACGCAAGTGCTGTCCTTCCTGACCTATCAGTCCTCCATGATGTTCGGCAAATTCAGTTACGGCTCGTCCATAGCGTTTGTGATGTCGATCTTTATTCTGATATTCGCCTTTATCTACATCAAAATTCTATACAAAAAAGCGGAGTGACCTATGGAGAGAACAAGAGCTCAGAAGTTTTGGATATATGTCGGCGTGTCTCTTATCATGCTGTTTACGGCGCTGCCTCTGCTCCTGCTGGTGATCGCCACCTTCTCTTCCAGCGGGGATCTGAACGCGAAAACCCTTCACTTGTGGCCTGCGGAATGGACTTTTGACAATTACTCGAGAGTGTTCTCCGGTGAAGCAAGCGACGGCAGCCTGCCCCCCTTTCTAACGGCGATGAAAAATAGCGTGGTCGTCGCGCTCAGCTCCACCCTGCTGACGCTGTTCATCGGGATGTTTGCGGCGTATGCCTGCGCCAGGTTCCGTTTTCGCGGCAAGGACGCCTTGCTGGTCTCGATTCTTGGCTTCCGGATGGTGCCGGAAGTGGTGCTGCTGATCCCTCTGTACGTGATCTTCGCCCGAATGGGGATGATCAACCATAAGCCGGCGCTTATCGTGATCTATATGGCCTTTAACCTGCCGTACGTCATTTGGATGATGCAGACGTATTTCCGTTCGATTCCAAGGTCTATGGAAGAATCGGCGCAAATCGACGGCGTATCGCCGCTCGGCATTTTGTTCAAGTTTTTGCTGCCGCTATCGCTTCCGGGCTTGGTGGCCACCGGAATATTCGTGCTGCTGATCGCCTGGGACGAGTTTATGTTCGCCAGCATATTCACTTCGACTTATGACGCCAAGACCATTACGGTGGCGATCTCCGAGTTTTCGAAACGCGGCATGATCGACTTCGGCATGCAGATTACCGGCGGATTGCTGGCATCGCTGCCGCCGATTGCTTTGGCTTTGTTCTTACAAAAATACATCATCAGCGGCCTGTCGGAAGGCTCTGAGAAGGGATGAGGATTATGAGTCAATTTTTCAACGAGGTTAAACAACAACCGGAGGCGATCCGGGAGACGATTCGAAACAATATTTCCGTCAGCGCGGCCGGCGACAAGCCGCTGTTGTTGACGGGCATGGGCAGCTCCCTGGCCGCTTCCGAACTGCTTGTCTCTTATTTGAACCTGCACGGCATTCAAGCGTCGGCTATCGACAATTCCGAACTTTTATACTATTATCCCGATTCTTTCCTGGACAAGCATCAGCTTTACATCGTTTCGCAGAGCGGGGAGAGCTTCGAGGCCAAGGAACTGGCCAAGCGCTACCCCTTGGCCTCGGCCATCACCAACTCCCCGGACGGTTCTTTGGCCGGTTTGGCCCGGGAGGTTCTGCTCACGCATGCGGGAAAAGAAATAGCTATCGCTTCCTCGAAATCTTTTACGACGACGGCGGCTTTGATGCTGCTATTGGGCTCTAAAATGACGGGGAACGATCTGACGGATTCGCTTTATCGGACGGCTGACGTCATTGAAGAGCATTTGAATAGAGAAGAGGAGTACCGGAAGCGGATCGTCGATTTCATTAGCCCGGAGAAACCGCTCGTTCTGCTGGGCCGGGGGCCTTCGGTTTACACGGCGCGGCAGGGTTCCTTGACGCTGAAGGAAACGGCGCGGATTTTTGCCGAGGCCGCTTCGGCTCCGCAATTCCGGCATGGTCCATTCGAATTGATTAAAGAGAATTTGCAAGCCATCTTCTTTAATCCTAAAGGAGCAACTTACGAAACTAATAAAAAGTATGTTCTGGAAATGGCCGAACTGGGGGCAAAAGTGCTTTATGTCTCCGACGAAGAGCTTAGACATGAACGCGTCATGTCGTTCGCAATTCCATCCGTTCACGAATACGTGAGCCCCATTCCTTACTCGCTGGTCATCCAGTTAGCCGCCATCGAACTCTCGGCGAAACGGGGGCTGGTCGCTGGGGAAGCTGAAATCATCACGAAAGTTACAGGGAAGGAATAACCTCGATGATTAATTTGGTAGGTGTGATCACCGCAGATCTGATCCTCGCCCAAGTGAAAGAGCGGCCGGACTTTGGCGAAGAACATATGGTCGACACGATGATTTTGCGGCCCGGCGGCCTGGCCAACACGATTTTCCCGCTGGCCAAGCTCGGCGTCAAACAACGGGTCATCTCCCTTTTGGGCCAAGACGATTACGGAAGCAAAATTTACGACGAGATAGCGCCATTGATAGAAAATGAGCTTGCCCGGACCGAAAAAGGGACGGTGCTGTCCGTATCCATCGTCAAAGAGGGCGGGGATCGCTACTTTGTTACCTATAAAGGGAACGCCTACGATTTAACCGCGGCTTCGGTTGAAGGGGAGCAAGACTTCGACCTTGCGCGTGCGACGCTGTTGTACGGTTATTTCCTGGCTCCGGGATTTGGTCCCGATGCGGCGCAAACCTGTTTGAAACGGGCTAAAGCCGCCGGTCAAATCACTTTCTTCGATGCAAACTCGGCCATCGATGGTTGGAGTTTAAAGAGCAGGCAGGAGATTATCTCCTTCCTGCCGTACATCGATTACTTTATGCCCAACGATGAAGAAATTTTGCATCTAACCGGGGCGAACGAGGTGGATCAAGCCGCGAAGCACTTGATTTCTTTAGGCGCCAATACCATCATTGTCAAGCGGGGAAGCCGGGGAGCGAGCGCTTATACCCGCTCGGGAGCCGTGCATCATGCCGGATTTCCTGTAAAGGCTTACGACACGACGGGGGCCGGGGATAGCTTCAATGCCGGCTTCATTTACAGCGTGCTGGAGGAGAAACCGCTCGAAGAAGCGTTGAGATACGGGAATATGCTGGCCAGTATTGTCGTCTCCAAAAAAGAAGACCGGTACCCCACGCCCGATGAAATTGAGAGAAACATTATGGAAAAGGCGGGCAGGTAACCGGTTGAAATAACCGAATTTCACAAATAAGGGTTTATTCTAGGGTTTATTCCGCAGGACCGGAGCCGCGGAATAAACCCTTTTTCTTCAAGGGAGTAGCTAGATTTGAGAATTTTTAGCGGGGGGATTCAAAACCTAAATCAGAGACAATGGACAAAATGGGCGGATCGGGAGCATGTCTCTAGGTCCGTGTATCTATGTTTGTACAATGTATGTGGTATAATGTCAACATCTGCAATTTATTTTCCAATTAGGGAGAAATTTTAATGAAAATTCGTAAAGCAATTATTCCGGCGGCCGGATTAGGGACGCGTTTTCTGCCGGCGACCAAGGCCATGCCTAAGGAAATGCTGCCGATCGTCGACAAGCCCACGATCCAATATATCGTGGAGGAAGCGGTCGCTTCCGGGATTGAAGACATTATTATTGTAACGGGGAAGGGTAAGCGTGCGATCGAAGATCACTTTGATACATCATTTGAGCTAGAATACAATCTAAATGAAAAAGGAAAATTTCAGCTTCTTGAAGAGGTACGTAAATCTTCGGAGATGGCGGATATTCACTACATCCGGCAAAAGGAACCAAAAGGCCTGGGACATGCGATCTGGTGCGCACGGAAATTTATCGGCAACGAACCGTTTGCCGTGCTGCTTGGCGACGATATCGTCGAGTCGGAGGTACCTTGCCTAAAACAAATGATCAACGTGTTTGAGGAGCATAAAGCTTCGGTAGTTGGTGTGCAGCCGGTAGACTGGAATGAGGTGTCCCGTTACGGGATTGTGAATCCTACGGTGATTCAGGAGCGGGTTTACTTGGCCAATGAACTGGTGGAGAAACCAGAAACCGGTAAGGCCCCCTCTAATTTGGCGATCATGGGGCGTTACATTTTGACCCCGGCGATTTTTGGCATTCTTGAAGAACAACAAGTAGGCGTAAACGGAGAGATCCAGTTGACCGATGCGATCTCGCGCCTCGGTGAGACGGAACGAATTTTGGCCTATAACTTCGAAGGAACCCGGCATGATGTGGGCGAGAAGATGGGCTTCATTCAAACCACCATCCATTATGCGCTGGAAAATCCGGAATTGCGGGATGAATTACTTCGTTTTATGACGGAAATCGTTAGTGCAAATCAAAAAACGGCCTCTCCTGAGTGAGAGACCGTTTTTCTTTATGCTTTAAAAGTTTTGCTGAGTTATTTTGTCAATTTCCCCTTTTTCGTTTGGATCCATTTGCAGCAAGCGATCATATACCGCCTGGTCGGTGGTTCCGTTCTTCTGCAAGGCTGCCAAATACCAGCGGGCGATCTCACGGTTCGTACCATCATTCAAGTCATCCTTGATGCCAACTTTAAAAATCTCCGCAGCTTTTGCCGGATCGTTCAGCATATATTGCATTTTACCGGCGTTTAGCACCATCGGTTGCGTGATTTCAAACGGATTTCCTTGCAATTGACCTTTCGGCAGAGTTTTCAAATGTTCAACCCCGGCAACCACATGCTGATATGCGGCAAGTCCTGTTTTGAAGTAGTCGTCCTTCTTGGCAGTATCCTGTTGACCAAGCGCTTGGTAACCTAGCTCATAAGACTGCACAATCAACTGTTCGTACCAATTCATATCATAGGCGTAACGATCGGCATTATCGCGAAGAACGGCATATGCCTTATCGTTTTCGCTATTGGATTGATACAGCGTCATGAGCTGCTTGTACATATTTTTGTCGAACGGCTCTTTTTTCAGCGTATTTGTTAGTAAATTAAGCTCTTCGTTGTAAAAAGACTCATCTTTCGTCTGACTGTACACGGCTTGAAGAAGGCTGGACATATACAATACCGCATCGGGGTGATCTCCACGTTTGCTGAGAGCCTTATCCAGCGGTGTTTTAATTTCCTGGAAGTCATTACTTGTGGTGAACAAGTTTTTAGCTTTAACAACGTCTTGGCTCGCCCCAATATAACGGATCGACACAAAGATCAGCACGATCGAGGCAAGCACCATAACCGTGCTATACAAGCCTCGCATTGTGCCTGGCTTCAACTTGAGTTTGGCTACCGGGCGGTTGTCCATCACAGCCGCCATGCCGCCCAGACCCAGGAAAACAAGCATGCTGATAAAAACAAAACTCATATTGAAATCCATCAAGCTGTGAATCAGAATCGAAAAAACAAGAATGAAATAAGCAAAATAAGAGTCACGTTCCTGTTCACCGGCTTTGATGTAGCCGCGAATATATTTATAGAAAATAAAGATCAGAAATGCCACAAAAATAATGAATCCTAAAAGGCCGGTCTCGACCAGATACTGCATCACAAAGCTGTGCGCTTGACGGCTGGAGTACGGGTTGTTTTGATACTTTTCAAAAATCGACGCCCATGCGCCGCCGCCTGCACCGATGATTGGATAATCTTTAAGAACTTTTACGGCGTCTTTATAGAATGTCATCCGTTCAAGGAAACTGTGCTGCTGCAGGTTAAGATTTTCCAAACGTTCCCCAATGTTGCCCGGTAAAATATGCTTGAGGTTCGTGCCCAGGAACAGCCAAGCCAGGATACCGACCACAACGACGGAAACGACCGGCAGCCACAGGCTGGACAGTTTTCTATCCGCCCATCTGCTAAGGCCGCTTTCCAAACGAGGAGCTGCATAACGCTGGATCAGCCATGCGATCACGGCCAGCGCCAGCGAGGCGCCAAGTACATAAAACCAGCCTTTGGCCGGATCATTGATTTGCCCCAGGTGGAATTGCTGCCCGAGGTTCGTTACCGGTTTAGCGATCACCAGCGTGGCAACACCGGCCAGCACGCAATAAACAATCCACAGGATTTGTTTGGCCGGCTTCAGGAATAACAACAGTACGACGAAGACGACAGGCAAGAACACCAGGCCGCCGCGCGATAACGTCAGCAAAATCGAAAGGACCATCGGTACCAGCATAAATGCGTGGATCGCTTGGCCGTACCACTTTTTAGAGCGGGTGATGCCGAACACGGCGATGAAGAAGAAGGCCATCAGGAAGGCGGCATACGTATTAGGATATTGGAAAACAGATGCGAGACGTGGACCGTTTGCGTCAACCCAAACCGCCTGCGTGTATTGTCCATCAACGACAATTCCCGAGAACCAGCCGACAATGGCCGACACGGTTCTTCCCTGTCCGAGCCAGTTGAATAAGCCGAACAGCACAATCACGTAAGCAACCGTAATCAAGGTCGTCTCAATCATCCGGTTGGCCTTGTGATTTTGCAGCAAATAAAGCCCCATAATGAACATAAAGGCATAAAGCGATTGAATCAGCACCATATTGGAAGCAAAGTACTGGCTTGCCGCCGAAATTAGTGCGATAATGTAAGTTATGGGAATTAAGAGTACAAGCAGGGCTGTCCAGTCCCGTTGGTCTTCCAGCTTGATATTTTTGAAGAAAGCCGCAGCCCACACCAGCAGCAGGATGCTGCCGACAAGAACCGACCAATAGATCGGCTGCTCAAAATTTAGCACAAGACCGTTAAACACACCAGCCTGGAACGGAGCCCAAACCAAAAACATAATTAAGCCAACTAATAACAACCATAACGCCGCAGGTAACTTTTCCCGAATTCTCGACTCTACGGCCATTTTCCCGTATACTGGATTCGACACGTATTTATCTCCTTTGCTAATAGATACGGGTATTATTTTAGCATAGGATGGGCTCTTCTTCTACTAAGCGTCCAATGAAAGATTGTTTTTTTAAATTATGGTATTTAAAAGAAAAAATGTAATTTTGTAACTAGAAGCATTTTCGGAAAACTAACATGATTCGAGGGCAACACCGCTTCTCATGAGCATACTGCTCTGCTCCTGATTAGTATTGCAAACTGCTGCACTTGTGTGTCACAATCAATAAAGATTTGATGAAAGTCCTTGTGGTAATTCATGCGGAAACTCTACAAATTGAAGCTTTTGGTGTAACGGGCCTGCCGAGATTTGTTGCGTGATTGCTTTATTGTGTGATTCTCTTGGTCCTTTGGTAAAAATAGAAATGACTTTATCGAAGCAGTGTTGCGCATCGTTCAGGAGAGCAAGGGGATATTGTTCATACCATTTGCGGGGCTAAGTTTCTGGGCGGACTACGCTTAGGAGGTTTTTCGACAGGCAGGGTATACGACTGCAGACAAATAAAATTACAGTTACGCAGCCGTCCTCCGTCCTATAATCCCCCCGCTTGATTAAAGTGAGTCTGTATGCACTGGGCTTTGAGAAATTGCTACACTGACAGGGTGTTTCACGAAGATTCTTGGCGGAGGTTTCATTTATGAAATTAATGAACCAATTTTATAACTTCATAATAGATGTTTTTAAAGCCTTTTTCAATACAAACAGGAGCAGGGCGACCTTTCGGAAAGCTTACGCGGTATTCAAGGAATTCGGTTGGGCAGGTTTTGTAAAAGCAATTAAAAATAAAGCATCTAAACGCCAGCTTTTAGATGGGGTAGTCACAAAAGAAGAGGAAGAAATGGAAGAACTACCTTACGTTGGATCTGTTTTCGTTGCGGGGGACAACACTGGAAGAAAGCTCTTCCGGCGACAACAGGAGGAGTACTCAGAAGCGGTTATTGGACAAATGATTGAGGTACTACAAAAGAACGTTCACTTTAGCATCATACTGCTTTTGGAACGTACTGAGATAAACATGCTGGAGCGGACATTAAAATCAGTTCAGTCCCAAATCTATGGTCGTTGGGAGCTTTGGGCGGTTGATTTGGGAACAAAGGACAGGCGAGGGGTAAATCTCTTTGGTAGAGAAGCAGAAAAAGACTCTCGCCTCCATCTGCTGGGGTCAAACGGGCAGAAAATAGGTAGAGCGGAAGCATACAATCAAGCTCTTAGTAAAACATTGGGTGATTATATAATTTTTATGCACATGGGTGATCAACTGACGCCCGACGCTCTGTATTGGGCAGCAAAGAATTTAGACGAAAGAGACAACGTAGACCTGCTTTTTTCGGATGAATGCTATGTCGACGAGAATGGCAATTATTTCAGTTTCTTTTTCAAACCAGCTTGGTCACCGTTATTGATGATTAGGTCTTCCTACCCTGGGAACTTCTCTGCGTTCAGGAAAGCAACTTTGCAGAAGTGCGGAGAATTCGAAAAAGCATTTGACAGTTGTGCACTTTATGAAATGACTCTACGGCTCTCCAAGCGAGGGGGGGGAATTCGACACATTGAACGGATTTTGTATTCGACATACGCTGTTGAAAAAACAGCAGAAGCTCGTCGACGAGAGATATCTAGTCGGGCAAAGGCATTATCCCAACATATGTGGCGTATGAACTATCCGGCTTTCATCTTTGAGCAAGACGGACAAAATTTTATATCCAAATGGCGGAGTGAAATTCCACTTGTTAGTGTGATTATTGCAACAGATCATTCTGCCATACTGAGTAGTTTGCCACACCTGCTGCGGAATACTGCGTATCCTAACTTTGAGATCGTTATTGTGTCGAACTCAGAATTATCGGAAGAAATCGGAGAAGCGATGTCCGGCTTAGGAGAACGGATGATTCTTTGCCCATATGATGGGCCTCTTAATTATTCAAAAAAATACAATCTTGGTGCGGAAGCAGCCAAGGGAGAATATCTTGTTTTTCTAGGCGACGATATGTATATAGCGCAGCAGGACTGGCTGAATCACCTATTGGATGTTTTGGATCTTCCGGGGATCGGAGCGGTTTCCCCAGCTGTGATCGACTCGGAAGGTAAAGCTGTTTATATGGGGGGGCGGATCGGTCAGCATGGCGGTGAGTTGTATGAGTGTACATTTTTGGGACAATCATTTTATAGCAAAGACGACCGTGCGCTAACACTTCACATGAGCAGAGAAGTTAGCGTACTGAGCCAGTACTGCTTTTCGGTACGAAAAGATGTTTTTCTACAGGTTGGCGGATTAAATGAAAAATCCACTCCGAATCGATACTTCGGATTGGATTTTAGTTTCAGAATCCAAAACAAGAACCTACGCTGCGCATTTGTTTCGACAAGTATTCTTCTTCATAAAGAAAGAATTGGCGAGAGAAATACCAGTCCGCGAGATAGGGCGTATCTGTACATCATAAAAAAGTGGCACACCGCTCTAAAAAGGGACATCCTGTTTACAGACAGCATGCTACAATACAGTACAGACAGTGACAACTTACCGAATCGCCTGCTCCTCCCTGAAAACCTGCTGAAGGGGGAGAAAGGAGACATTCTGCTTGTAAGTCATGAGTTGTCCCGGACTGGCTCCCCTCAGGTTGTATTTGAGGCTGCCAAAGTCTTGAAGGATCAAGGATATTTTCCAGTTGTAGCTTCTCCGGAGGATGGCCCCTTGTCGAAGGATATTTTGGCGGAAGAGATTCCGGTTATTATTGATCAGGATCTATCAAAATACAGAGCTTATCGCCCGAACGAGACACCCAAGTCCATATCACCGGGTATTGACAACTTGTTGAAAAACTTTGATCTTGTGCTTGTAGCCTCCATTGTTAGTCATAACTTTATCAACTGCTATAATGGTTCGGATATTCCGTTTCTATGGTGGATCCATGATGGTGGGACGGGATATAATTTTCTCAAAAACTATCTACCTAGGTATTTGAAGAGCAATATTTCCGTCTATTGCGGCGGTAGATATGCACAGGAAATGTTGGAGAAATATCGACCGAAATATTATACAGAAGTGCTTTTATATGGTGTAAAAGACTGGGCTGACCTGAAAGAAATAACCGTTCGACGGGAAAAAATACTATTTCTATTTCCTGCTACTTTTGAGATAAGAAAGAATCAGATGTTATTGTTGGAGGCAATAAGCATGTTACCACAGGCTATTGCGGAAAAGGCCGAATTTCTGCTGATAGGCAAAGTTGGTGATGAACTCTACTATCGGAGTGTATACAATAAAGCCAAAGAACTAACCAATGTCAGAATATCCGAGCCAGTTCCCTATGACAAGTTGATGGATATTTACCGTGAGACTGCTTGTGTGGTTGTCCCATCTATTGACGATCCCATGCCGGTTGTCTTGGCGGAGGCAATGATGATGTCCAAGATTGTCTTATGCTCTGACATGACGGGAACGGCACGCTATATTGAGGACGGTGTAAACGGATTTGTATTTAGTAGTAAGAGTGCTTCGGAGCTGGAAAAGAAACTGGAGTACATTATTGGCAACTTTGATACAATGAATGATGTTCGCAAGTCGGGTAGGAAGACATACAAGCAGTATTTTTCTCAGGAAATATTCACCAAAAATTTGGTTAGTGTTGTAGAGAAGAATATAATTCGTTTTACGGAGGATAATCGATGAAAAAATATGTAGTCTTGGGCGGAAACGGTTTTATTGGGAGGAATTTGGTTAATAAGCTAAGTAGAGATAATCATGTGCTAGTGGCGGATAGAACTTACAGCCCGGAATTTGAGGCAATGAATAATATTTCTTATAAGAAATTCAATTTTACAGAAGAAGAGAGCTTTGCCCCGCTTTTAGATGGGGCCGATACAATCATTCACTTAGTTAGTACACTGTTTGCTAAGGACGGTACGGAAAACCTTGCACCCGAGGTGTCTGCCAATGTTCTCTCAACGATTCGTCTTCTGGAAGACATAGCAGGTAGGAATGTTAATCTTCTTTTCGTATCTTCGGGGGGGACGGTGTATGGGGAGGGAGGAGAATTCCCGGCGTTGGAGGATGACTCAAAACATGCTTTTTGTGGATACGCTCTGACCAAGATGATGATCGAAAACACTTTGGAGTTATACCAAAATCAGCATGGACTTCGCTATCAGACCGTGCGTTTGAGTAATCCTTATGGCTTTATGAGCAACAGTGGCCGTATGCAGGGACTTATTCCAATCATAGTGAATCGGGTTTTGCATGGAGAACCGATTACTATATGGGGAGACGGAGAAAACATTCGTGATTATATCTTCATTGATGATGTTGTTGACGCAATTGCAGCAGTCCTGAATTATGAAGGGGACGAAAATATATTCAATGTCGGCACAGGGGTTGGTTATTCCATTAATGAGATTCTTAATTTGGTAATCGAAAAGCTAAGTCCGGAAAAGCCTCCGGTCATTCAATATTCTTCAAGTCGTAAGTGTGATATTAGAAAAAATGTTCTCAATATTGAAAGGATCACGAAATGTACGGGGTGGAAACCGAAAACTGGGATTGAGGAAGGGATTGAGTTGGTGATTCGAGAGTCTAGAACTAAAATACGACCCTCATTCTCAGCTATAGAATAGGTTGTTATATGACACATAATCTACAGTTTTTGAATGAGCAAACAGCAGACCAGTACCAGGAAATGATGGAACATAACTTTTTGTGGCCAGACTGGGAGCCGACTGTTGAAATGATTGACAATGGCGTCATCGTTCCGGCGGAAGCTTTTTATGATGAGGTTGGCAACTATAGATATCGTGGAGGCGTGTTGGACGCAGAGGGGAGATTCGTGAAATCTTCCGGACTATATAAAGGTTTGGACTATGGAAAAGCACCTCTTTCGATGGCGGAGTGTCCTGATGTCAATCCGGATGATTGCACATATATTGACGAGACAGTGGTCTATTATGGTTGCTTTATTTACCATTGGGGACATTTCCTGTTTGAATCGACAAATCGGCTGTGGTATTACTTGCGGGAGAATTGTAAAGCTCAAGGGATCCGACTTGTTGGTATTTTTCTCAATAATAAGCCGGATGGTAACTTTCGGCTTTTTCATGATTTGCTTGGAATCGGACAGGATGACCTTGTTTTCCTGAATCGCCCGACTAGGTTTAGACGTGTGATCGTTCCTAGACCTTCCTGTATGTTGTCGACGGCCCGTACGGTGAATTTTTACTATTCACAAGAGTTTTTAATTCCATTTGATGCAATCCAAAATTCCGTTCCAACGAGTCCAAGCAAAAAGATCTATTTAACCCGTACTAATCTGCAGATGGGCAATACCATCGGTGAGGAAGAGATAGAGGATAATTTCCGAAGAAACGGATTTGACATAGTATCGCCGGAAAATGAGACGCTACCGAAGCTTGTGTCGTTGTTGAAGAACGCTGAAGTCGTTGCTGGGCTAAGCGGCTCCAATACCCATAATCTGTTGTTTGGAGGTTATGGATGTAAAGTGATTATCCTCAACCGAATGCAGAGCACAAACTATCCACAGGAATTGGTGCATCAGGCAAGAAATATTCAGGCAGTTTATATTGATGTTTATTCGACTTTTATGCCGGCTACTCATGGTAATGGCCCGTTTTTGGTAACAGTAAATGAGCATTTGTTCAACTTTCAAGTCTCTGCGGGAATGCTCCCTTACAACTTTTCGTCTTATATTCCCACAGACATTATCGTTAGATATTTACAAAAATGGGGTGTGGTATACCGCAATAACCCATTTGCCGCAACTGCGCTGGATAAATACTATTTTAAAATGAATGACTTTATTGAACAAGTCTATTCATTTTTTATAAAAAATGAACATGGGATTCAGAAACCAATAACGAGAAAAAAACTCCGTCATTTGCTTTGGCTTCATAAGCATGGACTGAAAAGAATATATGAAATGGTTAATACGGATAAAAGTAGACTGTCTGATTTGAATATCATCAGATATTCTTATTATTTCAATGAGCATTGGTATCGTAAGAAATATATGACCCGTGTAAAAGGTGTCGAACCTGCTGCACACTATCTGTATGTCGGATTTAAAGAAGGCAACGACCCGTCCCCGCGGTTTTCTACAAGTGGTTATTTGAACTTGTACCCTGATATTCGCGAAGGCGGGATTAACCCTCTGTGGCATTATGAGAAGCATGGGAAGTATGAAGGTCGTCAGGTTGTCCAGAGCTCTAAAAGTATTTTATAAAGGAGATGGATGAAGTGGCAACGTTACATTTAGGTTTTTCTACTGGGATCGACCAGTATGTTGATAAGGAAGAAGATTTACTTCTAGCTCATTACCGCGGAGAAAAACTGATTGAACACCCGAGAGATAGTCTATTTTATTTAACAACAAAAGAGCGGGAAAACATTTTATCATGGTATCCATTTCAGAACAAAGAAGTACTTGAGATTGGTTCCGGATGTGGATGTATTACAGGTATGCTATGTGATTCCAGTAAAAGAGTTGTTTCTGTTGATCAGTCACAAAAACGTGCACGAATTACGTATGAAAGACATAAGGAAAGAGATAATCTGGAAGTCTACGCTGGAAATATTGCTGATATTCCATTTGAAAAAAAATTTGATTATGTAGTTTTGATTGGCGTTCTGGAGTATGCAGGACGATTTTTTTCGGAATACCCACAGGACGTAGTTTTCTTAAAAATGATTCGGGATTTACTTAAGCCAGATGGTATTTTGCTTATAGCGATTGAGAACCGCTATGGGATAAAGTACTTTGCGGGAGCAAATGAAGATCACTTGGGGAAGCCATATCTGTCTTTGACTGGATATTCAAAAATGGATGTTAGGACATATGGAAAGCAGGAACTGCAGGAACTGCTGGGAAGTTGCGGCTTTTCAAAGACGAAGTTTTACTATCCTTTTCCGGACTACAAATTGCCATCTGTGATCTATTCGGACGATAAGCCGCTATCCTACGCCGATGCTGCACTATTACCTAATTATACCTATGGTAATCCAGTGAATTTTTCGATCCAGGAAGCAATGTCAGGAATTATAAAAAATGGACAGTTTGGATTCTTTTCTAACAGTTTTTTGGTTGAGGCCGGAACAAATGACAGTCATTTTGCAGATATTACATTTGTCAAATTCCAGCCGAAAAGAACTGAAGACTATCAAATCATATCGATCGAACGGGAAGGAAAACGTTTTGTTAAGCGTCCGAGAAGTTCAAATGCCAAAGCGCATCTAGAAAATTATCAAAGGATTCACGAGAAAATGTCAGGAAATGGAATTAGAATTTGCAAGGTTCAAAGATCAAACGATGAATGGCAAGCGGAGTATATTGAAGGAAAATCCATCTCTGAATTGGTCGACCTGGCGGGGGAGAAAAACGGAAAAGACGGCATTCGTCAGGAAATTCAAAATCTTATAGATTATTTCTATAGTATTAGCGAACATGTGGTATTGGATCAGCCGGTCCTTGATGAACTAAAGGGTCTGTACACAGAACCCACATATGTTTTAAGATATGGCCTTGTGGATCTTAATGCAAGTAACCTTCTTTATCAGAACGATGTCGGATACACGCTTATCGATCAAGAATGGGAAGAAATCAGACAAATCCCAACAGATTATGCTATTATGAACTCTATTGGATATTTATACTCAACTTGTTCCACTGTGAAAAGCTTTTACTCGTTAACGAGTCTCTTGGAGGAATTTGGGTTGTCACAAGATAAAGTATCTGTACTTGAGAAAATCTCGGATATTTTTTTCAAAGAAAAGCATTCTGTACTGGACGAAGAAAAATCTATGATATTCGATCAGCTCAGCCAATATGAGATTACTCAACCTCCCCGAAGTGGTTGGGAGGCTGAATTAAATCATCAGAACAAGCAAGTTGGGATCTTGAGTGAGAACTACAATCGGGTTGTTACACAAGTCAAACAACTCGAATCCGAGCTTCGGGAGAAAAATGAACAGGTTGCTGATTTGAGTAAAAATTATAATATTGTCGTAGAACGTATTAGGACACTGGAGAAACTTCTTGAGGAACGAAATCAACAAGTGGCACATTTGAGTGCAAACTACAACCGGGTTGTTAAGATGATTCAAGATTTAGGGCAGAGCAATGGTTGAGGGGATTTCTTTATAATATGGAGGAATATTATGTTTAATCGATTAAAGGAAATTATTCAATATAGAGGAACCATTATTGGCCTTGTCAAAAGAGATTTAAAAGGCAGGTATAAGGGGTCGGTTTTTGGATTTTTCTGGAATTTGATTTTCCCCTTATCCCAAATACTAGTATATATCCTGGTGTTCTCTCAGGTTTTTAAACATGATGTGCCAAATTATTACTTGTTCTTGGTCGTAGCGATGATGCCGTGGCTTACTTTCACAGAATGCATGCAGCAGGGAGGGGGAAGTATTGTTGGACAGTCGAGTCTTGTTAGTAAAATATATTTTCCTAATGAAATTCTCCCTATATCAACAGTAATCGCACGATTTATTAATCTATTGCTGACTTTTGTCATTGTATTTGTGCTGATTTTTATCGGTGGACAAGGATTCAATCCGGAGGCGTTGTTGTATCTTCCTCTAGTGATTATGATCGAATTTATTATGGCGTTGGGAATAACCATTATTTTGTCAGCAATTACAGTCTACTTTCGTGATGTACAGTATATCGTTCAGATGCTATTGATGGCGGGCGTATGGGTAACGCCGGTCTTGTTTGAGCCAGGTATGGTGAAGGGTTTTTTAGCATCTATTATGGCCGCAAATCCCCTCTCCCCGGTGATCACAGCGTTCCGGCAAATTCTCTACTATAAGGAATCCCCAGATATGCCAAGTCTGTGGATGGCAGCTGGTTTTTCGGTAGTCCTGTTGATAATTGCTTTAGTTGTTTTCCGGAAGCTTGAGTCTGGTTTTGCGGAAGAGATATAAATACAGGAGGCTAATGATGTCTGGAGATGTAGTGATTGAAGTTAAAAATGTGAAAAAATCGTTCAAAATCTTTGCGGATAAGAGTCAAACGCTGAAAGGACTCCTCTCCAATATCAAGCGGGCCAAATTTGAGCGAAGAGAGGTTATCAAAGGAATCAGCTTTCAAGTTAAAAAGGGTGAGGTTATTGGTATTATCGGAAAGAACGGTTGCGGTAAGAGTACAACATTAAAAATGCTCTCCAAGCTCTTAAAGCCTAGTGAAGGAGAAATAACGATTAAAGGAAGAGTTTCCAGCCTAATAGAATTAGGGGCGGGATTTCATCCAGATATGACTGGACGGGAGAATATTTATGTGAACGCGTCCATTTTTGGTTATACCAAAAAGGAAATTGACGCGAAGATGGATGAAATTATAAAATTTTCCGAGTTAGAGGATTTTATTGATTCGCCAGTAAGAACGTATTCCTCAGGCATGTATATGCGTCTTGCTTTTTCCGTTGCTATCAGTGTTGACCCGGAGGTCCTTCTGGTAGACGAAATTTTGGGCGTGGGTGATGCTGCTTTCCAAACAAAGTGCTTTAACCGTATTAAGGCCATGAAGGACAGTGGGATGACAATCGTGATCGTGTCCCATTCAACCGGCCAAGTAGAAAAGTTGTGTAACCGGGCAATCTGGATTGACAATGGTATTATCAAGGAAGATGGACCGCCACGAGTTGTCTGTTCTCATTATCTGGAGGCGATGGAAGAGCTGCGGATTCGACGGGCGGAAATGGAGTATCAAAGGTTAATTTCCAGTAGCGTTGATGTGGAGCATGCGAAGAAAGCGAATCGTAACCTTACTTGTCGCGATATTACTCCGCAGTACGATCCTGACTCTCGTAGAAGCGGTGACGGCGATGTGGAAATTTCGCATGTTGTAGTAGTAGATGATAAGGGAAATGCCAAGCAGGTTTTTGATAAGGGAGAGCCGTTTACTATTAATATGGCCTATCGAAGTATTAATAGCGGCACGCCAATCAGTGTGACTGTTGGTTTAGTCAGGGATGATGGTGTACCGGTTTATGAGGTGTCTACGGAAAGTGACTCAAAAAAGAAGTTCCAAGCCTTAAAAGAGGGACACATTCAGTTTCGTTTTTTGAATAACAATTTGTTGAACGGAAAGTATTTTCTTAATGTGTATATCTATGGAAACAATGGGGAGGAGCATGACATTATCAGAAGTATTATTGCTATAACCATAAAGGGAGAAGAGATGAATGAATCGGGCGTAGTTAGCATGCGCCACGTATGGGATGTCGACGGAATAATCATTGAGAAGTAGTGGGGAGCGGGATATGGGGAAATATGTCGATTTGTATGTTAGCAAAGAGAACATTGAGGCGTACAGGGCAAATGAGAAACAAGACTATCTAAGGAAGGCAGCTTTGAATGTTAAAGAGGTGAAAAACGGTATTATTCTTCCGGCCAAGGGGGATCTCTCAGTTTCTTGGGCGCTCGGAGGAGTATTAGATGAAAACGGTCAATTCGTCAAGGAATCACATACTAGGAATGAGCATGTCTTCGGCGGTTTTTACGAATATGATAAGCAATCTGTGCAACAGTGCGATGAAACGGTAGTGTTTATGGGGCCGTTTCTGTCCCATTGGGGGCACTTTATCTGTGACCAGATATCAAGGTTATGGTATATTCTCCCGGATATAAAAAAGTACCGGATTGCGTATTGTGGTTGGAATTGGGGTGGCGAGCAGACCAGTTTGTGGGGGAACTTTCTGGAATTCATGCATTTGCTTGGCTTAAGTGATGAGCAGTTGATAGATGTCAAGAAGCCGATGCGGTTCCGTTCAGTCATCATTCCTGAGTTCTCCTATATTCAAGGGGAATACTACACCGAAGAATTCAAAAATATCTATCGTACTGTTGTATCAAATATCGAAGTGTCCGGCCTTGAACCATACTCGCATATATACTTTACACGTAGGAAATTTTCCGATGCGCTGAATAAGGAACGTGGGGAAGACGAGATAGAATCATTATTTGCGGCGAACGGATACAAGATTCTTTCCCCTGAGCAGTTGACACTAAGTCAACAGATTTATTATATGCGAAACTGTGACTATATGGCGGCTATATCAGGCAGTATCACACATAACCTGTTGTTTGCCAAAGAGGGGCAAAAGGTGATCATTCTCAATAAAATGGACTTGATGAACGGTTACCAAATGGTGATTGACAATATAATGGATGTCAAAATCTCCTGTGTTGATGTTTACGTGAAGATATTTCCTGTTTGTTTTGGCCTCGGACCGTTCCTGATAGGCATTAATCGTAACTTAAAAAATTTCGTAAAGGACAAAGGCATGACGATTCCTCGGAATCTGCAATTAAATATAAAAGCGACGATTAAGAAATATATGTGGTACTTCGCAAAATTTGCTCGAATTTATGCTAATGAACATAACAGAAGTGAGTTGCTTTCACAGCAAAGTGCAGTTAGAAAACAAAAAAACAAATAAAGAAAAGTAAAATGCCAGAGAGGTTATGTTCTATATATCACTCTAAGTACAATCTACATTGACTTATGGTTCCAGAGGTATTGGTGTGATTAAAGGCAGCGTGGCAGTGATTATCATAAAATTTTAGTCAGTACGTCACTGGTCGAAACCACATAGGAGATTCTTTAGGGGGCAGGCACTTTAGTGTCCTCAATCTCTGCTATAATGTAGTAGGGAGCAGAAAATGGGAATATTTAATTGAAAGGCAGGAAGCGTGATCTTGTCAAGATATTCTTATAAAAGTAATTAATGCTCTTTGTTAATAACCCGAACCTCCAGTATTATTGAATTGTAAAGAATATTCTATCCTAAAAGGGGAAATTTACAAAATGAAAGGTATTATTCTAGCAGGGGGCACGGGCTCCCGCCTTTATCCGCTCACGAAAGTTACGAACAAGCACCTACTGCCGGTTGGCAAGTACCCGATGATCTTCCACTCGGTGGCAAAACTAAAAGAAGCCGACATCACCGATATCCTAATCGTTACTGGCAAAGATCATATGGGTGACGTTGTCAATCTGCTCGGCAGCGGGCGAGAGATGGGCGTTACGTTTACGTATAAAGTACAGGATGAGGCGGGTGGCATTGCTCAGGCCCTCGGGCTTGCGGAGCAATTTGTCGGCGATGATTCGATGGTCGTGATCTTGGGGGACAACGTATTTTCCGATAGCATTGCACCTTATGTTCAAAGCTTCCGCCAGCAAGGAAAAGGGGCGAAGATCTTGATCCAAGAAGTGCCGGATCCGAAGCGTTATGGTGTGCCCGAACTTAATGGTGACAAAATTGTGTCAATCGAGGAGAAGCCTCAGCAACCAAAAAGTAATTATGCGGTTACCGGCATTTATATGTTTGATGCTCAGGTATTTGACATTATCCGGACGCTGAAACCTTCAACCCGTGGAGAACTGGAGATTACGGATGTGAACAATGCGTATATCGCTGCGAATGAGTTGGGGTATGACATTCTTAAGGGCTGGTGGACGGATGCAGGAACTCATGCTTCCTTAATGAAAGCTAACGAGTTGGCGAAGGGCATTCTGTTTGGAGAAGAGTTTGGAAAATTGAAGATGTAATTAGCAATCTGAAAAGAACTGGTACAGTCGAGATGGAGGTAACGGGCGCCAGACTTTTTGGCGTGACTTATAATAAGCATACTTTTGCCAAACATAGTATCGAACATATATTTGTACATGATAACTACTCCTTGTTGGCTGAAGCCGGGTGTAGGTTTCATTATTCGACGGATTAGGTTCTACGGTACCCTCTGAGCAGAGGCCACTAAAAAATTGATTCCACTCACGATTCAGAACGCCCTGGAGGACGAGTCGCTTCCAGTTTGCGGCGACGGCAAACGTACGGGATTGGCTATACGTTGAGGATCACTGCAATGCGGTTAACTTGGTAATCGGCTGGGGGGATGGCGGGAATTATATTATCGGGGGCACCAACGAGCGCACCAATCTTCAGGTAGCCAAGGCGATTCTAAAGGAGCTTGGAAAGATGGAATCGCTGGTCACCTTTGTGAAGGACCGCCAGGGTCATGAACGCAGATATGCGATTGAAGCGTCGAAAATTTACGAACAGATCGGCTAAAGCCGAAGTTCATCTATGAAACGGGGATTGTCGAGACGATCTGCTGGTGCGAATTAAATTCGTTCCGGAGCCAGACTTAATACGAAAAGCAATACTGAGAACGGCTGAGGGGCTAAACAATAAGAGGGAAAAGTTTATAAAATTCGGTAAAAAACGAAAATGCACCGGAACACAGCAGCCTGAGCCAATTCCAGACCAAAGTGAGCGCCGAATTATTTGATGCAACTCTGCTCAACCTCATCGCGCCGGTCTTGAAGTTGAACAGTTTTTTACGGCATCTACATCTCACTTTAAATATTAGAGTCTAATTCGCTTCTTGCGTTGCTCTTCACAAACTGGCATAGTGCTTTTTTGAACGGGCTCTGAAAGTTGGGGGAACATTTACTGCATTAGATAATATGAATGAAATAATCAAAGGCCTCCGTTTGGTGAGGAGTTGTAAAGCTTAAGCTTTAAGATATAATTAGGGAGGATACTTAGTTATGAAGATTACTCCGCTTAAGTTGGAAGGTGCCGTGCTGCTTGATCCGGTTGTGCATGGGGATCACCGGGGTTTTTTTATGGAGAGTTACAATGACGCCGTTTTACAAAAACTTGGTATTAGTTCTAGTTTTGTTCAGGATAATCAATCTTTGTCAGTCGAGCCTGGAGTATTACGTGGATTGCATTATCAGTTAAATCCTAAGGCCCAAGCGAAACTGATTAGAGTACTTTCAGGTGTTGTCTATGACGTGATTCTTGATATTCGTCGGGATTCTCGCACATTTGGACAATGGGTCGCTGTTATCCTCAGCGAATATAATAAACGTCAGTTATTGGTGCCTAAAGGATTTGCTCATGGTTTCTGCACTCTCGTACCAAACACCCAAGTTTTGTATAAAGTGGACGAATATTATTCCCCAGAGCATGATCGGGGTATACTATGGAATGATCCGGCTTTAAATATTGATTGGCCGGTTAATGATCCCTTGCTTTCTGAAAAAGATAAAAATCACCCGATTTTTTCGATGGCAGAAATCGATAATTGAAAGAAAAGGGGAATGACGGCTTGGGGAAGAAAAAAGTTCAAGTATTGCTTTCAACCTATAACGGAGAAAAATATTTAGATGAACTATTAAAAAGTGTTCTTTCCCAAGATGGGGTGGAAATTAACATGCTTATTAGGGACGATGGTTCAGTTGATAACACAACTGCATCTCTTTTGAGCTATTCTAAAGACCATCCCAACAAGATTAGATTTATAAAGGGCTCAAATTTAGGAGTGCAGAGTAGCTTCTTCGAATTGATAAAGGAAGCATCTGAAGACTATGATTACTATGCCTTTTGTGACCAGGATGATGTTTGGGAAAGTAATAAACTACTCCGGGCTGTTACCTTGCTCCATGAGCAGTCTGAAGAAATACCACTCATGTACTGTTCTGCTACGTCAATGGTTGACGAAAAGTTGAATTTTATCGGTACATGGCCCAGTCCACCTCGGCGACCTGTGAGTATGTATAATGCCTTAATTGAGAATATTGCTGTTGGATGCACGTTAGTAATGAATCATAAAACAATGCGTTTACTGAAAAGCTCATTCCCCCGAACTGTATCAAACGTGATAATGCATGATTGGTGGGTTTATCTATGCGTTTCTACTTTTGGGAAAGTCATTTTTGATGATGAAGCACATTTACTGTATCGCCAGCATACGGATAATGTTCTTGGAGGACAATCAACAGGTACTTTAAAAAAGTGGTGTAGAAGAATCATTAGATTTATTAGTGGTAAAAATAAATCGATTATCAGTAATCAAGCCTCCGAATTTATACAAACTTATTGCCACATTCTGAGCCATAATCAAAAACAAGAAATTGAACGTTTATTAGCTTGCCGTCATAATAATATAGTGAATCGATTCCTCTATATATTAAATACACCTTTTTATAGACAAGCATGGATTGACAATATCGTTTTCAAAATAGTATATATGGCAGGACGGATATAAAAAAGCAGGAGGACCTTTTTCATGAAACTGTTCGTAACAGGCGGTGCCGGATTTATCGGCAGCAACTTTGTATTATACATGTTAAACCAGCATCCGGATTACCAAATCGTAAATGTGGATGCGCTGACCTATGCGGGAAATCTGGAAAACCTGAAATCGGTAGAAGGTAATCCAAACCATATCTTCGTGAAGGCGGATATTACGGATGCAAAGACGATGGATGAACTGATCGGTCAAGGCGTTGACGTGGTAGTCAACTTTGCGGCGGAGTCGCATGTGGACCGGAGTATTTTGGAGCCGGATGTTTTTGTGAAGACGAATGTGCTGGGGACCCAGGTGCTGCTTGACGCGGCTAAAAAGCATGGCGTTAAGAAATACGTACAGGTTTCTACGGATGAAGTTTACGGGACTTTGGGAGAAACGGGGTTGTTTACTGAGGAAACGCCGCTCGCGCCTAACAGTCCCTATTCGGCAAGTAAGGCCGGAGGGGATCTGCTTGTACGCGCGTATCACGAAACCTTTGGGCTGCCAGTGAACATAACACGCTGCTCGAACAACTACGGACCTTATCAATTCCCGGAAAAGTTGATTCCTCTCATGATTTCCAAGGCATTAGCTGATGAGGTGCTTCCAGTGTATGGGGATGGGTTGAATGTACGCGATTGGTTATACGTAGAAGATCACTGCAGTGCGATAGATCTGGTGATTCACAATGGCCGAAATGGCGAAGTTTATAACATCGGGGGAAATAACGAGCGGACGAATTTGCATATTGTGCGGACGATACTGGAGCAGCTTGGTAAACCGGAATCCTTGATCAAACATGTGCAGGACCGTCCTGGACATGACCGCCGCTATGGCATTGATCCTACCAAGACCATGCAAGAGCTCGGTTGGAAGCCGAAGCATTCTTTTGAAACCGGAATTAAAGAAACGATTCGTTGGTACTTGGATAATAAGGAATGGTGGACCCGCATTCAATCTGGTGCATACCAGGAGTATTACGTCAAGCAGTACGGCGACCGTCTGGGTGAGCGCCCATGAGAGTGCTTGTCACCGGGGCCGGAGGACAGTTAGGAAAAGATGTCGTAGGGCTTTTTGAGCAAGCCGGACACGAGGTTCTGCCGTGTGATCGAGCTTCGCTGGACATAACCGATTACGAGGTGTGCCTAAAACGCGTGCAGGATTTCAAACCGGATGCGATCATTCACTGTGCGGCTTATACCGCCGTCGATCAAGCGGAAACCGATATTGATGGTGCCTATGCAGTAAACGCAGTAGGAACTAGAAATATGGTCGTTGCAGCCGAACAGGTGCAGGCTAAATTTTGTTACATCAGTACGGACTATGTCTTCGATGGAAATGCAACTTCGGCTTATCATGAATTCGATAATACTGATCCTCAAAGCATTTACGGCAAATCGAAGCGGGCGGGAGAAGTGCTCGTGCAAAGCTTGTCTTCCGCGTTTTTTATCGTTCGCACTTCTTGGGTGTACGGGCTGCATGGCCATAATTTTGTGAAAACGATGTTGAAACTAGGCCAAGAAAAACCGCTGCTTAAGGTCGTGGATGACCAAAAAGGATCCCCTACTTATACGGTCGATTTGGCAGCCTTCCTTCTGGAACTGGTACAAACGGAAAAGTACGGGATTTACCACGCTTCAAATACAGGAGAATGCACTTGGTTTGAGTTTGCCCAAGCGATTTTTGCGGAAGCTGAAAATGTTTGGGGGGAAGAATATCCGGTTCGGGTAGAGCCTTGCACGACGGAGGAATTTCCGCGTCCTGCTCCACGTCCGCGGAATTCGGTGATGGATCACTTGTCGATCCGCACGAATGGATTAGCAGACTTACCGCCTTGGAAGGAAGGACTGAGGGCGTTTTTGCGAGAGCTTTATGAGAGCAATGGGGAGATCAAATAAACATAAAAAATGCCGGTGCTCTAAAGCATCGGCGATTATTTTATGAAGAAGATTCTTTATTTCCTTGAATTTGCAGTATCTCCTACTTCGGCTCATTGTATCAAAAGATTTCTCCATTGCTATATGTTTTCTGAGATGGTATCAAACCTTTCCCACCCACATCTCCCCCACCGAAATCTTCATCCGGCTGAGCCAAACGGTAAGGAACAAACTGATGGAGGCGCACAGAACAAAGGAAATCACTGTTTGCGAGTATACGTCCAGCATATACAAATAATCGATCGCCAAACGGCTGGTGAAACTCAAGACGAAAGCGTGCATGAGATAGGTGCCGAAGGAATATTTGCCAAACAACCCGAGAAGCTGGGTAAACTTCGTTGGTTTGCCGGCCAGCTTTATCGCGGCGGCGAAGACGAGCACGATCAAAGCGATGATGGCGATCATCATCAACGGTTTAAGCGGCGCCGTTACGTTGGCGCTGTAGAGATATAGATCGCCGGTGGAACTGCCGGCAATTCGAACGATATCGTCAATAATGAAGTAAAAGCAAACCGCCAGAGCCGCGATGGCTATATACTTGGCTTTGGCGACAAATTTCTTCCACGTTTCGTAATACAGCCCCGCCAAACCGCCCAGTACAAAATAAAACATCCAGAACAGGAAGTTCCGGTCCAGATAGTCAAAAATAAAAGCAAGCTGCGGATTGTCCGAGGCGATCATGCCTTTGGACAAAGCGTAAACCAAAATGAGATTCACCACAAAGAAAATGGCCGCGACGAGTAGATTGAGCCATGTTTTTCTTTTTTTGGACATCAGCAATCGAAAGCATGGGAACAAAATGTAAAACGGTATGATCATCACCATAAACCATAGATGATATGAGGCTTTCCCCGTAAGAGCGGCTTCTAACAGATTAAGCAGCTCATTCCAGGTCGTTGATGCCGGAACGCCGCTTAAGAAGCTGACCCAAACAAAGTAAAAAACGGTCCAGGTCAAATAGGGCAGGATGATTTGCCGGAATCTTTTCCGCAAAAAGCTCAGATAGTTCAGTTTACCGTCATAATTATAAAATAACACCACGCCCGTGATAAAAACGAACAGCGGAACCGCGAAGCGGATGAATCCGAGGAACGTCGTCCCGGCGATGATGGATGGGGCGCTCACATCCGGTTGGTAAAAGACGCCGGCGATGACATGCTGCAGGACGACCGCCAAAAACGCAATCCCACGCAAGATTTCTATCTCTTCC
The DNA here is from genome assembly GCF_900454495.1 of Paenibacillus macerans. Lineage (NCBI taxonomy): Bacteria > Bacillati > Bacillota > Bacilli > Caryophanales > Paenibacillaceae > Paenibacillus > Paenibacillus macerans. Next base: position 938,329 of record NZ_UGSI01000002.1, read on the forward strand.
AATTTTGCTTTTCTCAAAGAAATTCCTCCAGAAGCTTTTGTCATAAAATTACCATAATGAAAAAGTGCCGCCCCGTCAACCGAAGTGTACGTAGGAAGTCACGTTTGGTATAATGAACTCGCCACATAAATACGGCAGGAATTATTATAATTTCGAGTTCAAAAAGTCAGGTTTTCAGCACCGAGAAGGTTGGATGAAGCTAGGGACGTAAGGATCGGAGCGTACGTTTTGGGTACGTGAGCACCGGAAGGCCCGGCTGAATTCAAGATTCGATGTCGATTAAGCTACTTGACCTGCTTCGTGATCAAAAGATGACTTTTTGAACTACCTCTATAAGAAAAGGAAACTTTAACATGTCATTATCCACGACGGTTACCGTACACATTGTAACTTATAACAGCGCTGAAGATATCGAAGTTTGTCTGAATGCCGTTTTGCGGCAGACGTACGAACTTCAGAAAGTTATCGTTATCGACAATGCCTCGGTGGACGGTACAGCGGAACGCGTACGTAACTATATCGAACGAACGGAAAGCCGTATCATTCAACTCATTTCCAATCCCTCGAATACCGGCTTTGCCCCTGCGCATAATCAGGCGATTCGCATGACGGAAAGCGATTACGTACTTGTTCTTAATCCTGATGTAGAGCTTGGGGACGAATATGTGGAGCGGCTTGTCAGGGAGATGGAGCGGCAACCGGTGATCGGAAGCGCTACAGGACTGCTCCTTTTCAAGGATTCTCCCGGAACGGTGGACAGCACCGGTCTCGCCATGAACGGAATCTGGCGTGCTTTTGACCGGGGAGCCGGGGAGCCGGCGACAGCCTGGAAGGAATCAGGCGAAGCGTTTGGCGTGTCGGGCGCAGCGGCGCTCTACCGGAGGGAGATGATCCGGGAGATTTCGCATCAAGGCGAATTTTTCGATGAGAGCTTTTTTGCCTATAAAGAAGATGTCGACGTCGCCTGGCGGGCGGGGTTGCTCGGTTGGAAAGCGTACTATTGCGCGGATGCGAAGGCAACCCACGCCCGCGGCTGGAAAAAGGGCGGCCGCAGCTCGAAGCCGCTGTTTGTACGCAGATACTCCTATATTAACCGCTATAAGATGATCTATAAAAATCTTACCGGCTATCGCTGGCTAAAGTATTTGCCGAAGCTCTTGGCCTATGAGCTGGCTAGTCACGGTTACATTTTGCTAAGGGAACCGAAAGTGCTCGGAGCGTGGGGCGGATTTTTTAAGCAGCTCCCGCAATTAAAGGAGAAACGAAGGGCGATTCTGGAGAAAAGACATCTATCAAAGGCGGATCTATAAGCGGAGGATCTATAAATCGTTACTCTCGAAATCGTTACTCTCGAAAATGTCAGCGGATCCCTATTGTTGTCCGCGTTCAAGAAAACCATCTAATCATAAGACGCGGGACATACAGTAAAATATCTAATGTCAAGGTCATGATGTCAGCAAATCGCTCGCTTTTGGTTCTGCTCCATTTCATGGTTTGGCACCTCGCATTGGAAGAGATTTACTTTAAGTATAACAGCAACGAAGCACATAAAAAAAGTAAATTGAAAAATTCTTACACAACTATTTAAGGCGGTACCTATGATATAATGTCGATAGATTACTATATTTGTCAGGAGCGTTGCCCGGTGGATTTAAGCATTGTCATCGTAAATTACAACACATGCCGCTTAACGGTCGATTGTCTGCGGTCGGTTTACGCGTCGGAAACGGACTACACCTATGAAGTGATCGTCGTCGACAATTATTCGCATGACGATTCGGTAGAGACGATCCGCCGCGAATTTCCCCAGGCAACGTTGATTGAAAACAGGCAAAACACGGGTTTTTCGTACGCCAACAACCAGGCGATCAAAATATCAACCGGCCGTTACGTCCTGCTGCTGAACTCGGATACGGTCATTCAAAAGGATACGCTCGACATCATGCTTTCCTTTATGGACAGCCGTCCTGAGGTGGGAGCTTCCGGGTGCAAGGTGATTCTGCCGGACGGATCGCTGGATAAAGCGTGCAAGCGCGGGTTTCCGACGCCTTCGGCTTCATTTTATTATGCTTTTGGGTTCTCCAAACGGTTCCCGAACAATCCCAAGTTCAATCAATACCAGCTCGGCTACCTGGATCCGGATGAGGAATATCCGATCGACTGCCTGGTCGGGGCGTTTATGATGGTCCGCCGGGAAACGATCGAGCAGGTCGGCTTGTTGGACGAGGATTACTTTATGTATGCGGAGGACACGGACTGGTGTTACCGGATCAAGCAGGCGGGATGGGTTAACTACTATTATCCGCGCACGACGATCGTACATTACAAAGGGGGCAGCGCGCCTCGCCGTCCGCTAAAAATCATTTATGAGTTTCATCGGTCTATGATTCTTTTCTATCGCAAGCATTATCGGAAAAATTACAACATATTCGTGAGTGCGGCCATTTACGCCGGGATCGCCGTACAATTTACCCTGGCTTTGGTGAAATCGGCATTGGCCAAACCCGCAAAGCGGCCGGCGCCGGCCGCTGCACAGAGTCAAGGGTCCGGCCGGGACGTCGGCATGAACGGGTAGGCTGCCGCTCCAAGAACACGGTTAGTGACAGGCGTCCAAGGGCTTGAAGTTTATTTAGGGAGTGTAGAAATGAATTCGTCCGTTTCGATGAACAATCGCAAAATCAAAACGACCAATCTGCTGATCGCGGAGAATATCACGGCGTACAAAAAAAGGACGGTACGTCTGGAGTGGATTCTCAATTTTTTCCTGATCGGCTTCGAATATATCCTGTATGTGCTCAGCTTTTTGGCGTTGTTTTCACTCCGCGTGCTGCCTGCTTACAACATGAGAAGCTGGTCAACGCTGTTTCATAACTTGGAGCATCTGCCCATCGCGTGGGACTACGGAGTCCTCCTGGCGGTCATTTTCGCCATTTATGCGCTGTACAGCACGCACAACGGCCTGTATAAATGGGACCGGGACATCAAACTCATCGACGACACGTTCACTGTCTGCAAAGCCGTGTTTTTTTCCTTTTTGATCGCGTTGGGACTTATCTTTTTTCTCCAAACAGGGGTAGTGTATTCCCGGCTCGTCATCTTGTCGTTCGCGGTCATGATCGTTGTGTGCGCTTTTGTGTCCCGGCTGCTGCGGATGGGTGTCATGCTCCTCCTCAAACGGACCGATATATACAGCAAAAACGTGCTGATCATCGGGGCGGGGCGCGTAGGGGAGGAAATTCGGGACAATCTGTTTGCCAGCAAAACGAACGGCTATCGTTTCGTCGGTTTTTTGGACGATTACAAAGCGGGGAACAACCACGTCATCGGCAGCATCGATCAGGTTGAAAAACTGCTGCAGCACTACCAGATTCACGAAATTTACATTACGATCCCGTCCGAGCGGAAAATCATTAACGAGCTGATCACGAAAATCCGCAAATACGACGTCCGCATTAAAATCATCCCGGAAATGTTCGAAATGGTCACCTCCGGCGTTGTGTTTGACCAGGCTTACGATTATCCGTGCATCGAGATCGTTAAAACCCCGTTGCGCGGTTTAAATCTGATTTTGAAACGAGCCGTCGATATCGTGCTTGCGAGCCTGGGGCTGATCGTCATCTCGCCGCTGCTGGCGGTGGTGGCGGTCTGCATCAAGCTGGACTCCAAGGGCCCGGTTATGATCAAGCAGCGGCGCATCGGCAAAAACGGCGCTCCTTTTGGCATGTACAAATTCAGATCGATGGTGGAAAACGCCGAATCGCTAATCCATCAGCTAGCCGCTCATAACGAAGCGGATGGACCTGTTTTTAAAATGAAAAACGATCCCCGGATTACCCGGGTGGGGCGGTTTATCCGCAAGTATTCGATTGACGAGCTGCCGCAGCTGATCAATGTCGTTTTAGGCCAGATGAGCCTGGTCGGCCCCCGGCCCCCGCTGCCCCAGGAAGTGGAGCGGTATACCGATTACGAATGGCGCCGCCTGGACATCCGCCCCGGGATTACGGGGCTTTGGCAAATTAACGGGCGCAGCGATCTGCCGTTTGACGAGTGGGTCAAGCTTGACCTCTATTATATTGAGCATTGGAGCCTGGGGCTGGAGCTGAAAATTATTTTCAAAACAATCCCGATCGTGCTCAAAGGCACCGGGGCTTATTGAGGCGCAGGAAGATAAGATAGGACATCGTAAAAATACGATAGACAACCAAGATAGGAAGTTTCTTGTCATGAAAAACAAACTGAGGTATAACGCAGCAATCATCATCGCTTGTCTTGTTCTTTTGCTGGCGAGCCTGTCCGGCCGGCAGCAGCCGCAGGGGCAAGGATTTACCGCCCACCGGATGGTCGCGCACGCCCTCGGCGGAATTAATGGAATGACGTATACGAACACCTATGAAGCTTTCATTGCAAACTATGAAAAAGGTTTCCGCATTTTCGAAGCGGATTTGCTGCTGAGCAGCGACGATCAGCTCATCGCCCGCCATGAGTGGGGCGAAAGCTTCACCAAAATGATGGGCCAGCAGGACGAACTCGAGCCGGACCGTCATAGTGCGATCTTTTCACACGAGGAATTTAAGGCGGCCAAAATCATGGGCCAATACGAGCCGCTGGATTGGGACGACATTTTGGGGCTGATGGAGCTCTATCCGGACGTGTATTTCGTGACGGATACGAAGCAGAGCAAACCGGAGGAGATCCAGCGCATTTTTACCCAGATCGTCGCCAAAGCGAAGGCGAAGGACCCGGCGCTGCTGGATCGGATCGTGCCGCAAATTTACAATCGTCCCATGTTGGAGCCGCTGAAGGAAATTTATCCGTTCCCGTCGGTGATTTTCACGTTGTACCAGACGACCGACACGGATGAGGAAGTGGTGCAGTTTGCCAAGGAAGCGGGCATTACCGCCATTACGATGTCCGAGCAGCGGGCGAATTCCCGGCTGATCTCGGCGCTGAACCGGATCGGCGTAGTTTCTTACGTACATACCATAAACGATCCGAAAAAGATGACGGCGTTCAAAATGATGGGGGCTTACGGCTTTTACACCGACTTTTTGACCGAAGACGATGTGGCCAAGCCGGGATGGATTTTGGCTTTGGGGCGGTAAACCGGGGGAGGGCTAGATTGTTGGTTGCAGTCTTGGAGATTGTCCCGAGCAGTTGAATAATTGTATTTTCTACAGTTGGATTTCAAGATCAACGCCTGAAGAGACGAATAGTTGCGAAAGCTGCAATTAATTATATCGAACGAGCACGGATGCCCTTATGAGCACCAATCTAACTGCATGAAATGCAACTAAAAAAGAGCTGAGAAGCAACTTCACCGCTAATAATTGTATATTTTACATTAATCGGACTTTGCCGTTTCGGTTTGAGGAATCATGCGGGATAGGCGCCTAAGGGCGCTTTTTTTGTTCGCCTGCCATGCGAACATTGACAGGGATTCCACGGTAACATAGACTAGAAAAAGAATAAGAAACCGGGGAGAAAAAGAGTCTCTCAGACGGTTTGACGAACAACGATGATTACGTTGAGCGGACGAGAACGGGGCGGAGCGGGATAGGCCCCGTTTTTCGCGGGCGCGGGACGGGTTGGGAGCCCCGGCTCCTTCTTCCCCGATCCCCGCTGGTGAATCCTGTAGGCATCGATTTATTGGAGGAATTCGCTTGAATCAAATGATAGCATCCTGGCGGCACGTATTTAAGCTGGATCCGGACCGCCCGCTGGATGACCGGGCCTTGGAGGCCGTGTGCCTGTCCGGGACCGACGCGATTATGGTCGGCGGGTCGAGCGGCGTAACGTATGACAATACCGTCGATTTGCTCTCGCGCGTGCGCCGGTATGAAGTATCCTGCGTGCTGGAAGTGTCCGATCTGGAAGCCGTCGTGCCGGGCTTCGATCTGTACATGATCCCGATCGTGCTGAATGCCGGTCATCCGGACTGGCTTATCGGCCAGCATGTCCGGGCGATCGAGAAGTACAGCTATATGATCCCATGGGAGCAGTTGATCCCGGAAGGATACATCGTGCTGAACCCGGAGGCGACCGTAGCCAAGGTTACCGCAGCGAACGCCGGGCTCGACGCCGCCCAGGCCGGCGCTTACGCCCAGTTCGCCGACAAGTTGCTTGGGCTGCCAATCGTGTATGCGGAGTACAGCGGCCAACTGGGCGATCTGGAGCTGGTGCCGGCGATGCGCCGGACGCTGGAGCGCTCCCGCCTGTTCTACGGAGGCGGCATCACCGATGCCGAGTCGGCCCGACGGGCGGCGGCGGTATGCGATACCGTCGTTGTCGGCAACGCGGTATACACCGACCTGGAGCAGGCGCTGGAAACCGTGGCGGCCGTCAAGGGAACGCGATAATTTTTTTAAGTACGTGTTCAAAAAGCCGGTTCGACGCTGAATCCGCTGCTTGGCCTGCTTCGTGATAAGACAAACATCTATCGACGCACATTCCAGGAAGACAGACCGCGTTTAGCGGAAGTTTTTCTTCCGATTATAAGGAAGCCACGCCCAGGAAGCCCTGGAAACATATTCTTTCTTATCTCTTCAAAATATGATTTTTTGAACTACCCCTTTAAGAAAGGAAGGTGCATGAACATGCAACCTGTTAACATACAAGAGGCGGTCAACCGCCTGAACCCGCAGCAAAAGCAAGCGGTGGAGGCGACGGAAGGGCCGCTGCTCATCATGGCCGGCGCGGGCAGCGGCAAGACGCGCGTGCTGACGCACCGCATCGCTTATCTCATCGCCACCCGGAAAGCGCCGCCTTGGGCGATTTTGGCGATTACGTTTACGAACAAAGCCGCCCGCGAAATGCAGGACCGGGTATCCCTGCTTGTCGGCGGCGCGGAAGGACGGGACATTTGGGTGTCCACGTTCCACTCCATGTGCGTGCGTATTTTGCGGCGGGACATCGAGCGGATCGGCTTCAACTCCAACTTCAGCATTCTCGATTCGACGGACCAGCTATCGGTAATCCGGAACTGCATGAAAGAGCTGAACATCGACACGAAGAAATTCGAGCCCAAGGCGGTTCAGGCGATGATCAGCACGGCCAAAAACGAACTGATCACGCCGCAGCAGTACGAACAGAAAGTCGGGGATTATTTTGAAGGCATCGTCGCCAAAGTGTACGTCATGTACCAAAAACGGTTGCGCAGCAACAACTCGCTCGATTTCGACGACCTGATCATGAAGACGATCGAGCTGTTTAAGGAAACGCCGGAAGTGCTTGATTTTTACCAGAAAAAATTCCAATATATCCACGTTGACGAATATCAGGACACCAACCGCGCGCAGTACATGCTGTGCCGGCTGCTGGCCGACAAACACCATCGCATCTGCGTGGTCGGCGACAGCGACCAGTCGATCTACCGCTGGCGCGGGGCGGATATCAGCAACATCCTGAATTTTGAAAAAGACTACCCCGAAGCCAAAACGATTATGCTCGAGCAAAACTACCGTTCCACTTCGACGATCCTGGACGCCGCCAACGCGGTGATCGGTCAAAACACGGGGCGCAAGCCGAAAAACCTGTGGACCGATAAAGGCGAAGGCGACAAGATTAAGGTTTACCGCGCCGATTCGGAGCATGATGAAGGGTATTTTGTTACCTCCGAAATTCATAATAGTGTGAAAAATGGCCGCAGCTACCGCGATCACGCGATTTTGTACCGGACCAACGCGCAGTCGCGGGTGATCGAGGAAATTTTGATCAAGTCGGACATCCCTTATCAAATCGTCGGCGGCATCAAGTTCTACGACCGCAAGGAAATCAAGGACCTGCTCGCTTATTTGCGGCTGTTGTCCAACCCGGACGACGACATCAGCCTGACGCGGGTGATCAATGTGCCGAAGCGGGGCATCGGCGACACGACGGTGGCCAAGCTGGCGGACGCCGCCGCAGAGCGCGGAACATCGATCTACAGGGTGCTGGAAACGGTGGACGACCTCGGGCTGGCGGGACGCACGCGCAACGCGTTGGTGGAGTTTTACGACATGATTGCCGCCTTGCATCAGATGGTTGATTACCTGTCGGTTACCGAACTCACGGAAAAATTGCTGGAAATGACCCATTACCGGCTTGAACTGCAAAACGAAAACACGATCGAATCGCGGTCCCGCCTTGAAAATATCGATGAGTTCCTGTCGGTGACGATGGAATTCGAGAACAACAACGAGGACAAGTCGCTCGTCGCGTTCCTGACCGATCTGGCCCTGATCGCCGATATCGACAGCATGAACGACAACGGCGACGCCGACAAGCCGGCCGACGACGCCGTCGTGCTGATGACGATGCACAGTGCCAAAGGCCTGGAGTTCCCGGTCGTGTTCATCATCGGCATGGAAGAAGGCGTGTTCCCGCACAGCCGCGCGTTCCTCGACAACGAGGAACTGGAGGAGGAGCGCCGCCTGGCGTACGTGGGCATCACGCGCGCCGAGGAGCGGCTGTTCCTCTCGTGCGCGCAGATGCGCACGCTGTTCGGGCGCACGACGGCCAACCCGCCGTCCCGGTTCCTCGATGAAATCCCCGAGGAACTGAAGGAGGACGGCGGGGGCGCGCCGCGCGACCGCTACCGCCGCGGGCCGGGCGTCGGCGGCGCCTACAGCGGCCGCGGCTTCGGCAACGCCGGCGGCGGGAACTTCGGCCGCCCTGCCGACGGCGGCGGCCTGGGTTCGCGGTCCGCGGCAGCGCCGGGCGGACCGGCCGGGCGCAGTAACGTAATCCCTCTGCTGGGGCGGGATAACGTTACCGTGACCACCGGCGCGCCGGGAGCCGCGGCGGCCAAGGCGGCGAACCCCGGCGACTTCAGCGCCGGGGACAAGGTCTCCCATGCCAAGTGGGGCGTTGGCACGGTCGTCTCGATCAAAGGCTCCGGCAACGATACGGAGCTGCAGATCGCTTTTCCGGCGCCGGTCGGCGTGAAACGCCTGCTCGCCGGATTCGCCCCGATCACCAAGGTCACCGACGGCGAGTGAGGGGGGGGGCGGCCGGGCTGCCTTGGCTCGTACCGTGTCTGGGTCGAACCCTGCCTGGGCCGTACCATGCCTGGGTCGAACCGTGCCTAGCTCTTACCATGCCTAGCACGTGGCAAGATAAAGAAACGGAGAACTTTACCATTCCCGTAGTCTCCAAAGTATATCTCCCCCGATCTGGGGAACTGATGATAGTAGATCGCAGCAAGGACCGGTAGCAAGGGGCTGTCCATCTGCCGTGCAGCACGGGGGCGAAGCGCCGGGAGAAGTGCCGGAAGAAGCGCTTGCGTTAGATTATGCGTGTGCGGCGCTGTTGGCGGAGGGCCGCGGCAAAGCTCAGGCCGATTCACTTAAGAAAATGCATGCCGGCGGTCAGGTCGGCCGGCCGAAATAGCCGAAAACACCGGTTTATCCGGCGGCTTTCTTTGCCGGTTTTCTCTGCCGGCTGTGCCGGCTGCCCGAAATAGCGGCATTTTTTGTCGCTATCTGTCCGAACTTTGTCTTCTGAAAATAAATAGCGGCAAAAAATGTCCTTATCCGGCCAGATTGACCCGAATTGCAGCCATTTCGCGGTGTCAGCCTAAAAATAGCGGCATAAAATTCCCTTAATCCAGCGAAAACGCTCCAACCAAGACAAATAACGCCCTAAAAGGCCGCTAATATCACTAATGTCGCTAATGTCGCTAATATCACTAATGTCGCTAATGTCACTAATGTCACTAATGTCACTAAATTCGCTAATGCGCTAATGTCGCTTTAACTCTTGCACAAGACAACTTGTTGCCCTGATACTTTTCGGATTTGCCGCAAAAGCTCAGGTTTTTGAGTGATACTACCTGCCGGAACTCTAACGGTTGCAGCAGCCGCTATTTCCCGAAAAAGATCCCTTTCTAAATTGTAACGGTTGTGAGCGCCGTTATTTGCCTGAATCTAAGCAAAATGAGCCGGGTTTCAGTGAAATAAGCGCTATGGCAACCGTTACAATTTGAAATCAACGTTATTGGAACAAATAGCGGCTGTGGCAACCGTTAGAATCTCTCGAGCATCAATGTCGGCATATGGCCATAAGCCGGTCCGCCGCACCAATGTTAATTTTGAAGCGGAGCCATTCCCGGGCCGATCCCCGAATGTTCCGTTTCTATAATATATAAGGAGGGTTGTCCCTGCATGGATGTTATGCAAAAAATGAAGCAGCTCGTAGAGCAATTGAACAAGTACAACTATCATTACTACACCCTGGATGAGCCGTTGATCAGTGACAAGGAGTACGATCAACTGTACGACGAATTGACCGCTTTGGAGGCGGAGACGGGCGTGACCTTGCCGGACTCGCCGACGATGCGGGTGGGCGGCGAGCTGCTGCAGGGATTCAAGCCTCACCGGCATTTGTCGCCTTTATGGAGCCTGGATAAGGCCCAAAACGAGGAGCAACTGCAAAACTGGAACAACCGGGCAATCAAGCTGATCGCGGATTATAACACCAAAAATCCCGAAAATCCGCTCCCAGAGCCGACGTATGTCGTCGAGCTGAAGTTCGATGGACTGACGCTGAACTTGACTTATACGGACGGCAACCTGGTGCAGGCGGCGACCCGGGGGAACGGCGTTGTGGGCGAAGGCATTTTGGCCCAGGTGAAAACGATCAAGTCCGTGCCGCTGACCATCCCGTACCGTGAGGGCACGATCGAAGTGCAGGGCGAAGGCATCATGAATTTGTCCGTACTGGCCAAATACAACGAAACGGCCGCCGAACCGCTCAAAAACGCCCGCAACGCCGCGGCCGGCGCCCTGCGCAACCTGAATCCGCGCGTCACGGCGGAGCGGAAGCTGAGCGCTTTTTTCTACAACGTGGGGTATTCCGATCAAGTCCGGTTCCGGGACCATCGCGAGATGATGGAGTTTCTCAAAGAGAACCGTTTTAAAGTCAATCCGTTCGTGACCTACCACAGCAGCTTCGATGAGGTGGTGCGCGAGCTGGAGCGGATCGTGGAGCGCCGCGCTTCGCTCGATTACTTGATCGACGGAGCCGTCGTCAAAATTACCGATATGCGCACCCGCGAGATTCTCGGCTACACGGATAAATTCCCGCGCTGGGCGGTGGCGTTCAAATTTGAGGCGGAAGAAACGACCACAGTGTTGGAGTCCGTGTCCTGGAACGTCGGGCGCACCGGTAAAATCACGCCCCTGGCCAAGGTCGAGCCGGTGGAGTTGGCCGGCGTCACCGTGCAGAACTGCACGCTTAACAACGTTGGCGACATCGAGCGGAAAAACCTGAAGTTTGCGCTTGGCACCCGCGTCTTCATCCGCCGTTCCAACGACGTCATCCCGGAAATTCTCGGCAAAGTGACGGATGAGCAGGACGGCGGGGAGATCGTCTTTCCGACCGTGTGCCCGGCATGCGGCACGTCGCTGGAGCAGCGCGGCGCCCATCTGTTCTGCAACAACCGGCTGGGCTGCAAACCGCAGATCGTCGCCCGCATTACGCATTTCGCGTCGCGCGATGCGATGGACATCGAGACGTTCAGCGAAAAAACCGCCGAGCAGCTGCATGACGAGCTGAACGTTCATGAACCGGCCGACCTGTACACGCTGAAATTCGATGATCTGATCAAGCTCGACCGCTTCGGCGAAAAGAAAGCCAACAACCTGCTGGAGGCGATTGAGCAGAGCAAAGGCCGCGACCTTGCTTCCTTCCTGTTTGCGCTGGGCATTCCGAACACCGGTAAATCGACCACCAAAGTGCTTGCCGACCATTACGGCAGTTTGTCCGCGGTGATGTCGGCAACGGTGGAGGACTTAATCACCCTGCCGGACATCGGCGGCATCGTGGCCGAAAGCATCGTCTCGTTTTTCGCCGATCCGTTCCAGCAGGCGGCCATTCAGAAGATGCTGGATCAGGGCGTCGCACCGAAGGCGCCGGACAAACCGGCGGCCCCGGTGACGGATTCCTTCTTCTCCGGCAAAACCGTCGTCCTGACCGGTACGCTGCACCAGCTCGGCCGCGATGAGGCGACCGCCCGGCTGGAGGCGCTTGGCGCCAAAGTGACCGGCAGCGTGTCGAAGAAAACCGACCTCGTCATCGCCGGGGAGAAAGCCGGCAGCAAGCTGGCCAAAGCCCAGGAGCTCGGCATACCCGTGATCGAAGACGAAGATGAATTTATCCGGCTGTTAAACGAAAGCAACGGATAGCCCATAACCCCTGAAAACGGCACAATCGCCGGTTTCGGGGGTTTTTATTTTTCTGCCGGTGTTGATGATTAATATTGACAATCAGCCGGGAGTTAGCTATTATTCTTTTCGGCATTACTCTGTACAGAGTAATATGTTTGTATTAAAAATACACAAAAAGGAGCGTGTTTCCAAAGATCTGTTGAGATCTACCAAGGTCTACCAAGGCCTACCAAGGTCTACTAAGGTCTGCAGCTAAAAGGTAAATGCAATCATAATCGGATTGAGTATTGAAGATGTTTGCCAAAAAATTCAGCCTACTGGGGTGGAGTGCGTGAGTAAGAAAAAAATTTATTTAATTCTAGTTGCCTTGGTTGTAATAAGCGGCGGGGCGTTAGGCTGCTACTACTGGTACCAAGGCGCTCATTATGTGAAAAGCGATGATGCGCGTATAGCTGCCGATCAGTATCGAGTGATGCCGCAAATCACCGCCAAGCTGGATCAGATTTATGTTGAAGAAGGCGATACGCTCAAGAAGGATGAGATGATTGCCGTCCAGGATGTATCCGGCCTGGACTCCAGTTCCATCAGCAAAGCTGTGCTGCGTGCCCCCATTGACGGTACGGTGATTAAACTTTACTCCCATGAACAAGAGATCGCGTCGCCCAGCACCGCGGTAGCGGTAATGGTGGATATGAGCAGCCTGTATGTTTCAACCAACATCGAAGAGACCGACATTGGCCGGATCAAGCCGGGGGAAGTCGTCGATGTCACTCTGGACGCTGCGGGGGGCCAGGTCATTCAGGGGAAGGTGAGCAATGTCGGGCAGGCTACCAACTCCGTATTTTCAGCAATTCCAGCAACGAATACGAGCGGCAACTTCAATAAGGTTACGCAGCGCATTCCGGTGAAAATTGCCTTGAATATTCCGGAGGGAATGGAGCTGATCCCAGGAACAAACGTTGAAGTCAGAATTCATACTCCATAGAGGGGGATTGGCATGGATTCAAATCCGATAACCGCTGCTCCTCCCGCTGATTCATCATCCAAAGAACGTTGGCTGGCTTTCTTTGCCATTGTCGTGGGAGCTTTTGTAGCCGTTTTGAACAACAGTTTGATTAACGTGGCGATTCCGCAATTGACTACGGATTTAGGGTCGACCGCCTCGCGGATTCAGTGGGTAATTACCGGCTATACACTGGCTCAAGGAATTATCGTTCCGATCACGGGGTTTATGGAGCAGCGGGTTGGCTATAAGAAGTTTTTGCTCGGCGCTCTCTCCGTATTTACGATAGGTACGGCCTTGTGCATATTTGCCTGGAATGACCTGTCGTTGATTGCCGCCCGCATTATTGCCGGCCTTGGCGGCGGAGTTATCATGCCGCTGAGCATGACGATTGTGTATAAAATTATACCGCGCGAACAAATTGGAATGGCGATCGGGATCTGGGGAATTTCCTCCATGGCCGCGCCTGCCATCGGTCCGACACTAAGCGGTTATTTGATTGAATGGTTCAACTGGAGATTTCTGTTTATTGCTTGCGTTCCGTTTGCCTTATTCGCCATTCTGATGGTTGTCCTATTGATCAAGGAACCGCCAAAAGGTGCGCCCATCAAGTTTGACGTTCCAGGGTTTTTATTAGCCGCGACCTGTGCGGGCACATTGCTTTACGCGCTTTCCAGCGGGCCGTCCGACGGCTGGGGATCCTTTAAAATTGTTTCGCTGCTTTTTATCGCTTTCTGGTCGCTGGTGTTTCTCATTTTTGTCGAGAAGGGCAAGGATAATGCAGTTATCGATATTTCACTGTTTAAAAATCATAAGTTTACCGTTAGTGTAATTACCTCCAGTTTTGTCATGATGGGGATGTATGGAGGCACCTTTTTGACGCCGTTATTTTTGCAAAATATTCAGTCGGTATCTCCTGTCGAAACAGGAATTATTTTACTCCCGCAGGCTATAGGCATGGCTCTCATGATGCCGATCGCGGGCAAGCTGTTAGACAAGATAGGCATCTTGCCGATCGGACTCGCGGGGCTGACTTTAACCAGTCTGATGACCTACCACCTTCACTTGTTGACGCCACAGACATCGCACTTGTGGTTTGAGGGTGTGACCGCACTGCGCGGAATAGGAATCGGACTATGCATGATGCCTTTGTCCACAGTCGGGATGAACGCCGTGGAGAACAATAAGGTGGGCAAAGCCTCGGCCGCGTCCAACCTGATAAGAACGCTCGCCGGCTCCATGGCCATTGCAGTTTTCACCTTCCTCATGCAGAACCGTACGGCTCTGCATACGCAGCATATTGCCGAATCCGTAACCGCGGAAGGCGCGCAAATCTTACAATCGACGCTTGGGAGCTCGTGGGCTTCTACGGTATCCGGATTAATTTCGCTGGACGCCTATTCCCGGGGGATTGCGGATACATTTCTGTTATCATCCATACCATTATTTTGTTCGATACCGCTGATTTTCCTGTTTGCCACCGGAAGAAAACGAAAAGCAGCCAAAGACGCGGCTGCGGAAATTCAAGCATAAGCACGGAGAGAAAGGGGACGGAGCATAGATGAAAGAGTGGAAAGCGACTACTGCTGTATTGCTGCTTGGAATCGGTATTTTATCCGGTTGTTCGCAAGCCAGCCAGGCCGCTCAGGAGATAAGCATAAATGTAAAGGTCAGCCAGGCGCAAAAAGGAGTAATTGGAGAAGGGGAGATATACACGGGGAAAATCACCTCATCTGAAACGGTGAATATTACTCCTAAAATTTCCGGCAAGGTGGCTGCCGTAAACGTCGACGTCGGGAGCAAGGTGAAAAAGGGACAGGTGTTGTTCAAACTTGAAGACGATGATCTTCTGAACAAATTAAAAATCGCCAAGTCCGATGTGGCGGCAGCGCAGGCAGCCATTGCCTCCGCGGAGGATTCGCATGAATCCGGTATGGTGTCTGCGAACTCAGGCGTAGTTAGCTCGCGGAACAGCATCATCTCCGCCAAAAGCGCAATTACGCAGGCACAGGGTGGGATCAATCAGGCACAGGCGGCCGTTGACCAGGCTCAAACCGGATTGAAGCAGGCCCGGACAGCCGTCTCTACTGCCAAGAATACGGTAAAGCAGACGCAGGAGGCGCTGGAGAATGCTAAAAAGAACCTGTCCCGCACTGAGTCTCTTTACGCCAGCTCGCTGGCGTCACAAATGCAATTGGAAGAAGCACAGGCTGCTCAAGTTAGCGCTCAAGCGGCCTATGATAATGCGGTAAATGCGAAATCCAACGCTGAAGAACAGCTGGCTGCCGCTGAAAGATCATTAGCCACTGCCCAAAAAGCGTTGACCACGGCCAAGGATGCCTACGAAAATGCTAAAAACAGCTATGAAAATGCCAATAACGGCTACAAAAATGCCCAGCGTCAGTTGGAAGTGGCACAGAGCACAGCAGGGGTTGATGCTAGCAGGCAAAAGCTGGAGCAAGCACGGCTTAACGTTGAAATCGCCCAAAATTCGTTGGATAATGCGGTCATCACTTCGCCTATAGCCGGGATTGTCAGAAGCAAAAATATTGAAGTCGGTGAGATAGCTTCCGCCGCATCTCCGGCACTTGTGATCCATAATCTAGATAGCGTTAATCTGGAGATTTACGTGCCTGCCGAACGGATTAATGATATTAATGCGGGTGATCCTGTGCAGGTTCGCGTAGCCGCTTCAGGCATATTGACAACAGGCAAGGTCAAAAGCATAGGAACGGATGATGCCAATGGCAACGGCTTTCCGGTGAAGATAGCCGTTGCCAATCCGGACGGCAAACTGAAATCCGGGATGCTGGCCGATGTAAGTTTTGTGGATGCAAATGCTAAAGAAGGAATTATTATTCCGGCGAAGGCGATTGAGAAAGACGGCGACCAGTCTTATGTATACATCGCTGTTGATGGCCATGCTTTACGCAAGGATATTACCGTAGGAGAAGAATCGGATACGCAAGCCTTGGTTGCCAACGGCCTGGAAAATGGGGAGCAAATTATAATAAACAACCATGCGCTTCTTTCTGATCATGCGGCTATTACCGTTTCGCAGCCTTAAGTGCATTAAAGCAGATAGAGAAGGGGGAACCAGCCGCCTTATATGGGCGAAAGCTGGCTCCCCCTATTTTGTTTCGAGCGTGCGATTCGGCATCTCCTAACGTTATAGTGTAAAATAATTAATATCAAGTTAAAGGGGGGAGTAACCTTGTCACTGCAAATATATATCCTCGGTCTGTTGCATAAAGGAGACTATCATCCCTATGATGTCAAGAAAAGAATTTTACAAGGCACGAATAATGCGGTCAATGTTACAGATGGTAATCTATATTACAATTTTGAGGCGCTGCTTAAAAAGGAGTTCATTCAAAAATCCCAAATTATCCAAGCGGAGAACCGTCCTGACAAAATAACCTACAGCATTACCCCAAAGGGCCGGGAAGCCTTTAAAGAAGAGATTTACAAAAGCTTTAAAAACGCCAAGTCCATCAGAACATTACTTCCAGTATTGCCGTTTTTAGAGTATGTTGACGCTAAAAAGCTGTTTTTTTACGTGGAGGACGTCCTGGAACGGCTTAACAAAAGAGCGAAGGAATTTGAAGAAAAAGGGCTGGCAACGGAGATTGATCCGGTTAATCCGGACTATAAAATGCTCATCGGTGAAGTGGTCACGGAAAGCATAAAGCTGGAAATCCAGATGTTTAATAAGCTTTTGCTTGTTTTAAAAACTCGCCTTTCTTCCCCCACGTTGTAATTTACCGAAAAAGGTGACGCAAATCACGGCAAGCGGATGCTCCTTTTTTTCATCATAGGACTTAAGGGTTTTTGCCCGATGTTTCCTATTTCAAAATAAAGGATGGATCAAAATGAATTTTGACGCGTCACAGTGGAAGGCTTCGCGCTTTAATGCGCAAAGCGAGACGGATGACGGCGGCCTGATGCTGTACAACAGCTATACCGGGGCGATCGCTTCCTTCTCGTCGGCGGAACGGAATGATGTTTTGGAGTGGCTGGCACCGGCCGCCCCTGTTCCCGAGCCGGCGCCTCCGCTGGTTGACGGGTTGATAGAGCAAGGATTCCTCGTCCGTTCGGACGTGGATGAAATGCGGCGCGCCATGTTTTTGCACCACTCCATGCATGCTCAAGACGCTATGCATTTGGTGCTGCTTGTGACGGAAGCCTGCAACTTTCGCTGCACTTATTGTTATGAATCGTTTCCGCGCGCTTCGATGCGCGAGGAGGTGATCCGCGGTCTGGAAGCTTATATGGCCGAGCGGGCCAAGACGTTGAAGCAGCTTACCGTAAGCTGGCATGGCGGCGAGCCTTTGCTGGTCCCCCACATCATCGAACGGTTGTCCAATTCCTTTATCGAAGCTTGCGGCCAAAACGGCGCCGCCTACGGCGCGGAGATGTCGACGAACGGCTATTACCTGACCAGGGACCGCCTCGAACAAATGCTGGATCTGCATGTCCGGCGCTTTATGGTCACGCTGGACGGGGAAGGGGAAACACATGATTCCCGGAGAGGACTGAACGGAGGCGGAGGAACGTACCGGACGATCGTGGATAATTTGCTGTCCTTGAAGCAGGTCGACCGCCCGTTTGAAATTAATCTGCGCGTCAATTTCGACAACGGCAACCTGGGGGCCGTATCGCGGTTTATTCCCGTACTCCGGGAGTTGTTTGCCGATGATCCGCGGTTTAAAGTATATTTCCGTCCCGTCGGATGTATGGGCGGTGAAAATGATCTGAACCTCCCGGTATGTGACGAGCGGACAAAGGATCGCGCAATTTGGGAGTTGAACGAGCAGGCGATTGCCGAAGGGCTGCAGGTTAGCTCCTTCATTTCGGATATTTTGCTGCCGACCGGCGCGGTTTGTTATGCGGCCAAGCCGAATTCCCTGATCGCCGGCTCCGATGGCATGCTGTATAAATGCTCCGTCGCGTTGGGGCAGGACAACAACCGGCTGGGCCGGATTCATGAGGATGGGACGCTGGACCTGGATTACGACAAGCTGGCGCTCTGGACGACATCCGGCGAAGAAACGGATGAGAAATGCCGGGCCTGCTTCTTCCGGCCCGCGTGCCAGGGCAATCATTGCCCGCTGTACCGTATGCGGACGGGGAATCGCCCTTGCTCCTACGAGAAGCGGCAAATCAAGAAGACGCTGCGGACGATTTGGATGGCGGCCCGGCGGGATGAGGAGGTGATACTATGAAAATTATCCGTCCCGCGGCGCAGCCCGCATTGGTTAAAACCGGCCGGGTATCCAAGTCCGTACCGGGCAATCTGAGCTGATGGAATAAGATATCCGGGAAAGCCAACCCTTAAGGAAATATAAAAGGGTTGGCTTTTTTTGAGAAAATAGGTAACTATTTAGCGCCTGATTACGTCTAAGTAATGGGGAAGATTAAAAAAAAAATCATTTAGGAGGTCATGATGAAGAACGGATTCATACATAAGGCGATATTGGTGCTGTTTAGCGGGCTGCTGCTTGCCGGCTGCACCGGCGGACCCGCCAAAGAGACCAAACAGGTCTCGAACTTGAAGGTGATGTTTTGGGATGAGAGTTATTTTTATCAGGAGTACGGCGATTTGTTTGCGATGAAATATCCGAATATCGATATTGAAGTCGTCTCATCAACGGACAAGATTTACCGGGACAGCGACCAGGAAGATTTTGACTATGACAAAGCGTTTGCCAAATTTATCGAAGAAGAGCAGCCGGACGTGCTGCTGTTGAATACGAATCAGTATGAAAAGTTCGCTTCCGAAGGCAAGCTGACGGAGCTTGATCCGCTGATCGCCAAGGATAAATACGATACCGAAACGATTTTTCCGGGACTTATGGAAATTCTGAAGGAAAAAGGCGGCGGGAAGCTGTACGGTTTATCCCCGACCTTTTACGGCTCGGTTTTGTACTATAATGCCGATTTGTTTGCCAAATACGGAATTGAGGCGCCGCACGACGGAATGAGCTGGCAGGAGATTCTCGACACGGCCCGCCGCTTCCCGACGGACGGGGACGAAAAGAGCCGCGTTTACGGTTTTGGTTCGGATTACGGCATGTCGCTGGAAAATTTGGCTTCCAGCATCTCATCTACCCAAGGCTTGAATTATATCAACCCTGACACGATGAAACTCACTCTAAATACCGATTCGTGGAAGCAAGTTTATAAGATGGCCATGGATGCCTTGGACTCCAAAGCGGTTTACAATCCGGATGGCGAGGGGTTCCAGGGGGGGACCATGGAAGAGTATTACCAAAGCCAGCCGTTCCTGATGGGGCGTATGGCCATGACGGTCGACGGCACCAATCTGCTGCAAAATCTGAAGGATGCCCAGGGACAGATTAAGGACTATAAGCCGTTCCAAATCGGTGCGGTTGCAGGGCCGGTAGATCCGGCCGAGCCTGATAAATCGCGGAGTATTTCCATGAGGGATATTTTGGCGATCCGGGCGAACTCGCCGAATGCCGATGCGGCGTGGGAATTTTTAAAGTTTGTAAACGGTGAAGAATTTGCGAAGATCAAGTCCAGAACCTTGAATGGCGGCTTGATGTCCCGCACGGGCGTGCAAAGGGAATACAACGGCGTAAGCCTTGATGTGTTTTATAAGCTGAAACCTAAATTGGATAACGACTCCGACAACTACGATAAAATCCCGGATAGTTTCCATGAGAAGTACTACTCCCTCTTTAGCCGGGAAATAAAGCTGGTTCAGGATAAAAAGAAATCCATCGACGAGGCGCTGCAGACCGTTCAAGACGAAGGCCAGGCGGCCCTGGATAAAGCGGTCCAAGATGAAGCGGCCGGCAAAAAGGACAAGCCTGGCGCGGAAACGGATCAGGCCGGTTAACGGCACTTAGCTTATCGCCCTATCATTTTTTTGGAGGTCATGATGAAGAACGGAATTTTAAATAAGGTTATGCTGCTGCTTTTAAGCGGGCTGCTGCTTGCCGGTTGCACCGGCGGGCCCGCCAAAGAGACCAAACAGGTATCGAGCCTGAAGGTGATGTTTTGGGACGAGAATTTCTTTTACAGGGAGTACGGCGATTTGTTTGCGATGAAACATCCGAATATCGATGTGGAAATCGTCACAACGGACCGGATTTACCGGGACAGCGACCAGGAAGATTTCGACCGTGACAAAGCGTTTGCCGACTTTATCGAACAAGAACAACCGGACGTGCTGCTGTTGGATGCGAACGAGTATGAAAAACTCGTTTCCGAAGGCAAGCTGACGGAGCTTGATCCGCTGATCGCCAAGGATAAATACGATACCGAAACGATTTTCCCGGGACTCATGGAAATTCTGAAGGAGAAAGGCGGCGGCAAGCTGTACGGTTTATCTCCGACCTTCTATGGATCGGTCATTTACTACAACGCCGATTTGTTTGCCAAATACGGAATTGAGGCGCCGCACGACGGAATGAGCTGGCAGGAAATTCTCGACACGGCCCGCCGCTTCCCGACGGACGGGGACGAAAAGACCCGCGTTTACGGTTTCGGTTCGGATTACGGCATGTCGCTGGATAATTTGGCTTCGAGTATCTCATATACGCAAGGTTTGAATTACATCAACACCGATACGATGAAGCTCACTCTCAATACCGATTCGTGGAAGCAAGTTTATAAGATGGCCATGGATGCCTTGGACTCCAAAGCGGTTTACAATCCGGATGGCGAGGGGTTCCAGGGAGGGACCATGGAGGAGTATTACCAAAGCCAGCCATTTATGATGGGGCGGATGGCCATGACGGTCGACAGCACCTATATGCTGCAAAACCTGAAGGACGCCCAGGATCGGATTAAGGACTACAAGCCGTTCCAAATCGGTGCGGTTGCAGGGCCGGTAGATCCGGCGGAGCCCGACAAATCGCGGAACATCTCGGTGAGCGACATTTTTTCCATTCGGGCCAACTCGGCAAATGCCGATGCGGCTTGGGAATTTATTAAATTCGTGAACGGCGATGAATTTGCCAAGGTCAAGTCCAGAACTTTAAACGGCGGCATGTTGTCCCGAATGGGAGTGCAAAAGGATTTCCATGGCGTAAACCTCGACGTTTTCTACAAGCTGAAGCCTAAAGTGGACAACGACTCCGACAACTATGATAAAATCCCGGAAAGCTTCCATGATCAATACCGTACTATTTTTGACCGGGAAATGAAGCTGATGGCGGAGAAAAAGAAATCCATCGGCGAGGCGCTGCAGGTGATTCAGGACGAAGGCCAGGCGGCGCTGGATAAGGCCGTAAAGGAGGAAGCGGCCGGGAAGAAGAATAAGCCTGCCGCGGAAGCGGATCAGGCGGGCTAACGTGCCTTGGTTGCCCCCGAAAAGGGGCTTTGTGCGAATTGCTTTATAAAATTTTTGGAGGCTAAGATGAAGAACGGAATATTATATAAGGTTATGCTGGTTATGATATGCGGACTGCTGTTCGCCGGGTGTGCCGGCGGCCCTGCCAAGCAGGAGGCGCAGACTTCTACGCTGAAGGTCATGTTCTGGGACGAAAGTTATTTTTTCAGCCAATATGGCGACATGTTTGCGATGAAGAATCCGAATATCGAAATTGAAGTAGCTAACACGCAAAGCATTTATAACGACGAGGAAAAGGACTACGACAAGGCGTTTGCCAAATTCGTGGAAAAGGAACAGCCGGATATCATACTGCTGAACTCCAACAAAAATTACGAAAAATTCGCATCCGAAGGCAAATTAATGGATTTGGATACGCTCATCGCCAAGGATAAATACGATATCTCGACGATTTATCCGGCGCTGATCGACCTGCTAAAGGAAAAAGGCGGCGGGAAGCTGTACGGGCTGGCTTCATCTTTTAATGTGAATGCAATTTATTATAATGCCGATCTGTTTGCTAAATATGGAGTTGAGCCGCCGCATGACGGGATGACCTGGCAGGAAATTATCGATACCGCCCGCCGTTTCCCCACGGATGGGGATAAGGACAGCCGGATTTACGGATACGGTCCTCGTTACGGGAAAGCTTTTGATGAATTGGCCTCTTCGATCGCCATGACACAAGGGTTGCAGGTGCTGAATCCGGATACGAAGAAAATGACGATCAATTCGGATTCCTGGAAAAAGGTTTTCCAACTGGCTCTGGATGGCGTAAAATCCAAGGCGATTTATGATCCGGGCGAAGACGGATTCCAGAGCGGGACGATGGAAGAATATTATAAGAGCCAGCCTTTCTTAATGGGACGTATGGCAATGACGATCGACGGCACCAATCTGCTGCAAAATCTGAAGGATGCCAAAAACAGCGTAAGGGATTATAAGCCGTTCCAAATCGGCATCGTGGCCGGTCCGGTGGACCCGGCGCTGCCTGACTCCACGCGGGAAGTCAGCTATAATGAAATTTTCGCGATCCGGTCCGATTCTCCAAACGCCGATGCGGCCTGGGAGTTTTTGAAATTCATCAACAGCGAAGAATATGCCAAAGTGAAATCAAGAACGTTGAATAACGGTCTCATGTCCCGGATGGGCGTGATGAAAGATTACGAGGGACAAAGCCTTGACGCTTTTTATAAGTTAAAACCTGCAGATAGCAGCGACGGATATATGGGGATCAGCGACGCTCCTAACAGCTTTTACGGACAATTCCAACAAATCAAGGATCGGGAACTGGATCTTGTCCAGAAGGGAAGCAAGTCGCTTGACGAGGCGCTGGAAAAGATCCAGGCGGATGGACAAGTAGCCTTGGATAAAGCGTACCAAGAGGAAGAGGCACAGAAGAAGAAGGACGGAAAAGACGATATCAGCTCATAAGATAAAGCGGACGTGGACACCGGCAGCGATTACGGTATGGTTATCAAGGGCAATTAGCTGCCACCTTTAGGCCGCGGAATTATTGAAGGCTAACCTTTGCAGCTTTGGCTCGGGGTTGGTCTTCATTTGTGTACCTGTAAGTTTTGTTATGCATGAAAATCATTGAAAGAAGGGAATGGGATGAAGCTTTTCGGCAAAGCGTTTTTCATCGTGTTGAGGAAGAGACTGCAAAGCAAAAGTAGCCGCTAGACCCATGGATCGGATTTTTTGTTCCGGCGGTTGCCGGAGCGCGTCGCTTTTGACGATTTACGGGACCGGAACACCAGGCGTTTACGTACGGTCTTCATCCCGTAGCCAGGTCCAGGTTCCCTCCGCGCCATGCTGAGCAAATTAACCGTTTAGGACGGTTCTCGTAAATTCAAAATGGAAAAACATACATATTGCAAAAGCTCCCCGATCGTGATAAATTATTACTTGTCGCTTCGAACGGCAGCTTGTCGAAAGGCTTGCTACAATGTCGAAAAATGAGGTTGACAAAGTAAAGTGAATTGGCTATAATAAACAACTGTTCGACAAAAAATGATGGTTATCGAAAATGCCGGACAGCAAGTTCTTTGAAAACTGAACAAATGGAACGCGTCAATAACTTTGAACGATTTTTTTAAATCGTCAGTAACTGATTGAGCTAATCGCTCTTTCGAATAAACTTGGGTGATTCGTTCATCCAACCTTTATTGGAGAGTTTGATCCTGGCTCAGGACGAACGCTGGCGGCGTGCCTAATACATGCAAGTCGAGCGGACCTGATGGAGTGCTTGCACTCCTGATGGTTAGCGGCGGACGGGTGAGTAACACGTAGGCAACCTGCCCGTAAGACCGGGATAACTACCGGAAACGGTAGCTAATACCGGATAATCAAGTCTTCCGCATGGGAGGCTTGGGAAAGGCGGAGCAATCTGTCACTTACGGATGGGCCTGCGGCGCATTAGCTAGTTGGTGGGGTAACGGCTCACCAAGGCGACGATGCGTAGCCGACCTGAGAGGGTGAACGGCCACACTGGGACTGAGACACGGCCCAGACTCCTACGGGAGGCAGCAGTAGGGAATCTTCCGCAATGGACGAAAGTCTGACGGAGCAACGCCGCGTGAGTGATGAAGGTTTTCGGATCGTAAAGCTCTGTTGCCAGGGAAGAACGTCTTCTGGAGTAACTGCCAGGAGAGTGACGGTACC